>NZ_JAENSV010000006.1:0-245566 GCF_016613265.1 Pseudomonas sp. MF6751
CGGCTGACAAAGACTGATTGATCGTCGTATGCTTTTTCATGGGCTCGCCCTCGCTGTCGTTGGCTTCTATAAGAATGCCACCGTGGCGCATAGACGCCTCGGCTTGGGCGAGTCCATCTAATTACAATTATGGCTTGCCACTGCCACATAGAGTTGAGTGGCGATAGCCTCAGCGAAAATCGCGCCGCTCACGAATCAACGCATAGGCGTTATGCAACTCACGGGTTCGTTCGGTCGCCTCCCGCACTTGCGCGGGGCTGGCACCCGTGCCGGCGATCTTGTCCGGGTGGTGACGGCTGAGCAGGCGGCGGTAGGCGCGCTTGATCACCGAAGGCTCAGTGGTTGCCGTCACCCCCAAGATACGCAACGCCTCCTGGTAGGCCCCCCCACGATTGGCCACTGGCTTGCGCTCCGGCGCGTAATCGGTCGCCAACGCCTGCAGCTGCTGCGCCGTCCAGCCCAGCCACTTGCCCCACTGGTCGATCAGGTCGCGCTCGGCAGCATCCGCCCGACCGTCCGCCCACGCCATGCGCCAGCAGGCGCGCAGCACGCCTTCCGCCGCATGGGGCTGCGTCTTGAGCACCCGCAGATAACTGCGCACCCGGTCGCTGCCGGATTTACCCCGGTTGAAGGCACTGATCGCACGGCGCTGGGCCGGCTCATTCATATCCAGTGCGCGCATTTCCTGGCGCGCGTGCTGGATATGCCCATCGACAACCCGGCCATTACTCTTGGCCAGGCGTCCCAGCAGCACGAACAACAGTTCGTCGTTGCGCAAGGCCGGACGCCCACCCAGGCGTTCACGTAACTGCGCCCAACTGTGCAATTGCAAGCGACGATCCAAGGCCTGCCCCAGCAATGCCCCCAACAAAGCCCCCGGAATACTGGCAATGGCAAAGCCAGCCCCGGCGCCGATCAGCGTCCCTGGCCACAACATCCTAGCGTCCCTTTGCCAGCAAGGTTTCGACCTGCGCCAGCCGCTCCAGCGTCCCCACGTCCACCCAGCGTCCCGCCATGCGCTCCCCCGTTACCAAACCTTTGGCCATGGCCTCGCGCAACAGCGGGGCCAGCTTGAAGGCACCGGCGCTGCAACCCGCGAACAACTTGGGGTCGAGCACTGAAATGCCACTGAAGGTCAGGTTATCGGCACCGGGCGCGGCATCATGAAGCACACCGTGATCCAGGTAGAAATCCCCACCCGACGGGTGGTGCGCAGGGTTGTCGACCATCACCAAGTGCGCCAGGCCCCGGATCGGCTGCTTGAGCTGGGTGAAATCGTAGTCAGTCCAGATATCGCCATTGACCACCAGAAATGGTTCGTCGCCCAACAGCGGCAACGCCTGGAATATGCCGCCTCCCGTTTCCAGCGGCTCACCCTCCGGGGAGTAGCGGATGCGCAGACCGAACTGGGCACCGTCTCTTAGGTAGCTTTCGATCTGCTCGCCGAGCCAGGCGTGGTTGATCACGATCTCGGTAAAGCCGGCCTTCGCCAAGGCTTCAAGGTGATACTCGATCAGCCGCTTGCCGCCGGCTTGCACGAGCGGTTTGGGCGTATGCAGGGTGAGCGGGCGCATGCGCTCGCCCTTGCCCGCCGCCAGGATCATCGCCTTCATACGCTGGCCTCGGCAGGTTCGCGCAGGCTGGCGAGCAATTCGCCCAGGTCACTCAACTCAGGTCTGTCGGCCAGCACCGCTTCTATATAAGCGAAGAAACGCGGCACGTCGGCCAGGTAGCGTGGCTTGCCGTCGCGGTGGCAGATACGCGAAAAAATGCCGATAACCTTGAGGTGACGCTGCACGCCCATCAGGTCGCTGGCACGCAGGAACTCTTCAAAGTCGTCCTGTACGGGAATCCCCAGTTGCCCGGCGCGCTGCCAATAGCCGCGCTGCCATTCACGAACGCGGGCCTGGGGCCAACTGAGGAAGGCATCCTTGAACAGGCAGGTAATGTCATAGGTCACCGGGCCGTAGACCGCGTCCTGGAAATCCAGCACGCCTGGGCTTGGCTCACTGATCATCAGGTTGCGCGGCATGTAGTCGCGGTGCACCAATACCTTGGGCTGGGCCAGGGCGCTGTCGATCAACTGCTGGCTGGCACGTTGCCAGAGGGCTTGTTGCTCAGGGTCGAGGTCGATGCCCAGGTGACGACGCACGTACCATTCCGGGAACAGTTCCAGCTCGCGACGCAATAAGGCCACGTCATAGCTGGGCAACGGCGCATCCATCGGCAATTGCTGGAAAGCCAGCAGCGCGTCGATGGCATCGGCAAATAATTGATCGGCATTTTCACCGTCAATCACGTCCAGATAGGTTTTTCTGCCCAGGTCATTGAGCAAAAGAAAGCCACGGGGCAAATCTTCTGCATAAATTTTTGGCACATTTATTCCAGATTTCGCCAGCAAATGCGCAATATCGACGAAAGGTTTGCAGTTTTCCTGGGGGGGTGGCGCGTCCATGACGACGAACGTATGGGCACCGCCCTCCCATCGGAAATAACGCCTGAAACTCGCGTCGCTGCTGGCCGCGGTCAATGTGGCCGGGGGCACGGGGCCCCAGTCCTGAGCGTTGAAGAGGATCGGCAACTGCTCATCCAGCCAGACTTCCAGCTGTTGTAAACGTAGATCTTGCTCGGGCATTACAAGGGTCTCCGACGGCGCTAGCCGTCAAGCGGGGCATGCTTTATTATCACGCATCTTGTGCGACACGCGTAGCGTGCCTCCAGGTTGGCGGTGAGACGTCATCGTCAAAGGTTTTTCCGTAAAGAAAACCAATAGCTCGGCAGCCAATCCGGGAAACAAAACAGCCCAGGGGTCCCAATGCTTAGAAGGACTCGTTGTCGCTGCGGCGACAATAGCGAACCTCAAAGCCGTTTAGCACTCAGAAGCGCGGCTATGGTCCGAATTTCGGACTGGGAGTGCCTACTTCACTACTGATGAAGTCGTTATGCATAAACGTCTGGCTCAAAAAGCAGGCGTATCTGCAGCTCAGGTAGAAATGCGGAAACTCATTTCAGATACCCTGAACAGAATGACCTGGAACTTTGGTTTGATGACGCTGGTGTCAACCATCGTCATGGTTACTGCCATGTTCCTAATCAGATAGTGCATTCACATAGGTCTCATGACCTACCCATGCGGGAAGAATCCCCGCAGGGATTCCTCCTGCCTTAAACAGGAGGAAATACTCTTTGAGCGTCTGCCTTGCAGTCCCTCGCTCACATCAAATCGGAGACACGAGCGAAAACTCTGTCTGTCATTGTCCAACTATCTTGCTCTGAGATAGCAGCGGACTCGTTGTGCGACCAACGATAGCCTAGGAAAACATGCGTCACTGGTAACGGTGGGGTGTGAAGCTTTTCCGACAATGTAGTCCCCATCAGGGTGTGCTTTTGCCGTGAGGCAAAGTACAGACGCTCGGAGCAGTACCGGGTCGAGACGCTAGGCTGGTTGGCATGGGTAACGTAAGTGAACTGCTGATAAACGCCGTAATGATAAACATGCCAAAACTGCTGTCAGGCATGGACCAAAAGGTATGAGGCCAGTTATTCCTGTGGGATGTGGGAATACGTCGCTACAAGGCCTCCGGTGAAAAGGCAGACCCTAAACCAATCGTGTGATAGACAGGGAACGTGGTAAGCCCGTATGGCTGCCTTCGGGCAGGTGAACCGCAAGGGGATCTGTTGGCTGTGCGGGTATGGGATCGCAGAAAAAGCGAACGCCGGGCTGTAATGGCGCGGATAGGGGGTGGAACATTCCCCCACGGGAAACCGGGCAGACTTCTGCGTGGTCTTTTATCGCATGAACGCTGAGTAGACCTGTCTCAATCATCTTCGAAGTCCAGCAGTAATGGGCTTCTTTGTTATCAACTCCTGACGGGAGCGTCCATTCCCGTCAGGGGATGCGTACGTCTTCTGCTTGGGGAAACTTGAGAGGAAGGCAGCATGATAGTACCTAGCCAACTGGCCGGGTCTGCGCCTTCCGGCGTTCCGCAGCATTGGCATGACATCGATTGGTGTCGTGTGCAGCAGAACGTACGGGCGATGCAGATTCGGATTGCGAAGGCTTGTAGGGAAGGCAACTGGCGCAGGGTGAAAGCCCTGCAACGGATGCTAACCCGCTCTCGTTCGGCCAGATACTTGGCCATACGGCGAGTCACTGAAAACCAGGGCAAGCGCACGGCGGGAGTCGACCGCGTGCTTTGGGATACCCCTGATGCCAAATGGAAAGCGGCAAATGGGTTGAAGCGCCACGGGTATAAACCACGGCCATTACGGCGTGTGTTTATCCCGAAGTCGAATGGAAAGGAGCGCCCTCTGGGCATTCCAACCATGACGGACAGAGCCATGCAGGCGCTATACCTGCTAGCCCTGGCGCCTGTTGCTGAAACCACCGGCGATCCAAACAGCTACGGCTTTCGGATCGAGCGCTCCACGGCTGATGCGATGGGACAGCTGTTCGTTTGTCTATCCAAGAAGGCCTCGGCCCAATGGGTATTGGAAGCGGACATCAAAGGCTGCTTTGACCACATCAACCATGACTGGCTGATCGAAAATGTCCTAACGGACAAAGAAATTCTCCGGAAATGGTTGAAGGCTGGAGTGATTCATAAAGGCCAGCTACAGGCAACGGATGCCGGTACGCCACAGGGCGGGATTATCTCGCCCACCTTGGCAAACTTGGTGCTGGATGGACTGGAATCACAGCTCAAGCAACATCTGGGCGTGACGAAGGCGAAGAAGCTAAAAATCAACGTAGTGCGATATGCGGATGATTTTGTGATTACAGGCAGCTCGAAAGAAATGCTCGAAAATGAAATCAAGCCTTGGGTTGAGCAGTTTCTCGCGGTTCGAGGATTGCAGTTGTCGCTCGAGAAAACCCATGTCGTCCACATAGATGACGGTTTCGACTTCCTTGGTTGGAATTTCCGCAAATACGGCGGGAAGCTCCTGATCAAACCTGCCAAAAAGAACGTGAAAGCGTTCTACCGGAAGGTAAAAGAGGTCATCAGCACTAACAAAGCGGTGAAACAGGAGGATTTGATCCGTCTGCTTAATCCGATATTGCGAGGCTGGGCGTTATATCACCAGCCTGTGGTCGCCAAGAAGGCGTACAGCCGTATGGACCACCAAATATTCCAGGCGCTTTGGCGTTGGGCGAAAAGGCGACACCCAAACAAAAGTCTCGATTGGGTAAGGGAGAAGTATTTCCAAACCCACGAAAATCGAAGCTGGGTGTTTGCCACCACGGTCATAACGGAGTCTGGAGGCAAAGAAGCAATTCGGTTATTCGCCCTAGAGGCAACGCCGATTGAGAGGCACAGGAAGATCAGCGGGGATTTCAACCCGTTTGATACCTCTATGGAAGAAATGGGAGAGGCATTGCGGATGTCCCGGATGCTCGGGAAACTGAGGTACCGCAAACAAATTCTTCATCTGTTTCAATCCCAAAATGGACTGTGCGTACTATGCAAAAGCCCAATATCTAGAGAGACTGGGTGGCACGACCACCACATCATTTATCGCTCACAAGGCGGTGGTGACTCGCTGGACAACCGGGTACTATTGCATCCCATTTGCCACCAGCAGCTTCACGCTCGTGGACTAACAGTGTACAAACCGGCTCCCCCAAGGGGGGCTTCGTAAAGACTTGAGCCGTATGCGCTGAAAGGCGCACGTACGGTTTTTAGGGGGGAGCAGACCAGAAATGGTCTGTTCCTACCCAACTTTCAGACCATCGAGAGGCGTGCGGCCCAAACCGCGGGCAGATGGCACGCAGGAAGCCCGGACTAATAAGATGGCATTGAAATCCCCCGCGTTTCGTAGAAAATTTCCGTTGCTGGTAACCGGCAGTCTGCTGGCCTTGCAACCTTTCGCCACCTCATTCGTGGTCGCCGCGGAACAGTATGACTGCTCAGTCTCTGCTTCGGGTGCCTGGGATTGCGCGCCGAAGACCGCCGCCGCCCCATTGCCACCGCGCCCGGTGCATGACGGTGCTGCCGTCAGCTCGGCCAACAGCACGCCGCAAGGCAAAGCTGGCGGCAGCGTCGACGCCGAGCCCAAGACCATGCTGGTCACCGAAGCCAAGGGCCGTGGCCTGCGTTCGCGCAGTGCCGACTACAGCCACCTGGACTGGGTACCTCGCGACAAGCTGACCGCAGCACAGTTGGCCGAAACCGGCCCTTACTGCGGCGGCGCCTACATCGAGCCGACTCGTCCTGGCATGAACGACAAGACGAACAAGAGCGATGCGCCGACCTTCATCGGCGCCAAGGCCTCTCGTTACGAGCAGGAGCAGCAGGTCGCTACCCTGGCCGGTGACGTGGTCATGCGCCAGGGCAGCATGCAGCTGGAGTCGGACGAAGCCAGCCTGTACCAGGCCGAGAACCGTGGCGAGCTGAACGGCAAGGTGCGCCTGCGCGACAACGGCGCCCTGATCGTGGGTGACCATGCCCAGGTCCAGCTCGACACCGGTGCCGCCCAGATCGACAACGCCGAATACGTGATGCATAAGTCACGCATCCGCGGTAACGCGCTGTACGCCAAGCGTGCAGAAAACGCGATCATCCGTCTCAAGGACGGTACGTACACCACCTGCGAGCCGGACAGCAACGCCTGGCAGCTCAAGGGCAACAACATCACGTTGAACCCGGCCACCGGTTTCGGTACCGCGACCAACGCGACGTTGCGGGTCAAGAACATCCCGATCCTGTACACCCCGTACATCTACTTCCCGATCGATGACCGTCGTCAATCCGGCTTCCTGCCGCCGAGCTTCAGCACCGGTGGGGAAACTGGCTTTACGCTGGTAACGCCGTACTACTTCAACCTGGCGCCGAACTACGATGCCACGTTGTACCCGCAGTACATGACCAAGCGCGGCTTGTTGATGGAGGGCGAATTCCGCTATCTGACCAAGTCGAGTGAAGGGCAGTTTGGTGGGGCGTATCTCAACGACGATAACGACGAGCGGAAGAACCAGACTGATTACGAAAAGACTCGCTATATGCTCAATTGGCAGCATAAGGGTGGGTTGGATTCACGTCTGACGTCGCAGGTGGATTACACCCGGATCAGCGATCCTTACTACTTCCAGGATTTGAAGTCGTATGAGGAAGGGGTTGAAAGTCAGGACTTCCTGAACCAGCAGGGCTCTCTGACGTACCGGGGGGACTCCTATCAGGCCAGGTTGAATGTTCAAGCGTACCAGCTGGCGACAATTTCTCAGATCACACCGTATGACCGGCTGCCGCAGCTCACCCTCAATGGTCAATTGCCATTCCATCCTGGCGGCTTGAACTTCAGCTATGAGACTGAGGCAGTACGCTTTGATCGGAATCTGGAAAACGGTACTTTTACTGATGAGAACGGCTTGGTGTCGCCTCGTCTGGATACATATGTCAGAGGCCTGACCCGTGCAAACGGCACCCGCCTCAACGTTGCACCAGCCGTAGAATACCCGATGAACTGGAGTTACGGTTTCCTGACACCGAAGCTCAAGTACGTTTACACCAAATACGATCTTGACCTCGACACCCTCGGTAAGAACACACTGGCTGCGGGAGATAAATTCAAAAGCTCCCAAGACCGCGCGATACCCATCGCTAGTATTGACAGCGGCCTGTATTTCGACCGCCAAACCAATTGGTTTGGTAAAAACTACAATCAGACTCTTGAACCCCGTGCGTACTATCTCTACGTACCAAATAAAGATCAGAGTGATATTCCTGCCTTCGACACCAGTGAGTACTCGTTTAGTTACGGATCCTTGTTCCGTGATAACCGCTTCGCGGGCTCGGACCGTATTGGGGACGAGAACAAACTGTCCTTGGGCGTAACCAGTCGCTGGATTGAAGAGAACGGCTTCGAACGCCAGCGTGTATCCGTCGGCCAGGCACTGTATTTCAAGGATCGCGAAGTTCAACTGCCAGGTGTATTAGCCGCTGATCGCGACGACGCACGCACGGATGTGTCGCCTATAGCACTGGAATATGAATTCCGCTTCAACCGCGACTGGCGCGCCACAGCTGACTACAACTGGGACACCGAAAGCCACGCCCCACGTTCCGGCAGCGCGATGTTCCACTACCAGCCTGAGGACAACCCGAACAAGGTGGTCAACCTCGGCTATCGCTACCGTAACGACCAAGTCGTCTACAACCAACTGACCGGCAAATGGCAGTTCGGTGGAGACTACGGCACGCCAGGCCAAGAGAACTATGTGAAGGATTACTACAAAATCCAACAACATGACTTCTCGATGATGTGGCCGATCATTCCACAGTGGAACCTGATCACCCGCTGGCAGTACGACTATGCCCGCAACCGCACCCTGGAAGCCTTCGGCGGTTTCGAGTACGACAACTGCTGCTGGAAACTGCGCGTCATCAATCGTTACTGGGTTTCCAACGACGAATATACCCAGATCGCCCCGCTTAACGAAAAGGGTGACCACGGGCTCTTCTTCCAGATCGTCCTCAAAGGACTCGGCGGCCTGACCGGCGCCAAGGTAGAGAGCTTCCTCGACAAAGGCATTGAAGGTTATCGTGAACGTGAAGACAAAGCTTTCTGAGTGTTTGCGCCCGCTAGTGCTGGGCGCGCTGTTTCTGGGTACTGTTTCGGCACACGCCGCAGTTCAACAGCTGGATAAAGTAGCGGCCATCGTCGACAACGACGTGATCATGCAGAGCCAGCTGGACCAGCGGGTCAAGGAAGTTCAGCAGACCATCGCCAAACGTGGCGGTGGGGTGCCACCGACCAGCGTCCTGGAATCTCAGGTACTGGAACGCCTGATCGTCGAAAACCTGCAACTGCAGATTGGCGAACGTTCCGGCATTCGTATTTCGGACGAAGAACTGAACCAGGCTGTTGGCACCATTGCTCAACGCAACAACATGAGCATTGATCAGTTCCGCGCCGCCCTGGCCCACGATGGCCTGTCCTATGAGGACGCCCGTGACCAGATCAAGCGCGAAATGATCATTAGCCGTGTGCGCCAGCGCCGTGTGGCCGAACGGGTTCAGGTGTCCGAGCAGGAAGTGAAGAACTTCCTGGCTTCGGACCTGGGCAAGATGCAGCTCTCCGAAGAGTTGCACTTGGCCAATATCCTGATTCCAACCCCGGACGGAGCCAACTCGGAGCAGCTCAATGCCGCCGCCGCTAAAACCCAGGCGATCTACGAGCGCCTGAAAGCGGGTGCAGATTTTGCCCAGATGGCCATTGCTCAGTCCGGCAGCGATAACGCCCTCGAAGGCGGTGACATGGGCTGGCGTAAAGCCGCTCAATTGCCGCCTCCGTTTGATCGCGAATTGAGCGCCATGGAAGTCGGCGGCATCACCCAGCCAGCCCGCACCCCGGGTGGTTTCATCATCCTCAAGCTACTGGAACGTCGCGGCGGCGAAACCTCGTTGAAAGACGAAGTTCATGTTCGTCACATCCTGGTCAAACCGAGCGAAATCCGCACCGAAGCACAAACCAAGGAACTGGCCCAGAAGATCTATGACCGCATTGAAAGCGGTGAAGACTTCGCCACCCTGGCTAAAAGCTTCTCGGAAGACCCAGGCTCTGCCCTTAACGGCGGCGACCTGAACTGGATCGACCCGAGGGCACTGGTGCCCGAGTTCCAGCAGGTCATGGCCGACACGCCACAAGGCGTATTGTCCAAGCCGTTCAAGACCCAATACGGTTGGCATGTCCTGGAAGTCCTTGGCCGTCGCGCCACGGACAACACCACCCAGGCTCGCGAGCAGCAAGCCCTGACCGTACTGCGTAACCGCAAATACGACGAAGAGCTGCAAACCTGGCTGCGTCAGATCCGTGACGAAGCTTATGTAGAGAACAAGCTGCCAGGCGCCGAGCAAACAGGCACCGACCAGGCAACCCAGTGAAACCCCAGCGTTTCGCAGTGACACCCGGCGAGCCGGCCGGCATTGGTCCAGACCTGTGCCTGCTGCTCGCCTCGCAACCCCAGCCACACCCCCTGATTGCCATTACCAGCCGCGACCTGCTCCTTGAGCGGGCCGCGCAGCTGGGTGTGGCCGTCAACCTGCTGGACGTGGCGCCAGGCAACTGGCCCGACCTGCCGGCCCCCGCCGACAGCCTATATGTGTGGGACACCCCGCTACAGGCCAAGGTGGTTGCCGGGCAGTTGAACACGGCCAACGCGGCATTTGTGCTGCAAACGTTGACCCGTGCGGGCCAGGGCTGCATCGACGGCGACTTTGCCGGCATGATCACCGCACCGGTGCACAAAGGCGTGATCAACGAATCCGGCATCGCCTTTTCCGGCCATACCGAATTCCTCGCGGAACTGACCCATACCGCTCAAGTGGTGATGATGCTCGCCACCCGTGGCCTGCGTGTGGCGCTGGTGACCACCCACTTGCCGCTGCGTGAAATCGCCGATGCCATCACTGCCGAGCGTGTGGAGCGTGTCACGCGCATCCTGCACAGCGACCTGCAACACAAATTCGGCATTGCCCAACCGCGCATCCTGGTCTGCGGGCTCAACCCCCACGCCGGTGAAGGCGGCCACTTGGGCCATGAAGAAATCGACATCATTGAACCAACACTAGAGCGCCTGCGCCAAGAAGGCATGGACCTACGCGGCCCATTGCCTGCAGACACTCTGTTCACCCCCAAATATCTGGAGCACTGCGATGCAGTGCTGGCGATGTACCACGACCAGGGGCTGCCCGTGCTGAAATACAAAGGCTTCGGCGCCGCAGTCAACGTGACACTGGGCCTGCCGATCATCCGCACCTCCGTCGACCATGGCACCGCCCTGGACCTCGCAGGCAGCGGCAAGATCGATACCGGCAGCCTGCACGTGGCCCTGGAAACCGCCTATCAGATGGCCGAGACCCGTATATGACTGAGCATTACCAACACCGGGCGCGCAAGCGCTTCGGGCAGAACTTCCTGCACGACGCTGGCGTGATCGATCGCATCCTGCGCTCCATCCACGCCAAGCCAGAAGACCGCCTGCTGGAAATCGGCCCAGGCCAGGGCGCGCTGACCCAGGGCCTGCTGGCCAGCGGCGGGCAACTGGACGTTGTGGAACTGGACAAGGACCTGATCCCGATCCTCAACCAGCAGTTCGCCGGCAAATCCAACTTCAACCTGCACCAGGGCGACGCGCTGAAGTTCGACTTCAACAGCCTTGGCGCTGCGCCCAACAGCCTGCGGGTGGTGGGTAACCTGCCGTACAACATTTCCACGCCGCTGATTTTCCACCTGCTGAACAACGCCGGAATCATCCGCGACATGCACTTCATGCTGCAAAAGGAAGTGGTGGAGCGCCTGGCCGCAGGCCCTGGCGGTGGTGATTGGGGTCGTTTGTCGATCATGGTCCAGTATCACTGCCGCGTGGAGCACCTGTTCAACGTCGGTCCGGGCGCGTTCAACCCGCCGCCGAAGGTCGATTCGGCCATCGTACGCTTGGTGCCGCATGCCGTGCTGCCGCACCCGGCCAAGGACCACAAACTGCTGGAACGCGTCGTGCGGGAGGCGTTCAACCAGCGCCGCAAGACCTTGCGTAACACCCTCAAGGCCCTGCTGAGCAATGCCGAAATCGAAGCTGCCGGCGTTGATGGAAGCCTGCGCCCCGAGCAACTGGACCTGGCCGCGTTCGTACGCCTGGCTGACCAGCTTGCCATCCAGCCTGCATCCGTAGTGGAATAGGCCGTAAGAACTCGATGCAATCCAATGTGGGAGCGGGCTTGCTCGCGAATGCGCAGTATCAGTCACCAAATGTGTAACTGATGCACCGCCTTCGCGAGCAAGCCCGCTCCCACATTTGCTCCGCGTTATACCGATAACGCTTGCCGGCTGCCCGACACATGTCTGGCCTAGCGCCCTCCTCTTGGCCTAGACTGACCCGCATCTGCTGTCCTTCGCTTTTAAGGCCTCTTGCATGTCCGATCCTCGCTATCAGATAGACGTCAGCGTCGTCACCCGCTTCCTGGCGGACCAATCGCAACCCGAACATAACCGCTTCGCCTTTGCCTACACCATTACAGTGAAGAACAACGGGCTGGTGCCGGCCAAGCTGCTGTCGCGCCACTGGGTCATCACCGATGGCGACGGCCAGGTCGAGGAAGTGCGCGGGGCAGGCGTTGTCGGCCAGCAACCGTTGATCGACAGCGGCGCCAGCCACACTTATAGCAGCGGCACGGTGATGACCTCCAAGGTCGGCACCATGCAAGGCTCGTATCAAATGAAGGCCACTGACGGCCAACTGTTCGACGCAATCATCAAGCCATTCCGCCTGGCCGTGCCAGGAGCCCTGCACTGATGGCGACGTACGCTGTCGGCGACCTGCAAGGCTGCCTGGACCCTCTCAAGCGCCTGCTGGAGCGCGTAGCCTTCGACCCCGCAAATGATCGCTTGTGGTTGGTGGGCGACCTGGTCAACCGCGGCCCCCAGTCCCTGGAAACCCTGCGCTACCTCTATAGCCTGCGTGATTCTCTGGTATGCGTGCTGGGCAACCATGACCTGCACTTGCTTGCGGCCGGCAACAACATCGAGCGCCTCAAAAAAGGCGACACCCTGCGGGAAATCCTCGAAGCCCCGGACCGCGCTCAACTGCTCGACTGGCTGCGCCGGCAAAAGCTCATGCACTACGACGAGGACCGCAACATGGCCTTGGTGCATGCCGGTATCCCGCCGCAGTGGACGCTGAAAAAAGCCCTCAAGTGCGCCGCCGAAGTTGAAAGTGCATTGGCCGATGACAACCTGTACACCGCTTACCTCGACGGCATGTACGGCAACGACCCGGTGAAGTGGGACAACGAGCTCACCGGCGTCGCCCGCCTGCGAGTGATCACCAACTATTTCACACGCATGCGCTTCTGCACGGCCGAAGGCAAACTGGACCTCAAGAGCAAGGAAGGCGCCGACAGCGCCCTCCCCGGCTACAAGCCCTGGTTCGCCTACAAGGAACGCAAGACCCGTGACACGAAGATCATCTTTGGTCATTGGGCCGCGCTGGAAGGCAAGTGCGATGAGCCCGGCGTGTTCGCCCTCGACACCGGTTGCGTGTGGGGCGGCGCCATGACCCTGATGAACATCGACACGGGCGAGCGCCTCGACTGCCAGTGCGAATCCCCCCTTTCCATTACCCAGCCGGCCGCCACCAAGCCATAGGAGCCCGCCATGACCGAATTCAAACGTATCCCCCCCGAACAAGCCCAGGCCCTGCGCGAGCAAGGTGCTGTAGTCGTCGACATCCGCGACCAGCCTACTTACGCCGCCGCCCACATCAGCGGCGCGCAGCATCTGGACAACGTCAACATCGCCGACTTCATACGCGCCGCCGACCTCGATGCGCCGTTGATCGTCGCCTGCTACCACGGCAATTCCAGCCAGAGCGCAGCCGCGTACTTGATCAGCCAGGGTTTCTCTGACGTCTATAGCCTGGACGGCGGGTTTGAGCTGTGGCGTACGACCTATCCTGCGGAAATTTCTTCAGGCGATTTGCAATAATTTTTTTCACACCCCGCTACCCCGCGTGACGCTTGGGCTTGCGCCGTTTCTGACGAACGGCGCAGCCAAACTAATTGCGCATCGCGCCTTGACCTCCCGGATTCCGAACTATCCTTAAGCGCAGGCCATCCGAATCAGGGGAGAGCCGGTACACCGGCGTACGGGTCATCGGTAGCGTTTCAGGGTGTTCTGGGGGGAAAACAGCCATTGGCGTGCGCCAATGACTGCCAGCATCGACTGATTGATCCGGCGTCGGCTCCACGTATCGAGCGAGGTGACGACGTCATGAGTATCTTTAGCCACTTCCAACAACGCTTTGCGTCCACACAGCAGGAAGAACTCACGCTTCAGGAGTATCTCGAGCTGTGCAAACAGGACCGCAGCACCTACGCCTCTGCCGCCGAACGCCTGCTACTGGCGATTGGCGAGCCAGAACTGGTGGAAACCGCCAATAATTCGCGCCTGTCGCGGATATTTTCCAACAAGGTGATCCGCCGCTATCCGGCCTTTGAAGACTTCCATGGGATGGAAGAATGCATCGACCAGATCGTTTCCTACTTCCGCCATGCCGCCCAAGGCCTGGAAGAGAAGAAGCAGATCCTCTATCTGCTCGGCCCGGTCGGCGGCGGCAAGTCGTCCCTGGCGGAAAAACTCAAGCAATTGATCGAGAAGGTGCCCTTCTATGCGATCAAGGGCTCGCCCGTCTTCGAGTCGCCCCTGGGCCTGTTCAACGCCACGGAAGATGGCGCGATCCTCGAGGAAGACTTCGGTATCCCGCGGCGCTACCTCAACACCATCATGTCGCCCTGGGCCACCAAGCGCCTGGCCGAGTTCGGCGGTGATATCAGCCAGTTCCGCGTGGTGAAACTCTACCCGTCGATCCTCAACCAGATCGGCGTGGCCAAGACCGAACCCGGCGATGAAAACAACCAGGACATTTCGGCACTGGTGGGCAAAGTCGATATCCGCAAGCTGGAAGAATTCCCGCAGAACGACGCCGATGCCTACAGCTATTCGGGCGCATTGTGCCGGGCCAACCAAGGCCTGATGGAATTCGTGGAGATGTTCAAGGCACCGATCAAGGTGTTGCACCCACTGCTCACCGCCACCCAGGAAGGTAACTACAACAGTACCGAAGGCCTGGGGGCGATTCCGTTCACCGGGATCCTGCTGGCTCACTCCAACGAATCGGAATGGCATACCTTCCGCAACAACAAGAACAACGAAGCCTTCATCGACCGGATCTATATCGTCAAGGTGCCGTACTGCCTGCGGGTCAGCGACGAAATCAAAATCTACGACAAACTGCTGTTCAACAGCTCCCTGGCCAAGGCCCATTGCGCGCCCGACACTCTGAAGATGCTTGCCCAGTTCACCGTGCTGTCGCGCCTCAAGGAGCCGGAGAACTCGAACATCTACTCAAAAATGCGCGTGTATGACGGCGAGAACCTCAAGGACACCGATCCCAAGGCCAAGTCGATCCAGGAATACCGTGACACGGCGGGTGTAGACGAAGGCATGAATGGCCTGTCGACGCGCTTTGCGTTCAAGATCTTGTCCAAGGTTTTCAACTTCGACCCCCACGAGATTGCCGCCAACCCGGTGCACTTGCTCTACGTGCTGGAACAGCAGATTGAACAAGAGCAGTTCCAGGCCGAAACCCGTGAGCGCTACCTGCGCTTCCTCAAGGAATACCTGGCGCCGCGCTACATTGAGTTCATCGGCAAGGAAATCCAGACCGCCTACCTGGAGTCCTACAGCGAATACGGCCAGAACATCTTCGACCGCTACGTCCTGTACGCCGATTTCTGGATCCAGGATCAGGAATACCGCGACCCGGAAACCGGCGAAATCCTCAATCGCGTGGCCCTCAACGAAGAGCTGGAAAAAATCGAGAAACCCGCCGGCATCAGCAATCCGAAGGATTTCCGCAACGAAATCGTCAACTTCGTACTGCGCGCCCGTGCCAACAACAACGGCAAGAACCCCACTTGGCTCAGCTACGAGAAGCTGCGGGTGGTCATCGAGAAGAAAATGTTCTCCAACACCGAGGACCTGCTGCCCGTCATCAGCTTCAACGCCAAGGCCAGCAAGGAGGATCAGCAAAAACACAACGACTTCGTCACACGCATGGTCGAGCGAGGCTACACCGACAAACAGGTACGACTGCTCTCCGAGTGGTACCTGCGGGTTCGCAAATCGCAGTAAGGCAGCGGCAAGCGCGCACTGCCAGGCATCCGGCCTGGCAGTTGACCGCTTGTCTCTAAGCTTCCAGCCCGCGGCTTGAAGCTTGTAACGTGAAGCTGCCCGGAGGGCTCCCCATGAGCTATGTGATCGACCGACGCCTCAATGGCAAGAACAAGAGCACGGTAAACCGTCAGCGTTTCCTGCGGCGTTACCGTGACCACATCAAAAAGGCGGTAGAAGAGGCCGTCGGCCGCCGCTCCATCACCGATATGGAGCATGGCGAACAAATCAGCATTCCCGGACGGGACATCGACGAACCGGTGCTTCACCATGGCCGCGGCGGCAAACAGACCGTGGTGCACCCCGGCAACAAGGAATTCACCACCGGCGAACATATCCAGCGCCCACAAGGCGGTGGCGGCGGCAAAGGCCCGGGCAAAGCCGGCAACTCTGGCGAAGGCATGGATGAATTCGTATTCCAGATCACTCAGGAAGAATTCCTGGAATTCATGTTCGAAGACCTCGAACTGCCCAACCTGGTCAAACGCAACCTGACCGGCACCGATACCTTCAAGACCGTACGTGCAGGGATCAGCAACGAGGGCAACCCGTCGCGCATCAACATCATCCGCACCCTGCGCTCAGCCCATGCACGGCGTATCGCCCTGTCCGGCAGCAGCCGCGCCAAACTCAAGCTGGCCAAGGAAGAGTTGGCACGCTTGAAGCGCGAAGAACCGGACAACTTCGGCGATATCCAGGAAATAGAGGCGGAAATCGAAAAACTCAGCGCGCGCATCCACCGCGTGCCGTTCCTCGATACCTTTGACTTGAAATACAACCTGCTGGTCAAGCAACCCAACCCCAGCTCCAAGGCTGTGATGTTCTGCCTGATGGACGTTTCCGGCTCCATGACCCAGGCCACCAAGGACATCGCCAAGCGCTTCTTTATCCTGCTGTACCTGTTCCTGAAACGGAACTACGACAAGATTGACGTAGTGTTCATCCGCCATCACACCAGTGCCCGGGAAGTGGACGAAGAGGAGTTTTTCTACTCGCGGGAAACTGGCGGCACCATTGTTTCCAGCGCACTGAAGCTGATGCAGGAGATCATGGCCGAGCGCTACCCCGCCAACGATTGGAACATCTACGCCGCCCAAGCTTCCGACGGCGATAACTGGAACGACGACTCGCCGATCTGCCGGGACATTTTGATCAACCAGATCATGCCGTTCGTGCAGTACTACACTTACGTCGAAATCACCCCCCGTGAGCACCAGGCCCTGTGGTTCGAATACGAGCGCATCGGAGAAGCCTTTGCCGACACGTTCGCCCAGCAGCAACTGGTCTCGGCCGGCGATATCTACCCGGTCTTCCGTGAACTCTTCCAGCGCAGGTTAGTGACATGACCGCCAAAAAAGAGAACAAGCGCCAACCCATTTCCACTGGCTCCGAGTGGACCTTCGAACTGATCCAGGCCTATGACCGGGAAATCAGCCGTATCGCGGCGGGTTATGCCCTGGACACTTATCCCAACCAGATAGAAGTCATCACCGCTGAACAGATGATGGATGCCTATGCCTCGGTGGGCATGCCCCTGGGCTATCACCATTGGTCCTACGGGAAACACTTCCTCAGTACCGAGAAGTCCTACACACGCGGCCAGATGGGCCTGGCCTACGAGATCGTGATCAACTCCGACCCGTGCATCGCGTACCTGATGGAAGAAAACACCATCTGCATGCAGGCGCTGGTAGTGGCCCATGCCTGCTATGGGCATAACAGTTTCTTCAAGGGCAACTACCTGTTTCGAACCTGGACCGATGCCAGTTCGATCATTGATTACCTGGTGTTCGCCAAGCAATACATCATGCAGTGCGAGGAGCGCCACGGTATCGATGCGGTAGAAGACCTGTTGGACTCCTGCCATGCGCTGATGAATTACGGTGTTGACCGCTATAAACGTCCCTATCCGATTTCCGCCGAAGAGGAGCGCCTGCGCCAGAAGGAACGCGAGGAGCACCTGCAGAAACAGATCAACGACCTGTGGCGCACCATCCCCAAGCGCGCCGACAAGAACAGCGACAAAGACAATGCACGCTTCCCCGCCGAACCTCAGGAAAACATCCTGTATTTCCTGGAAAAACACGCACCGCTGCTGGAGCCCTGGCAGCGTGAAATCGTGCGGATCGTACGCAAGATCGCGCAATATTTTTATCCACAGCGTCAAACCCAGGTGATGAACGAGGGCTGGGCAACCTTCTGGCATTACACCCTGATGAACGACCTGTACGACGAGGGCCTGGTCACTGACGGCTTCATGATGGAGTTCCTCACGTCCCATACCAGCGTGGTCTTCCAGCCAGGCTTCGACAGCCCGTACTACAACGGCATCAACCCCTATGCACTGGGTTTTGCCATGTACCGCGATATCCGCCGCATGTGCGAGCACCCCACCGAGGAAGACCGCCGCTGGTTCCCGGAAATCGCCGGCAGCGACTGGCTATCGACCATCAAGTTCGCCATGAGCAGCTTCAAGGATGAGAGTTTCATCCTGCAGTACCTGTCGCCCCAGGTGATCCGCGACCTCAAGCTGTTCAGTATCCTGGACGACGACCTCAAGGACGATCTGGTCGTACCCGCCATCCACGACGAACCCGGCTACCGCATCATTCGCGAAACCCTGGCCGCGCAATACAACCTCGGTAACCGCGAACCTAACGTGCAGATCTACAGCATCGATGTGCGTGGCGACCGTTCGCTGACCTTGCGTCACCAGCAGCACGACCGCAAACCCTTGGGCGAATCCACTGAGGAAGTGCTCAAGCATCTGCATCGGCTCTGGGGCTTTGATATTCATCTGGAAACCCTGCAGGGCGACCAAGTGATGAAAACCCATCATGTGCCACCGCGCAGCGATCATAACGACAACGACTACGGCCGCCTCGACATGGCTGTCGTTCATCTCTGAAACAGCAAAGCCTCCATTGGCCAAGCTCAGGCGTTATCCTGTGCCGCTAATGGAGGCTTTTTCATGAAAATCTACAAAGTCGGCGGCGCCGTGCGTGATCGCCTACTGGGCATCAAGGTCACCGATATAGACCGCGTCGTCGTTGGCGCGACGGCCGAAGAGATGCTCGCCAAGGGTTATAAACCGGTGGGCGCCGATTTCCCGGTATTTCTCGATCCGAAAAACGGTGACGAATACGCCCTCGCTCGCACCGAACGCAAGAATGGCCGGGGTTACGGCGGCTTTATATTCCATGCGAGCCCCGACGTTACGCTGGAAGAAGACCTGATCCGGCGTGACCTGACCATCAATGCCATGGCGGAGGACGACGAGGGTAACCTGACCGATCCTTATCAGGGCCAACGCGACCTTGAAGCGCGTATTTTACGGCATGTTTCCCCCGCGTTCGCCGAAGATCCCCTCCGCGTATTGCGCGTTGCGCGTTTCGCCGCGCGCTATGCGCCTCTTGGTTTCACAGTCGCCCCTGAGACTCTGGAGTTAATGCACCAACTCAGTGAGTCCGGCGAGTTGGAGGCGCTTACCCCCGAGCGCAGTTGGAAGGAAATCTCACGGGCGCTGATGGAAGATCAACCCCAGGTATTTATCCAAGTACTGCGTGACTGCGACGCGCTGAAAACCTTGATGCCGGAGGTGGATGCGCTGTTCGGCGTGCCGCAGCCCGCAGCTCACCACCCGGAAATTGACACCGGCGTGCACACCTTGAGCGTGCTGGAACAAGCTGCCCTGCACAAGCAACCGCTGAGCGTGCGCTGGGCCTGCCTGCTGCACGACCTGGGCAAAGGCCTGACACCTGTGGATAAGTTGCCGCAGCATATTGCACACGAGCAACGCGGCCTGAAGCTGATCAAAGCGGTGAACGAGCGTTTCAAGGTGCCGAGGGATTGCCAGGAGTTGGCCTTGCTGGTGGGGCAATATCATACTCACGGTCATCGTGCGCTTGAGCTCAAGGCCTCGACATTGCTGGAGTTGTTGCAAAGCTTCGACGTGTACCGTCGGCCACAACGCTTTGAAGAGTTCGTGGTGGCCTGCGAAATGGACGCTCGTGGCCGCAAGGGTTTTGAACAGCGCAGTTATCCACAGGCCGATTATTTGCGCGCAGCGGCAAAGGCTGCACGCGAAGTGCCGGTCGCGCCGCTGCTAGAAAAGGGTTTCAAAGGCCCCGAACTGGGCGAGGCGCTCAAGCGCGAACGGTTAAGCGCATTGAAAGCCTACAAGGAAAACCCCTCTCCTTAGGCGATGGCCGTTGTGGCGAGGGAGCTTGCTCCCGCGGGACCGGGCTGGCGCTCCAGTGCGAAGCGCTCCCAAGATAGTGGGGCTGCTGCGCAGCCCAGCGGGAGCAAGCTCCCTCGCCACAACAAGCTCGGCGCCTACAAAAGAGTTCGTGGCGTGAGTGGCTGACCCTGCCATTCGAACGCAACAGGTGCCAATACCTGATCAATCTGCGCGTCGCGCCATAATTCGGCCATTGTCTTGCCCGCCTCAGGGTGCATACGGTCCGGCGCCATCATCGACAGCGGCCACAACACAAAGGCGTTTTTCAGGATTTCGGCTCGCGGCAAGATCAATCCATCGAAATTGCCCACCAGATCGCCATACAACAACACATCGATATCCAGCGGCAGGCCTTTGCGGTCTGGCGCGTAGCGGCCATTGTCAGCCTCGATGGATTTCAAGCGGCGATCCAACTCCATCAGCGGCAGGTCGGTATAAGCCGACACCACCAGATTGAAAAACGGCCCACTTTTGATCCCCACCGGCTGGCTTTCGAACACCGCCGAACAGCGCATATCCGTCAAGAAACCCGCCAACGCATCCAAGCCGGCACATAGACGAGCCTCGCGGTCGATATTGCTGCCAAGCCCGAGGTAAACCTGAGTCAACGACATCCGCGCTCGATCTCCACGCCCACGCCCTTGGCAGCCGGTACCGCGCCGGGCTTGGTCAACTTGAGGTGCAGCCAGGGAATCTGGAATTCACTCATCAGCACTTCGGCCAGACGCTCGGCAAAGGTTTCCACCAGTTGGTACTGGGACTGCTCGGCAAAGGCCTGGATACGCGCAGACACCCTGGCGTAATCCAGTGCCAGGGTCAGGTCATCACCGGCCGCAGCTGGGCGATTATCCCAGGCGAAACTCAGGTCCAGGCGCAGGCATTGCCGGATTCCGCGCTCCCAGTCGTAAGCCCCAATCACGGTGTCGACTTCCAGGCCTTCGATAAACACTCTGTCCAAGCACTTTTCTCCGCAGCACGACAAGGGCACGATGCCCCGTTAGAATCAGGGCGTCCTCGCCCGGAATAGTTAGCATGTTTTGGTCACTGGCGATTTTCGCCTACCTGCTCGGCTCGCTGTCCTTCGCCATTTTGCTCAGCCGCTTGACGGGAAATCCCGATCCGCGAATGAGTGGCTCAGGCAATGCCGGCGCCACCAATATGTTGCGCCTGGCCGGCAAGAAACTCGCCGTCCTGACCTTGCTGGGCGACGTTTGCAAGGGCCTGCTGCCCGTGCTGATCGCCAGCCTCGTCGGCCTTGGCTTGCAGCAGCAAGCCTGGGTGGGCCTATGTGCCGTCCTGGGCCACCTGTTCCCGTTGTACTTCCGTTTTCGCGGCGGCAAGGGCGTCGCCACAGCGGCCGGCATGCTGCTGGGCATTTACCTGCCTGCGGCGTTACTGGCCATGCTCGCCTGGCTGCTGACGTTCTACCTGACCCGCACCAGCTCGCTGGCCGCGCTGATTGCTACGCCGCTGACCCTGCCGCTGCTGGCCTGGCAGGAACCGCAAGCGCTGTTACCAATGAGCGTGCTGACACTGCTGATCGTCTGGCGCCACCGCGGCAATCTACGCGACCTGTTTGCCGGGCGCGAACGGCATTTTTAAATATCCCGCCTGGACTCGGCGCCCTTGAACCTTACAACGGCGGCAATTGTTCCATCGGCCAGCGCGCCTGCACGCTGATCGCCAGGCTTTCGTGCTGTCCGGCCTGCAAGCGCTGGCAACCGGCATAGGCGATCATTGCGCCGTTGTCAGTGCAGAACTCAGGGCGTGCGTAGAACACATTGCCATTCATGTCGCCGAGCATTTTTTCCAGGGAACTGCGCAACGCCTTGTTGGCGCTGACGCCGCCTGCGATCACCAGCCGCTTCATGCCCGCCTGTTTCAGGGCGCGCTTGCACTTGATGGTCAAAGTCTCCACCACAGCCTGCTGGAACGCCAGCGCGATGTCGCAACGGGCTTGCTGGCCGTCGTCCCCGGCGCTCACGCTCTGCTGCCAGGTGTTCAAGGCAGAGGTTTTCAAGCCGCTGAAACTGAACATCAGGCCAGGACGATCACACATCGGCCGCGGGAAGGTGTAGCGACCGGCAACGCCGTTCTCGGCAAGGCGGGCGATTTCCGGCCCCCCCGGATAATTAAGTCCCATCATCTTCGCGGTTTTGTCGAACGCTTCACCGGCGGCATCGTCCAGCGACTCGCCCAACAGTGTGTATTGGCCGATCCCGTCCACCTGAACCAGCTGCGTATGCCCCCCCGAAACCAACAAAGCGACGAACGGGAACTCCGGCGGTGTTTTTTCCAGCATGGGCGCCAATAAATGGCCTTCCATATGGTGCACACCAAGGGCAGGAATGCCCCAGGCAAACGCCAACGCCTGGGCACAAGAGGCCCCAACCAGCAGGGCTCCGACCAATCCGGGGCCGGCGGTGTAAGCGATGGCATCGATCTCGGTTGCCACACAGCCGGCCTCATCCAGCACCTGGCGGATCAGCGGCAGCATGCGCTTGACGTGATCGCGGCTGGCAAGCTCCGGCACCACGCCACCATAGGCGCGATGCAGGTCGATCTGACTGAACAGTGCATCGGCCAAAAGCCCGCGTTCACTGTCGTATAGTGCGACTCCGGTTTCGTCGCAGGAGGTTTCAAGTCCCAGTACTAGCATGGGTTTGCGCCTTGTAGAGGCTGAATTCGAAGGCGCGCATAATAGTCGCCACTCCCCCTCCCGACTAGCGGTTTTCGATCAGAGGCTTTGCATTCCGGGCAATGAGGGGTTAACATCCGCAACCCTTAAAAACCGACGACCTCAGCCGCGAATTTTTTGCGACGAGAACGTTGATTCCCGGTAATGAAAGAAGGTAGCTCTGGATGCCAGCCGTCAAAGTAAAAGAGAACGAACCCTTCGACGTAGCTCTGCGTCGTTTCAAGCGCTCCTGCGAAAAAGCCGGTGTTCTGGCTGAAGTTCGTAGCCGCGAATTTTATGAGAAGCCAACTTCTGAGCGTAAGCGCAAAGCAGCAGCCGCTGTTAAGCGTCACGCTAAGAAAGTTCAGCGCGAACAGCGCCGCGCCGTTCGTCTGTACTAATACACAGACGTTCGTAGCAAGCTTCTGCCAAGCCCGGCCCTCAGCCGGGCTGTTGGCATTTGCGGATATCGCTTGATGCTTCACCGTCGACGCCGCACATGCGACCGAGACACTGCTTCACACGTCAGGGCTGGCTCTTTTGCCAGCGGTGCACGTCTCTTCTGACGAGCCTAACAAGGCTACTGACGAGCACACCTATTCTTCAAACAGACGATCAACTGTATCGGCTGTGCCCATCGATGCGTTTCCGAGGCTGCCATTGGCCAAGACCGGACGCCCGGGCAACATTTCCATGCCGAAGACTGATCAGAAACTACCCTCAGTGAATATTCGGCAGATACACTTCCTGATGACCCATGCAGACGATGATGATCGAGCCCCCTATACGTGCGCTTGAACACCTCACGGGTCCTCATTTACACGCAGTGATGACGAGAACGCCATGGCCGGGCTGATTCCCCAGAGCTTTATTGACGACCTTCTGAACCGCACCGACATCGTCGATGTTGTCAGCTCACGCGTACAACTGAAAAAAGCCGGCAAAAACTACACCGCCTGCTGCCCGTTCCATAAAGAAAAAACCCCATCCTTCAGCGTCAGCCCCGACAAGCAGTTCTATTACTGCTTCGGTTGCGGGGCGGGCGGGAATGCCCTCGGCTTCCTGATGGACCACGACAACCTGGACTTTCCCCAGGCTGTCGAGGACCTGGCGAAAGCCGCCGGCATGGAAGTGCCCCGCGAAGAAAGTGGCCGGCCGCACAAACCGCGGCAACCCACCGATTCGCCGCTGTATCCGCTGCTCACCGCTGCTGCCGACTTTTACCGCCAGGCACTCAAGAGCCATCCGCAGCGCAAGGCCGCTGTCGATTACCTTAAAGGGCGCGGCCTCACCGGCGAAATCGCTCGGGACTTCGGCCTCGGCTTCGCTCCGCCGGGCTGGGACAATCTGTATAAACACCTGAGCAGCGACACCCTCCAGCAAAAGGCCATGATCGATGCCGGCCTGCTGGTGGAAAACGCCGAGACCGGCAAGCGCTATGACCGCTTCCGCGACCGGGTGATGTTCCCGATCCGCGACAGCCGTGGCCGCATCATCGCCTTCGGCGGCCGTGTACTCGGGGACGACAAGCCCAAGTACCTGAACTCTCCGGAGACCCCGGTGTTCCACAAGGGCCAGGAACTCTACGGCCTGTTCGAGGCGCGCAAGAACAACCGCAACCTCGACGAGATCATCGTGGTTGAAGGCTATATGGACGTGATCGCCCTGGCCCAACAAGGCTTGCGCAACGCGGTCGCGACCCTCGGCACCGCCACCAGCGAAGAACATTTGAAGCGCCTGTTCCGCGTCGTGCCCAGCGTGCTGTTTTGCTTCGACGGCGACCAGGCGGGCCGCAACGCCGCCTGGCGCGCGCTCGAAGCCACGCTGTCGAGCCTGCAGGATGGGCGCCGCGCACGCTTCCTGTTCCTGCCCGAAGGCGAAGACCCAGACACCCTGGTGCGTTCGGAAGGTACCGACGCGTTCCGTGCACGTATCAATCAACATGCGCAGCCGCTGGCGGATTATTTTTTCCAGCAACTGACCGAAGAAGCCGACCCGCGCTCCCTCGAGGGCAAGGCCCATATGGCCACCCTCGCGGCGCCGCTGATCGACAAAGTCCCGGGCGCTAATTTGCGCACGCTGATGCGTCAGCGCCTGCTGGAGATCACCGGTTTAAGCGGTGAAGCCGTAAGCCAGCTGGTGCACAGCGCCCCGCAGGATGCACCGCCAGTCTACGACCCCGGCATGGATTACGACGCCATGCCGGACTATGCCGACTTCCACCAACCTCAGGAGGCCTTCGCCCCCCAACAGGAATGGACGCCGAAGAAGCCCGGCGCCGGCGGCAAGAAGTGGGACAAAAAGCCCTGGAGCAAAAACGGCAAACGCGGTGATCGCGATGAAGCCTACGCACCACGCACGCCCGTAGCGGTGGAAGCCCCCACATTGATTGCACTGCGCACACTGATTCACCACCCGCAATTGGCCGGCAAGGTTGAAAGTGCCGACCACTTTGCCAACGAGAGCAATACCTATGCTCAGGTGCTTATCGCACTGATCGAAGCCGTGCAGAAAAACCCTAAGCTAAACTCAATCCAGTTGATGGCTCGCTGGCATGGCACGGAACAGGGCCGTTTATTGCGGGCACTGGCGGAAAAGGAGTGGCTAATTGACGGCGACAACCTTGAACAACAGTTTTTAGACACCATTAATAGGTTATCCGCGGGTCAACACACTCAGACCCTCGATGAACTTATCAAGAGAGCAAGGCAGCCGGGATTATCGGCTGAAGAGCAGATTCAGATAGCAAAACAGATGCGCGACCTCTTAAAACAGAATGTTTACGCATCAAACCCGACCTCAGCTGGCGTGTGAGGTCATAGCTCGGGTATAATCCTCGGCTTGTTTTTTGCCCGCCAAGACCTTCAGTGGATAGGGTGTTATGTCCGGAAAAGCGCAACAGCAGTCTCGTATCAAAGAGTTGATACTTCTCGGTCGTGAGCAGGGTTACCTGACTTACGCGGAGGTCAACGACCACCTGCCTGAGGATATTTCAGATCCTGAGCAGGTGGAAGACATCATCCGCATGATTAACGACATGGGGATCAACGTATTCGAAACTGCGCCAGATAAGGATTCCCTTATGCTGGCCGACGCCGATACCGACGAAGCCGCCGCTGAAGAAGCTGCCGCCGCGTTGGCTGCGGTGGAGACCGATATCGGTCGCACGACAGACCCTGTGCGCATGTACATGCGCGAAATGGGTACCGTCGAGCTGCTGACACGCGAAGGCGAGATCGAAATCGCCAAGCGTATCGAAGAGGGTATCCGTGAAGTGATGGGCGCCATTGCGCACTTCCCTGGCACGGTTGACCACATTCTCGCCGAGTACACCCGCGTCACCACCGAAGGTGGCCGCCTGTCCGACGTCCTGAGCGGTTATATCGACCCGGACGACGGCATTGCGCCGCCTGCCGCCGAAGTACCGCCGCCTGTTGATGCGAAAGCCGCAAAAGCGGACGACGACTCCGACGACGACGAAGCTGAAAGCAGCGACGACGAAGAAGAAGCCGAAAGCGGTCCAGACCCGGTCATCGCGGCCCAACGCTTCGGTGCGGTTTCCGATCAAATGGAAATCACCCGCAAGGCCCTGAAGAAGCACGGTCGCGGCAACAAGCAGGCAATTGCCGAGCTGGTGGCCCTGGCTGAGCTGTTCATGCCGATCAAGCTGGTGCCCAAGCAATTCGAAGGCCTGGTTGAGCGTGTTCGCAGTGCTCTTGAGCGTCTGCGTGCCCAAGAGCGTGCGATCATGCAGCTCTGTGTGCGTGATGCGCGCATGCCGCGTACCGATTTCCTGCGCCAGTTCCCGGGCAACGAAGTTGACGAAAGCTGGAGCGACGCACTGGCCAAGGGCAAGGCGAAATACGCCGAAGCCATCGGTCGCCTGCAGCCCGATATCATCCGTTGCCAGCAGAAACTGACCGCGCTTGAGACCGAAACCGGCCTGACGATTGCAGAAATCAAAGACATCAACCGTCGCATGTCGATCGGTGAGGCCAAGGCCCGCCGCGCGAAAAAAGAGATGGTTGAAGCGAACTTGCGTCTGGTGATCTCCATCGCCAAGAAGTACACCAACCGTGGCCTGCAATTCCTTGATCTGATCCAGGAAGGCAACATCGGTTTGATGAAGGCGGTGGACAAGTTCGAATACCGTCGCGGCTACAAGTTCTCGACTTATGCCACCTGGTGGATCCGTCAGGCGATCACTCGCTCGATCGCCGACCAGGCCCGCACCATCCGTATCCCGGTGCACATGATCGAGACCATCAACAAGCTCAACCGCATTTCCCGGCAGATGTTGCAGGAAATGGGTCGCGAACCGACCCCGGAAGAGCTGGGCGAACGCATGGAAATGCCTGAGGATAAAATCCGCAAGGTACTGAAGATCGCCAAAGAGCCGATCTCCATGGAAACGCCGATTGGTGATGACGAAGACTCCCATTTGGGCGACTTCATCGAAGACTCGACCATGCAGTCGCCAATCGATGTAGCCACTGTTGAGAGCTTGAAAGAAGCGACTCGCGACGTACTGTCCGGCCTCACTGCCCGTGAAGCCAAGGTACTGCGCATGCGTTTCGGCATCGACATGAATACCGACCACACCCTTGAGGAAGTCGGTAAGCAGTTTGACGTGACCCGTGAGCGGATCCGTCAGATCGAAGCCAAGGCGCTGCGCAAGTTGCGCCACCCGACGCGAAGCGAGCATCTGCGCTCCTTCCTCGACGAGTGATACCAGACCCCCCGGCCCAGGCCGGGGGTTTTGCTTTCTACCGATTGCTTTGACAGATTAACTGCCCCGCACCACCCCACCCTCGCAATGCCCGTCTACACTCGAGACATTCCCCGTGCCATAACGAGACCGTTATGCCCAGATTGCCGACCGTGATACTGCTGTCGCTGCTGACCTGGACCGCAACGGCTGGCGCGTTGACTCTTACGGATGATGAGCGTAGCTGGTTGGCGGACCATCAGGAGCTGCGCCTAGGCGTGGATGCGTCTTGGCCACCTTTTGAATATCGCGATGAAAATGGACGATATCAGGGCTTGGCAGCCGATTACGTACGCCTGCTCCAGGACCGCCTGGGTGTGCGAATCAAACTGATCGAACCAGTTAACTGGACCGCGGTGCTTGAACAAGCCCGCAATAATCAGCTCGACCTGCTGCCGGGCATCATGTCCACCCCCGAGCGCCAAAACTTCCTGGCCTTCACACGCCCTTATCTCGACTTTCCCATCGTCATCCTGGCCCATGAAGGCGGCGCGAAACCACGCAGCCTCAAGGATTTGTATGGGCTGAAAATTGCCGTGGTGGAGAACTACGCACCCCATGAACTGCTGCGTACCCACCATCCGGACCTGAATCTGGTCGCCCTACCCAACGTCAGTTCGACGCTGCAAGCCCTGGCCACCGATGAAGTGGATGCTGTCGTCGGCGACCTCGCCTCCAGCGTCTGGAGCCTGCGCCAACTCAAGCTCGACGGCCTGTACGTCAGCGGCGAAACGCCCTACCGCTACCAACTGGCGATGGGCGTGCCGCGGGATGAGAAAATCCTGGTGGGCATCCTGGACAAAGTCCTCGCCGATCTCAGTTCAGCCGAAACTGATGCGATCCAGCAACACTGGGTCGGCAGCTTCACCGATCACCGCACCTTCTGGGCTGACCTGCTCACGTACGGCCTGCCAGCGGTGCTGTTGTTGAGTACGGTGCTGGCGATCGTCATTCGGATCAATCGCCGGCTCAGCTCGGAAATTTCCCGTCGGGTCGCCCTTGAGCAAGAACTGCGAAGCAGCGAGTACCACTATCGAGGCTTGGTGGAGAGCTTGTCCGCCATTGCCTGGGAAGCAAGCATCAGCGATTTCACCTACAGCTATGTGTCGCCCCATGCCGAAGACCTGCTCGGCTATCCCCGCGCCCATTGGCTGATTCCAGGCTTCTGGCGCAACATCATCCATCCCGCTGACCTGACCCGCGCCGAGGCCTATTGCTATCGGGAAACTCGTGCCAACCGTGATCACAGTATTGATTACCGGGTCATCACCGCCGATGGCCGCTGCCTGTGGGTACGTGACATTGTCAGCCTGATCGAACACGGCCACGAGCCAGTGCTGCGCGGCCTGATGATCGACATCAGCGAAGCCAAGCGCACCGAGGAAGCCCTGCAACTGTCCGAGCAGAAATTTGCCTCGGTGTTTCAGCAGTGTCCGGACATCCTGGTGATTGCTCGGTTGTCTGATGGTTGTTTGCTGGAGGTCAACAAGGCATTCGAGGACCAGATTGGCCTGAGCTTTGATGAGGTCGTGGGCAAAACCGCCTCAGATCTGAATATATGGGGCATTCAGGGCGTCGGTCCGGATTTGCTGCAGCGGGTACAGACCACCAGTATCCGTAACCTGGAAATGTCCTTTCTGCGCAGCAATGGCCAGGCCTTTACCGGGCTGATCTCAGCCGAGCCATTCCAACTCGACACCACCGAAGCCTTGGTGGTGGTGGTGCGGGACATCACTCAGCTGAAGGAAACCCAACAGCGACTGCAAACCTCCGAAGAAAAGTTTGCCAAAGCCTTCCATGCCTCCCCAGATGGCTTACTGCTAAGCCGCCAGAGCGACGGCCTGCTGATCGAAGTTAACGAGGGTTTCAGCCACCTGACCGGCTTCACCAGCGCCTCTTCACTCGACCAATCAGCCTTGGACCTGGGCATCTGGGTCGACCTCAACGAACGCAAGCACATGCTGGAATTGATGCAGCGCGACGGTTTTGTCCGCGATTTCATCTGCCATATCCGTCGTGCCGACGGCCAGATTCGCCTGTGCGAAGTGTCCAGCCGCCCACTGCCGATTGGCGACGAAGACTGCATGCTGACCATCGCCCGGGACATCACCGAACGCCAGTTGATGCAGGAAAAACTGCAGCAGGCCGCCACGGTGTTCGAAAGCACCGCCGAAGGCGTCTTGATCACCGACACACGGCAGAACATCAGCGCCGTCAACCGCGCCTTCACGGAGATAACCGGCTACAGCGAGGTTGAAGCCCTTGGCCATACCCCGCGCTTGCTCGCCTCCGGCCTGCACGACAGCGCGTTCTATGCGGCAATGTGGCACCAGTTGACGACCCATGGCCACTGGCAAGGAGAGATCTCCAACCGCCGCAAGAACGGCGAGGTGTATCCGAGCTGGCTGACCATCAGCGCTGTGCGTAACCGCGAGCAATTGGTCACGCACTTCGTTGCTGTGTTTGCCGACATCTCCAGCCTCAAGCTGGCCCAGGCCCGCCTGGATTATCAGGCCCACCACGACCCATTGACTGGCCTGCCCAACCGCACCCTGTTTGAAAACCGGCTGCAGGCCGCCCTCAACGGCCAGCAGGAAAGTGGTAAACAGGGCGCGGTGCTGTTTCTCGACCTCGACCGCTTCAAGCACATCAACGACAGCCTCGGCCACCCGGTCGGCGACCTGCTGCTCAAAGACATCGCCGTACGCCTCAAGGAGCAGTTGCGGGACGTGGACACCGTTGCTCGCCTGGGCGGCGATGAATTCATCATCCTGCTGCCCGGCTTGCAACAGGCCAGCGACGCCCAGCACTTGGCGAACAAACTGCTCGACTGTTTTACCCCGCCATTCCAGGCCGGCGAGCATGAGTTCTTTATCAGCGCCAGTATCGGTACCAGTCTGTATCCGCAAGACGGTACCGACGTCGCCACCCTGGTCAAAAATGCCGACGCCGCGATGTATCGCTCCAAAGCCAAGGGGCGCAACCGGGTCGAGCGCTACACCAGCGACCTGACCGCCCAGGCCAATGAACGCGTAGCGCTGGAGCACGAACTGCGCCGCGCCATCGAACGTGAAGAATTGAACCTGTATTACCAACCCAAACGCAGCCTGGTCACCCAACAACTGATCGGTGCCGAAGCCTTGATCCGCTGGCACCACCCGACCTTGGGCGAGGTCCCGCCCGAACACTTTATTGCCCTGGCCGAAGAGAACGGCATGATCCTGCAAATCGGCGACTGGGTACTGGAACAGGCGTGCCGGCAGCTGCACGCCTGGCAAGCGGCTTTCGAGGATTTCGGCCCCCTGTCGGTCAACCTCGCAGGCGCGCAACTGCGTCACCCCAACCTGCTGTCACGCATCGAACAACTGCTGCGCGATTACCGCCTCGAACCTGGCTGCCTGCAGTTGGAGATCACCGAAAACTTCATCATGAGCCAAGCCGAAGAAGCACTGGCGGTGTTGCACCAACTCAAGCGCCTGGGCGTACAGCTGGCGATCGATGATTTCGGCACCGGCTACTCGTCCCTCAGCTACCTCAAACGCCTGCCCCTGGACTTCCTCAAGATCGATCAATCTTTCGTCCGCGGCTTGCCCGACGACCCTCACGATGCAGCCATCGTGCGCGCCATCATCGCCCTGGGCCACAGCATGCAATTCACCATCATCGCCGAAGGCGTGGAGACCCCGGCACAACAAGCATTCCTCGCAAGCGAGGGGTGTGAACAGATGCAAGGCTACATCGTCAGCCTGCCCCTGCCGCCGGAGCTTTTTGCTGCCAGCTTCCTTCGCACGAAGCTGGAGGATTTTTCGGATGGCACAGTGAACAAACCATCGTTATAATCCGCGACCTACTGAGGGCCTATAGCTCAGTTGGTTAGAGCAGGGGACTCATAATCCCTTGGTCGTAGGTTCGAGTCCTACTGGGCCCACCATACTCAAAGCCGCGCATTGCGCGGCTTTTGCGTATCTGGCCGAGTGATTTTGTCCGCAGGGCCAAGCCTGTAACATGCCTGCTCACTGCCCTCCCGCACTGGAGCTCTACCCTTGCCCGCCCTAGACGAAATCGACCGCCAACTGATCGCCGCCCTGCAGCTCAACGCCCGTGAAAGCGTGGCCATGCTCGCCCGGCAGTTGGGCATCGCCCGCACCACCGTCACGTCGCGTCTGGCACGCCTGGAGAAAACCCAGGTCATCACGGGTTACGGCGTGCGCCTGGGCCAGCGCGTTGCGGACGGCGGGTTGCAGGCTTATGTGGGGATTACCGTGCAACCACGCTCCGGCAAAGAGGTGTTGCGCAGGCTGAGCGCCATGGCGCAAGTGCAGCAGTTGTGCGCGGTGAGTGGGGAGTTCGATTACGTGGCTTGGCTGCGCACCGATTCGCCGGAGCAACTGGACCAATTGCTGGACCAGATCGGCAGTGTCGACGGCGTGGAGAAAACCACCACCTCGATCATCCTCAGTAACAAATTGGATCGCGGACAACCAATCTGACCGCTTAACTCGTCACATTGACTAAAACTAGCGCAATTCGACGACATATTGCGCCTTATTAACGCGCGCAACGTTCCCTAAACTGGCTGCCATCTTTTCCTATACTCAACGGGCCCTCCTCCCGCCGAGCCGTCAGTAAGGTCAGCCATGAGCATTCCGTCCAGCACCCTCAGCAAGCCCAATCGCCACCCGGGCGATGGCAAGAAACCCATCACCATCTTCGGCCCGGATTTCCCGTTTGCCTTTGATGACTGGATCGAACACCCCGCCGGGCTGGGCAGTATTCCTGAGGCTAATCACGGCGCCGAAGTGGCGATCGTCGGCGCCGGGATCGCGGGCCTGGTGGCGGCCTACGAGCTGATGAAACTCGGGCTCAAGCCCGTGGTGTATGAAGCCTCGAAGATGGGTGGCCGCTTGCGCTCGCAGGCCTTTGAAGGCGCCGAAGGCATCATCGCCGAGCTGGGCGGCATGCGGTTCCCGGTGTCGTCCACGGCGTTCTACCATTACGTGGACAAGCTGGGACTGGAAACCAAGCCCTTTCCCAACCCGCTGACGCCGGCGTCTGGCAGCACTGTGATCGATCTCGAAGGCCAGACTCACTACGCGCAAAAACTCTCCGATTTACCGGCACTGTTCCAGGAAGTCGCCGATGCCTGGGCCGACGCCCTGGAGGCCGGTTCGCAGTTCGGCGATATCCAGCAGGCAATCCGCGACCGCGACGTGCCACGGCTCAAGGAACTGTGGAACAAGCTCGTGCCGCTGTGGGATGACCGTACCTTCTACGACTTCGTCGCCACCTCCAAAGCCTTCGCCAAATTGTCGTTCCACCACCGCGAGGTGTTTGGCCAGGTCGGTTTCGGCACCGGCGGCTGGGACTCGGACTTCCCCAACTCCATGCTGGAAATCTTCCGCGTGGTGATGACCAACTGCGATGATCATCAACACTTGATCGTCGGCGGCGTGGCACAAGTGCCCATGGGCATCTGGCGCCATGTGCCGGAACGCTGCGCCCACTGGCCGGCCGGCACCAGCCTGAGCTCGTTGCATAGAGGAGCACCACGGGCCGGCGTGAAGCGCATTGCCCACGCCACCGATGGCCGTTTCGCCGTTACCGACAACTATGGCGACACCCGCGAATACGCGGCGGTGCTGACCACATGCCAAAGCTGGCTGCTGACCACCCAGATCGAATGCGACGAAACCCTGTTCTCGCAAAAAATGTGGATGGCCCTGGACCGCACTCGCTACATGCAGTCCTCGAAAACCTTCGTGATGGTTGATCGCCCATTCTGGAAAGACAAAGACCCGCAAACCGGGCGCGACCTGATGAGCATGACCCTCACCGACCGCCTGACCCGTGGCACCTACCTGTTCGATAACGGTGACGACAAGCCGGGGGTGATCTGCCTGTCCTACTCGTGGATGAGCGACGCACTGAAGATGCTGCCCCAGCCTATCGACAAGCGGGTGAAACTGGCCCTCGATGCACTGAAGAAGATCTACCCCAAGGTCGACATCAAGGCGCGCATCATCGGCGACCCGATCACCGTGTCCTGGGAGGCCGACCCGCATTTCCTCGGGGCCTTCAAAGGTGCCTTGCCCGGTCACTATCGTTACAACCAACGGATGTATGCGCACTTCATGCAGAAGGATATGCCTGCCGAACAACGCGGGATCTTCATCGCGGGTGATGATGTATCGTGGACGCCTGCCTGGGTCGAAGGCGCGGTACAAACCTCGCTCAACGCGGTATGGGGCATCATGAACCACTTCGGTGGCAGCACCCACCCGGAGAACCCAGGCCCAGGCGATGTGTTCGATGAAATAGGGCCAATCGCCCTGGCAGAATAAGGAGTTGAGCATGCGTGTCGCCCTGTACCAATGCCCGCCGCTGCCGCTGGATGTGGCCGCCAACCTGCAGCGCCTGCATCAACTGGCCCATGAGGCACACGGCGCCGATGTGCTGGTGCTGCCAGAGATGTTCCTCACCGGCTATAACATTGGCGCCGAAGCCGTTGGCGCACTGGCCGAGGCACAGGATGGGCCATCGGCGCAGGCGATTGCCGAACTGGCGCAAAGTGCCGGGCTGGCGATCCTGTATGGCTACCCGGAACGGGCCGAAGACGGCCAGGTCTACAACGCCGTGCAGTTGATCGATGCCCAGGGCACGCGCCTGTGCAATTACCGCAAGACCCACTTGTTTGGCGATCTTGACCACTCGATGTTCAGCGCCGGCCCCGATGATTTTCCGGTGGTGGAATTGAACGGTTGGAAGGTAGGCATGCTGATTTGCTACGACCTGGAGTTTCCGGAAAACACCCGGCGCCTGGCCCTCGCCGGTGCCGAACTGATTCTGGTGCCCACCGCCAATATGGTGCCGTTCGACTTTGTTGCCGACGTCACCGTGCGGGCGCGAGCCTTTGAAAACCAGTGTTTTGTGGCCTATGCCAACTACTGCGGGCACGAAGGCGAGATTCACTACTGCGGGCAAAGCAGCATTGCCGCGCCGGACGGTCAGCGAATTGCCCAGGCCGGCCTGGATGAAGCCTTGATCGTCGGCACCCTGAATCACCAATCTATTGTCGACGCCCGCGCCGCCAACCACTACTTGCAAGACCGTCGCGCCGAACTCTACGGCGCACTGCACAAGCCCTGACCCATTGGGTTTGCTAGCATAGGCACTTCCCACGCCTCGGAAGTGCCCATGCCTGCGCCGGTTCACCCTCATCCCCTTCACCTGACCCTCGCCAATGGCCTGCGGGTTTGCCTGCGCCATGCGCCACGCTTGAAACGCTGCGCCGCCGTTTTACACGTGGCTGCCGGCAGCCATGACGTGCCATTGGCCTGGCCTGGGCTGGCGCATTTTCTTGAGCACTTGTTGTTTCTCGGTACCGAACGTTTTCCGGCCGGCGAAGGGCTGATGGCCTACGTGCAGCGCCACGGTGGGCAGGTCAACGCCAGCACCCGTGAGCGCACCACCGAGTTCTTCTTTGAACTGCCGGTGCCGGTTTTTGCAGACGGGCTGGCGCGTTTGGCGGATATGCTGGCTCACCCGCGCCTGGCCCTCGACGATCAACAACGTGAACGCGAAGTGCTGGAGGCGGAGTTCATCGCCTGGTCCCGGGATGCCAAGGCTCAACAGCAAGTGGCGCTGCTGCAAGGCTTGGCGGCGGATCATCCCCTGCGCGGTTTTCATGCCGGCAACCGCGACAGCCTGCCGGTGGAAAGCGACGACTTTCAGCATGCCTTGCGAGGGTTCCACGCACGCTTTTATCAAAGCGGGCAGATGACCTTGAGCCTCGCCGGTCCACAATCGCTGGCCGACCTGCAGGCCTTGGCCCAGCAGTTCAGTGACCAACTGACGCCCGGCCCATTGCACCCGCAGGCCGCTCCACCGGCCTTGATGCATGGCCCGGCACGCCGTTATCAGCACGTCGCCGGCCAACACCTGCATCAGGTCATTACCTGTAACGTGCCACGGGAAGCGCTGGCGTTTCTCTGCACCTGGCTCAACGCCTCGGCCCCCGGCGGGTTGCTCGCCGAACTGCAAGCACGACGACTGGCCACCGCGCTGCAGGCGTCCGTGCTGTACCAATTCGCGGATCAAGCCGTGCTGGATATCCACTTTACTCTCGGCAGCGAGCGCGAACCGACCACGCCGATCGAAGAGTTGCTGCACGACTGGCTGAGTTTCTTCGCACACAGCGACTGGACAGCGTTACGCGAAGAGTTCGCCTTGCTCAATGCTCGCCAGCAACAGGTTCAAGGCGCCCTGGCGTTGGCGCGCAACGATGCCCAAGACCTGTCGGAACAAGGCGTCGTAGCCCTCAAGGCCATGCTCGACTCACTGCACCTGCCTACCTCCCGCCGCCCTTGGCAACTGCCGCCCAATAACCCCTTGCTTCGTGCTCCCGCCAAGGAAGAACGCGCTGGCCTGATTCGCGGCCAAACCAGCGCCCACCGTGGCTTGCGTACCTTTGCCCAGGATCGCTCACGGGGCCGACGGGAGCTGTCAGCGTTGACCTTCAGCCAGGCGTTGGCGGATGACACTGGCGAAGGCGCGCTGTACCTGCACTGGCGGTTTGACTCGGCGGTACCCACCGGGCTGGAAAGCCTGTTGCGGCCGTTGCGCGAACAGGCACGGCAGGCGGGCGTCGAGTTGTCTTGCGAAACGATCGCCACTGACTGGCAGGTGAAGATGCACGGCCTCCACGAGCCCATGCCGGCGGTGCTTGAAGCGTTGGCGCGGTGTCTGAGTGACTCGGATGAACCTTTGCCACCGACCGCTCCCGTGCCGATGATCGCCATCCGGGAACTGCTCAAGGCGTTGCCCGCTTGCTGCGCGGGTGTTCAGCCCCAGCCCCAGCCTCAGGAGACGACAGCATCATGGGCTACCGCGCGCTGGCAGGCGCTGGGCGCTGGCCTGCCCCCCGCCTGTGAAGCCGCGATCAAAGCCGCAGCGGCCCGGCTGCCTGGGCAACCGGCAAGCCTGCCTTATACACCTCACGTCCTTGACGGACAAAAGCACTGGCACGCAGTCAGCACCGAATCCAGCGAAGCAGCGCTACTGTTATTTTGCCCAACGCCAACTCAATCCCTCGCCGATGAAGCCAACTGGCGGTTGCTCGGGCACGTGCTCCAGGGGCCGTTCTACCAGCGCTTGAGAGTCGAACTGCAAATCGGCTATGCCGTCTTCAGCGGCATCCGACAGATCAACGGCCAAACCGGCCTGTTGTTTGGGGTGCAGTCGCCCACCCTCTCCCTAGACGGCATCGTCCAACAGTTGCAGGCCTTCCTGGGGCAACTGCCGTCGTTGATCGAGCGCAGTCCCGACTTGGGTAACCAGGCCCTCGCGCAGCAGTTCGCGGCCCAGACGCAGCCCATCAATGAAGCTGCCGACTTGCTCTGGCATGCGCACCTGGCAGGCCATTCGTCGGGTTATCTGGAACAGCTTCAACAGTTGATCCAAGCGTGCACACGCGAGGATATGCAGCGCGCCGCGCAACGACTCAATGACGCCGCAGGCGGCTGGCAATGCGTGGCCAACGGGCCGCGTATCAGCGACGACTGGCAAGCAGCGCCGTGATCATTGCCAACCCTGCAACAGGCTTTCTCCACCGAGACAGCGCTAACTTGAATAAAATTGAGTAACATTGCGCAGCAATATCTGAACATCTCCAATGGGAGGTGGACTATATGTATTACTTGGTAGTGAACGTCCCATCCCTTGATAGGAGTAAGAATATGACCTGGTCCAAACCTGCTTACACTGATCTGCGTATTGGTTTCGAAGTCACCATGTACTTCGCCAGCCGTTAATTGGCTGAGTGACACAACGCCTCGGTTCGCCCGGGGCGTTTTTGTTTTGAGCTGTGCTTGATGGAGCGATCATGTTTGTCCAGATTTTAGGTTCCGCCGCCGGCGGTGGCTTCCCGCAGTGGAACTGCAACTGCGTGAACTGCGCAGGCTTTCGCGATGGCAGCCTGCGGGCCCAGGCGCGTACCCAGTCATCCATCGCGATCTCCGACGATGGCGTGAATTGGGTGCTCTGCAATGCCTCGCCGGATATCCGCGCGCAACTCCAGGGTTTTGCGCCCATGCAACCGTGCCGCGCCCTGCGCGATACCGGCATCAGCGCAATCATCCTCATGGACAGCCAGATCGACCATACCACTGGCCTGCTGAGCCTGCGCGAAGGCTGCCCGCACCAGGTGTGGTGCACCGACATGGTCCACGAAGACCTGAGCACCGGTTTCCCGTTGTTCACCATGCTGACCCACTGGAACGGTGGCCTGGCCTGGAACCGCATCGAACTGGACGCCAGCTTCACCATCCCGGCCTGCCCCAACCTGCGCTTCACCCCGCTGCCGCTGCGCAGCGCCGCACCACCCTATTCGCCGCACCGCTTCGACCCGCACCCCGGTGACAACATCGGTCTGATCGTCGAAGACCTGCGCACCAACGGCAAATTGTTCTACGCACCGGGCCTGGGCAAGGTCGACGCACCGCTGCTGGACATCATGGCCGGCAGTGACTGCCTGCTGGTCGACGGCACGATGTGGGACGACGATGAAATGCAGCGCCGTGGCGTCGGCACACGCACCGGGCGTGAAATGGGCCACCTGGCACAGAACGGCCCCGGTGGCATGCTTGAAGTGCTGGAGCAACTGCCCAAACAGCGCAAAGTGCTTATCCACATCAACAACACCAACCCTATCCTCGATGAAGACTCCCCTGAGCGAGCAGAGCTGGTGCGGCGCAATGTCGAAGTGGCTTACGACGGCATGAGTATTGAATTGTAGGAGCGATCGAAATGACCGACACACCGTTGAGCAAGGCTGAGTTCGAAGCGGCCCTGCGCGCCAAGGGCGCCTTCTACCATATCCATCACCCTTACCATGTGGCGATGTACGAAGGCCGCGCCAGCCGTGAGCAGATCCAGGGCTGGGTCGCCAATCGCTTCTACTATCAGGTGAATATCCCGCTGAAAGACGCGGCGATCCTGGCCAACTGCCCTGACCGTGAAATCCGTCGCGAATGGATTCAGCGCCTGCTCGACCATGACGGCGCGCCCGGTGAAGACGGCGGTATCGAAGCCTGGCTGCGCCTGGGCCAGGCCGTGGGCCTGGACCCCGACCAACTGCGCTCCCAGGAGTTGGTGCTGCCAGGCGTACGCTTCGCCGTGGACGCCTATGTCAACTTCGCCCGCCGCGCCAGCTGGCAAGAAGCCGCCAGCAGCTCGTTGACCGAGCTGTTCGCGCCGCAAATCCACCAGTCGCGCCTCGACAGTTGGCCCCAGCATTACCCGTGGATCGACCCGGCCGGTTACGAGTACTTCCGCACACGCCTGGGCCAGGCCCGTCGCGATGTGGAACACGGCTTGGCGATCACCCTGCAGCACTACACCACCCGCGAGGGGCAGGAGCGCATGCTGGAAATTCTCCAGTTCAAACTGGACATCCTCTGGAGCATGCTGGACGCCATGAGCATGGCCTATGAACTCAAACGCCCGCCGTATCACAGCGTGACCGAACAGCGGGTATGGCATAAAGGGATCACCCTATGAGCTTTGATCGCAGCAAAAAACCGACCTGGCGCCAGGGCTATCGCTACCAGTACGAGCCTGCACAGAAAGGCCACGTGTTGCTCTACCCCGAAGGCATGATCAAGCTCAACGATAGCGCCGCATTGATCGGTGGCCTGATCGACGGCGAGCGCGACGTTGCGGCAATCATTGCCGAGCTGGACAAGCAATTCCCCGGCGTCCCGGAGCTGGGTGACGACATCGAGCAATTCATGGAGGTCGCCCGTGCTGAGCACTGGATCACCCTTGCCTGAAAAGCCAGCCATCGGCCTGCCGCTGTGGCTGCTGGCCGAGCTGACCTATCGCTGCCCGCTGCAGTGCCCGTATTGCTCCAACCCGCTGGATTTCGCCGAGCAGGGCAAAGAGCTGAGCACCGAACAATGGATCAAGGTATTTCGCGAAGCCCGTGAAATGGGTGCTGCGCAGTTGGGGTTTTCCGGCGGTGAGCCGCTGGTGCGCCAGGACTTGGCCGAGCTGATCGGCGAGGCCCGCAAGCTGGGTTTCTACACAAACCTGATCACCTCTGGCATCGGCCTCACCGAACAAAAAATCAGCGACTTCAAGAAAGCCGGCCTGGACCATATCCAGATCAGCTTCCAGGCCAGTGACGAACAGGTGAACAACCTGCTGGCCGGCTCCAAAAAAGCCTTCGCGCAAAAACTGGAAATGGCCCGAGCGGTGAAAGCCCACGGCTACCCGATGGTGCTGAACTTCGTCACCCATCGCCACAATATCGACAAGATCGACCGCATCATCGAGCTGTGCATTGCGCTGGAAGCAGATTTCGTCGAACTCGCCACCTGCCAGTTCTACGGCTGGGCACAGCTCAATCGCGTGGGCTTACTGCCCACCCGCGAGCAGTTGGTGCGCGCCGAACGCATCACCAATGAATACCGCGCCAAACTGGAAGCCGAAGGCCACCCCTGCAAGCTGATCTTCGTGACACCAGATTATTACGAGGAGCGCCCCAAAGCGTGCATGAATGGCTGGGGTAGCATCTTCCTGACAGTCACACCCGACGGCACCGCCCTGCCCTGCCACGGCGCGAGGCAGATGCCCGTGCAGTTTCCCAATGTGCGCGACCACAGCATGCAGCACATCTGGTACGACTCGTTTGGCTTCAATCGCTTTCGTGGCTACGACTGGATGCCTGAGCCATGCCGTTCATGCGACGAAAAAGAAAAGGACTTCGGCGGCTGCCGTTGCCAGGCCTTCATGCTCACTGGTGACGCCAGTAATGCCGACCCTGTATGCAGCAAATCCGAGCAGCACGGCATCATCCTGCAAGCGCGGGAAGAGGCCGAACATGCCACCCAGACCATCGAGCAACTGGCCTTTCGCAATGAGCGCAACTCAAGGCTCATTGCAAAAGGCTGAGCGCCTCAACGCTTGGCGATGATGTACACCGCGTGGATGATGCCAGGGAAGTAACCGCACAGGGTCAGCAGGATATTCAGCCAGAATGCACCGCCGAAACCTACTTGCAGGAACACACCCAATGGCGGCAGCAGAATGGCGATGATGATACGAATGATGTCCATGGGTCAGCTCCAGAAAATCGGCTCGTGTGAGCCGTGTAGCTAATCGACCTTGGCGGTTCGTGAGGGTTCAGTGGATTCTGGCATTGGGCCATCTCAGGCCAGAATCTCCAGGCCATGTTTTTGCACGATACTCAATAACTTGAGCGCCATGCCACTGGGCCGCTTCTCTCCCGACTCCCATTTTTTGACCGTGGAGGCGCTGGTGTTCAGGTAGCGGGCGAACACAGGTTGGCTGACATGGCTGCTTTCACGTAGTTGCTTGATCTGTTCGGCAGGGATTTGATCTGGCATGGATAAACATGCCTCATCATATTCTCGCAGAGTGGTTTTGCTGATGGCTCCGACAGCATGAAGCGCTATGGCTGACTGGTGAATGGACTCAAACGCCTCGCTTTTATACTTCTTGGTCATGATGTATCTCCACAAACTCCTTGAGATCCAGCATTTGCCGAATCTGTGCTTCGTTTAACTTTTCATAATTTTTGGCCAGTGATCGAAACCAAACAAGTTCGCTCTGCGTAATGTTGCTTTGATCCTTCTTCGCGAACAGCAACTGATAAACCCAATAGTGCCTACCCTTGGCCAATATGATTGAACGATGTCGATTTTGGTTGAGGCGTTTTTTCCAGACACCACCGCCCAGATTATCGGCCTGCCCCCTCAGCATTTCGCCAAACGCCTCCTTCAACTCCGAATCGCAGATCCAGGCTTTGTTGGCCGCCTCGGCAAATCGCCGTGTTTTGAACAACCTGAGCTTCATGGAAATCCCTTCCCAAAAACATACCACCCAGTGGTATGGATTGAAAGTCGAGCACGTTGTGCCCCATCGATGGTCCTTGCCGACGCCCGCTAAGAAACCACTGTTCCCAGAGAGGCTCAATCAACGTTTTCACACTAGAAATTACCCAGACAAAAAAACGCCCCCAGCCAAAAGAGTCAAGCTGGAGGCGCCGCGTATGCCGCGAGACGGTTCAGGAAACTGGGGTCAAACGGCGATGCCCTTGCGGCATTGCACTTGAGCGGTACGCACCCGAGAAAAGGCGCGGGCAAGCCGAAGAAGCATTTCGTCGATATGGGGTTTGCTGATGTTCAGCGCAGGGGTAAAGCGCAGGCAGTCAGGTTGCGCGGCAGTGAGAATCAAGCCTTCGTGCTGCGCGGCTTTGACCACTGCAGCGGCGCAATCGTCCGACAGTGTCAGGCCCCAAAGCAGCCCGTTGCCGCGCAGGGGGCCATGGCCGTAACGGTAGGCCAGGCGGGCAAGGCCTTCTGCCAGGTACAAGCCCGATTCACGTAGGTGCTCGAGAAAGCCGTTCTCCAATAGAGCGTCGAGTACGGCGATACCCGCAGATGCCATCAGTGCATTGCCATGATGTGTACCGTCCAGCTCGCCCGGTTCGAAGCAACAGGCAGTGCCACGCGCCAGCAGCGCCGCCAGGGGCACACCGCCGCCCAGGCCTTTTCCCAGGGCAATGATATCGGCGCGCACGCCGTATTGCTGTTCGGCGAGCAAGCTGCCGCAGCGGCCGATACCGGTTTGCACTTCGTCGAAGATCAGCAGGATCCCCAGCTCACGACACAGGCGTTCGACGCCCTTGAGGTAATGTTCTGTCGCAGGGAGGACACCGCCGCCGCTTTGTATCGGCTCCAGCATGATGGCGACGGTCTGCGCATCGACCGCTGCATGCAGGGCCGGCAGATCGTTAAACGGCACTTGGCTGAAACCTGGCAACTGCGGTTCGAATCGGTTTTCGCAGGCCACAGCCGACGCCGACATCGCCCCCAGGCTCCGCCCATGACAGCCATTGTTTACGGTGATGATGTGGTAAGCGCCACCGCGATGCAGTTGGCCCCACTTGCGTGCCAACTTGATGGCCGCTTCACAGGCTTCGGCACCGCTGTTGAGCAAATAGGCCTGGTCGCTGCAGGTGTGGTGGCACAGACGATCGACAAGATCCAGTTGCGCGCGGTTGTGCAAACCCAGGCCAGGGTTGATCACGGTGTGCATCTGTTCGGCAATGGCGTCGCGTACGGCCTGGGGACTGTGACCCAGGCTGTTGGCGCCGCCGCCTTGACTGAAATCCAGATAAACGCGGTCGTCAGCGTCCGACAGCCAGGAACCCTGCCCCTGCACAAACACCTGGGGCGGGCGCGCCACAGTGGGCATCAGGCACTGGCTGGAAACATCTGCACGCGGGGCATGCACAACCAGGTCATCCAGACTCGGCGCGCAGCGACGGAACAAGTTCACACTTCACCCCCGCTGGCAACCTGACCTTGGTCGATGCCACCTGCCAATGAGGCCTTCAGATTTTTTGCCTTGCCTATGTAAACGCTATCAACAAAAACGCTGTTCATTGTCCGATCCGGCCCTGTAAGCCCTGCGAATAGGCGCTAGACTAGGCGCCCTGGGGGCCAGCGGCCATTTCGATTTTCCAGCTTTTTCGATAAGCAAACCTTATGGATTTCAAGCAACTGCGTTATTTCGTCGCGGTGTATGAGGAAGGCCACGTAGGTCGCGCCGCGGAGCGTCTGTCGATCTCCCAGCCAGCGCTGTCGCAACAGGTTCGCCAACTGGAACAGAACCTCGACGTCAGCCTGTTCGAACGCAGCAGCAAGCGCCTGTTGCCGACCCTGGCGGCCCACACCTTATACAACCACGCATTACCGCTCATTGATGGTATGCAGCAAGCCGTCGAGGCACTGCGCAACTTCAAGGGCCAGGCCATGCGCAGCCTGGCCATCGGCGTGCTGCAAACCGTGCACACCAGCCTGGTGCCGCAGATGCTTGAGCGCGTGCGCAAGGCCCAGCCCCATCTGGTGGTACAGATCTACGAATTGACCGGGCTTGAGATTGAGCGGCGGTTGCTCAATGGCTCACTCGATATTGGCATCAGCTACCTGCCACCCCGTCAGCCGGGCCTGCACGGCGTGCTGCTGTATGAAGACGAGTTGAAGGTGGTGATACCCGAAGATCATCCGTTGCGCGAGTTCAAGAAAGTCTCGCTCAAACAAGCCGCCGAATTACCGATGTTGCTGCTGGGGGAAGAGTTTCAGGTTCGGCAGATCTGGCAAGGCCAACTGTCCAACCTCGGGCGGCGCCCGCAAGTGCAGGCGGAGCTCAATACCATGGTGGGCATTCTCGACAGCCTGCCTCACACCCGCTTGGCGACGGTGCTGCCTGGGCGCTCCCAGGACGAACACAACAGCAAGGCACTGCTGTGGAAACCCTTGAGCGAGCCCAGGGTACCGCTGAAAGTAGGGTTGGTATGCCGCGATGTGCAACGCCAGCAGGCGACGGTGGCGTTGCTGCGCACCCTGCTGGAAGACGTGATGAATGCCCCGCCGGCAACCGCCTGACTTTTTCGCGGGCAAAAGAAAACCCCGCCGAAGCGGGGCTTTGCAGACTGTTTCCCTGACATCCATTTCACTCCGCCGTCCTGGCAGAATCCTACGTGTCCGTGTTGTTGCTTTGCGCTTCCTGCGCGACGTCCATGTGAAGTAGATTAGCCGTGGATCCAATATGGCGATAGAGGACGATTAGCAGCACGTCATGTAAGAGAATGCTTACACGCCCTCCTCCCCCTTAAAACAGGGCTTCATCCATCAGGAACAGTGATTCGCTACCGGCTTTTACCGACGCACTCAACGAGTGGATACGCGGCAACAGACGGGCAAAGTAGAAACGCGCAGTCCCCAGTTTGCTGGCGTAGAAATCCTCTTCGCCTTCCTTGCCCAACGCCGCCTTGGCCATGCGTGCCCACATATAGGCATAGGCCATGTAGCCGAAGGCATGCAGGTATTCCACCGAGGCTGCGCCGATTTCATTAGGATTGCTCTTAGCGCGGTCCAGCACCCAGGCCGTCAGCTCATCCAGGTTACCTACTGCCACACCCAGCGGCTTGGTGAACTCGGCCAACTCAGGGCCCGATGCGGCGATGAACTGGCGGATCTCATCGGCGAACAAGGTATAGAACGCACCGCCGCTGCCGACGATCTTGCGCCCCATCAGATCCAGAGCCTGAATGCCGTTGGTACCTTCGTAGATCTGGGTGATGCGCACGTCACGCACCAATTGCTCCTGTCCCCACTCGCGGATGTAACCGTGACCACCAAACACCTGCTGGCCGAGTACGGTGGTTTCCAGGCCCAGGTCGGTGAGGAACGCCTTGGCAACTGGCGTCAACAACGCCACCAGGTTATCGGCACGCTCGCGCGCCTGCGCATCGTCGCTGAACTTGGCGATGTCCAACTGCGTCGCCACGTAGGTGGAAAACGCCCGGCCGCCTTCGTTCGCCGCCTTCATGGTCAGCAACATACGACGGACATCCGGATGCACGATGATCGGGTCTGCCGGCTTGTCCTTGGCCTGTGCGCCTAGCGGGGAACGGCTCTGCAGACGGTCGCGGGCATATTCAATCGCGTTCTGATAGGACCGCTCGCCAGAAGCCAAGCCCTGGATACCGACGCCCAGGCGCTCATAGTTCATCATGGTGAACATCGCAGCCAAGCCACGGTTGGGCTCACCGACCAGGTAACCCACGGCTTCGTCGAAGTTCATCACACAGGTGGCGGAGGCCTGGATGCCCATCTTGTGTTCAATGGAGCCGCAGTTCACCGGGTTACGCGCGCCCAGGCTACCATCGGCATTTACCAGGAACTTCGGTACCAGGAACAGCGAGATGCCCTTGGGCCCGGCCGGTGCGTCCGGCAGTTTGGCCAGCACCAGGTGGATGATATTTTCAGTGAGGTCATGCTCGCCACCGGTGATGAAGATCTTGGTGCCGCTGACCTTGTAGGAGCCGTCCGCCTGGGGCTCGGCCTTGGTGCGGATCATCCCCAGGTCGGTACCGGCATGGGCTTCCGTCAGGCACATGGAACCGGCCCACTCACCGGAATACATCTTCGGCAGGTAGGTGGCCTTGAGTTCTTCACTGGCGTGGGTGTTGATCGATACACAGGCACCGGAGGTCAACATCGGGTACAGGCCGAAAGCCAGGCTCGACGAGTTGATCATCTCTTCAACCTGCGCCGACACCGCCTTGGGCATGCCCATGCCGCCGTAGGTCGGGTCGCCGCCCACGCCTACCCAGCCGCCTTCGGCGTAGGTGCTGTAGGCCTGGGGAAAACCGTCGGGAGTCGTCACGGCGCCGTCCGCCCAGTGGCAGCCTTGCTCATCGCCGCCGCGGCTGAGGGGGGCAATGGATTTGGCGGTGACTTTGCCGGCCTCTTCCAGGATCGCTTCGACGGTTTCGGCGTCAACGCTGTCTGCCAATGCCGGTAACTGGGCCCAAGTATTAGCGACCTCAAACACTTCGTTGAGGACGAAGCGCATATCACGCAACGGCGCTTTGTAATCAGCCATGGCAAACCTCGTGAGAACGTGAAAAGTGATTCGATAGGATCGGTTTTATAGACGCCGAGTGTACCCGAACAACTTTTAAGACACATAGGGTCCGTTCGTGACCGTTAAGTATTTATAAGTCACACAAACCGATTGTGGGAGCGGGCTTGCTCGCGAATGCGGGGTGTCAGTCGGTACATCTTTGACTGGATCAGCGCATTCGCGGGCAAGCCCGCTCCCACATTTTGACCCGAGCAATCAGTGACCTCTACAGTGCGAAGGCCTGCGCTGGTAATTTCATCAGGCATTCGCTCCCTGCCTCTACCGCAGCACGGTGCATGGCCGTACGCGGCAACAAGCGCTTGAAATAAAAGTCGCAGGTCGCAAGCTTCGCCTGGGCAAACCCTTGGTCGTCCTGGCCGTGCGCCGCGATCGCCATGCGCAACCACAGGTAGGCGAGGATGATGTAACCGCTGTACATCAGGTAATCCATGGCCGCCGCGCCCACTTCATCAGGGTTTTTCATCGCCGCCGTGCCGACCTTCAAGGTCAGTTCGCCCCATTGCTGGTTCAGTTCATTGAGTTGCGCCACATGGGCCTTGAGTTGCACATGCTCGCCATTGGCCGCGCAGAACTTATGCACAATTTTGGTAAACCCACGCAGCAACTTGCCCTGGCTGCCCAGCACCTTGCGCCCGAGCAGGTCCAGGGCCTGGATGCCATTGGTGCCTTCATAGATCGGCGCAATCCGTGCGTCACGGGCCAGTTGCTCCATGCCCCACTCGCGAATATAGCCATGGCCGCCGAATACCTGCATGCCGTGGTTGGTCACCTCCAGGCCGGTTTCGGTCATGAAGGCTTTACAGATCGGCGTGAGGAAGGCCAACAGGTCCTCGGCTTCCTGGCGTTGGCCAGCGTCGCTGCCAAGGTGCGCGGTATCGAGCAGTTGCGCGGTGAAATAGGTCAACGCGCGGTTGCCCTCGTTGAAAGCCTTCATGGTCAGCAGCATGCGGCGTACATCGGCGTGCACGATGATCGGGTCGGCGGCTTTCTCCGGGGCCTTGGCACCGGTCAGCGAGCGCATCTGCAAGCGGTCGTTGGCGTACTTGATCGCGCCCTGGAAGCTCGCTTCACCGTTGCACAGGCCCTGCATTCCCGTGCCCAGGCGGGCGTGGTTCATCATCGTGAACATGCAGTTCAGCCCCTTGTTCGCCTCGCCAATCAAATAGCCTTTGGCGCCATCGAAGTTCAACACGCAGGTGGCCGAGGCCTTGATGCCCATCTTGTGTTCGATGGAGCCGCAGTGCACCGCATTGCGCTCGCCGGAGTCGGCATGGAACTTGGGCACGATAAACAACGAGATGCCCTTGGTACCCGCCGGCGCGTCCGGCAGCTTGGCCAGCACCAAGTGGATGATATTGGCGCTCATGTCGTGCTCACCGGCCGAGATGAAGATCTTGCTGCCGGTGACCGCGTAGCTGCCGTCCGCCTGAGGCACGGCGCGGGTCTTAATCAAGCCCAGGTCGGTGCCGCAGTGGGCTTCGGTCAGGCACATGGTGCCGGTCCATTCGCCTGCGGTGAGCTTGCTCAGGTAGGTGGCTTTCTGTTCGTCGGTGCCGTGGGCGTGGATGGCCGACATCGCACCGTGGGTCAGGCCTGGGTACATGCCCCAGGAGGTGTTGCTGGAGCCGATCATCTCGCTCAGCACCAGGCCCAGGGAATGGGGCAGGCCCTGGCCACCGTAGGCCGGGTCTGCCGCCACGCCGTGCCAGCCGCCTTCCACATACTGGGCAAAGGCTTGCTTGAAGCCTTTGGGAGTGGTCACCACGCCATTATCGAAATGGCAGCCCTCTTCATCGCCGCTGCGATTGAGCGGCGCGAGTACGTTTTCGCAGAACCTGGCGCCTTCTTCGAGGATCGCATTGACCATGTCCGGGCTGGCATCCGTGGCGCCCAGGGCCGCGTAGTGGCCGTGGAAATCGAATACGGTGTCGATCAGAAAGCGCATGTCGCGCAGGGGAGCTTTGTACTCAGGCATGGCAATGTCTCCGGCAGCAGATAGGGTTAACCTACTGCCGGCCATGGCCGTGGACAATCACTGTAGCGCTGCTGAATACACCGCCATTACTCAACCGGCAGCGCTCTCCATGCGCACCGCGCCACGGCGGGTTTGCCCGGCTGCGACCACACAGTTACGCCCCGCCCCCTTGGCGGTGTAAAGCGCCTGGTCGGCGGATTTGAGCACCTCATCGGGGCTGCGTTGCTCGGCCTGGCGCTCGGCCACGCCGATGCTTACCGTCACCGACACACTGGACGCGCCGCTGCCCGCACGGCGCTGGCGGCCTTGATGGTCGTCCTGGGGGCGGTCCGGGTTGCGCAACTTGATGTCGTAGCTGGCGATGATCTCGCGGATCTCCTCCAGGTGCGGCATGCACTCATCCAGGGTCTTGCCGGCAAACACCACGGCAAACTCTTCACCGCCGTAACGGTAGGCCCGCCCGCCGCCGTTGACCTTGGACAGCTTGCTCGCCACCAAGCGCAGCACCTGGTCGCCCACATCGTGGCCGTGGGTGTCATTGAAACGCTTGAAGTGATCGACGTCGCTCATCGCCAGCACATAGTTGCGACCTAGCCGCTGCATGCGCTCGTTGAGGGCACGTCGCCCCGGCAAGCCGGTGAGCTCATCACGAAACGCCATTTGATACGCCTCGTGCGCCACCCCCGCAGCGATCATCAGCATCACCTGGCTGCACATGATGTTGAGGGTGAACGGTAGGATGAAGGTTTGCGGCAACATCCAGAACATGCCCAGCAACCCCACCAGTTGTGCGGCGTGCAGCGGGCGCGGCTGGTACCAGTATTGGGCGGCCAGGGTGAGAAAGCCGATCAGGAACATCGGGTAGGAAAGTTGGATCAGGCTCATCCAGGCGCCATGCAGTATCGGCCAACGGATCTCCGCCAACCAGCCCAGCAAAGCCTGGGGAAAACTCTGCTCCAGGGCCAGCGCCACACTGCCCACCGCCAGCAGCACCGCGCAGCGGGCGACGAAGTCGCGGAACAGATGGGTCTTTTCCTGCCACAGCGCATAAATGCTGAACAGCAAGGGCAACAGCAGGCAGCACAGGTGGAACACCACGGCAGCGTCTTCACGCACGCGGCCATTGTCCCGGTAGAAGTCGGTCTGGGTATCCAGCAGGAAATAGGTGACGTAAACCGTGACCATCAAGAACAGTTCACGCTGGCGTCGATACACCGCGCAGTAGGCGCCGCCGAGCAACAGCACCAGGGTGGGCAGCACGTTGAACAGCGAGGTGAAGAAGACGCTGAGGTCCTTGACGTACGCAGCCGAGAGCCCGGCCAGCAACAGCAGCAGCGAAGGGAGAAAATGGCTGAAACGTACAGCGGACACGCGTGACAAGGGTAAAGCTCCGACCCGCTAACAAATAATGGCACTGTGCCTCTAAGCGATCAGTTAAGCACAACCGACCGACCATGTATCACATTGCCATCACTGTAACGGCAGCTCATCATAATCCCTGAGTGCAGGACTGCGGTTTTTTAGACGCGCTCCCACACAAATGCAAAAAACCGCCGCATCCCGAGGGAGGCGGCGGTTTCTAGAAGAACCTGGTAAGGCTTAGTAAGCCAGGCCGAAATCTTCTTCTTTCATGTCCATCAGGTTGTTGGCGCCCGACAGCATGGTTGCCACGTGGGTGCGGGTACGCGGCAGGATGCGCTGGAAGTAGAAGCGTGCAGTCTGCAGCTTGGCGGTGTAAAACGCCTCTTCGCTGGTGCCGGCGGCCAGTTTCTCGGCAGCCAGGCGTGCCATGTCGGCCCAGAAGTAAGCCAGGCAGGCGTAGCCGGAGTACATCAGGTAGTCCACCGAGGCAGCACCGACTTCTTCACGGTCTTTCATCGCGGCCATGCCGACCTTCATGGTCAACTCGCCCCACTCTTTGTTCAGTGCCGCCAGCGGTGCAACGAACTCTTTAACCGCGTCGTTACCTTCGTTGGCCTGGCAGAACTTGTGCACGATCTTGGTGAAGCCCTTGAGCGCTTCGCCTTGGGTCATCAGCACTTTACGGCCGAGCAGGTCCAGCGCCTGGATGCCGGTGGTGCCTTCGTACAGCATAGAAATGCGGCTGTCGCGAACGTTCTGCTCCATGCCCCACTCAGCGATAAAGCCGTGGCCACCGTAGATCTGCACGCCGTGGTTGGCCGATTCAAAACCGACTTCAGTCATGAATGCCTTGGCGATCGGGGTCATGAAGGCCAGCAGGGCATCTGCCTGTTTCTTGGCTTCGTCGTCGGTGCCGTACTTGACGATGTCCACTTGCTTGGCGGTGAAGTACACCATCGCACGGTTACCTTCGGCGAAGGCTTTCATGGTCAGCAACATGCGGCGTACGTCAGGGTGCACGATGATCGGGTCAGCGGCTTTGTCCGGGGCTTTCGGGCCGGTCAGGGAGCGCATTTGCAGGCGATCACGCGCATATTTCAAGCCGCCCTGGAAACCGATCTCGGCGTGAGCCAGGCCTTGCAGCGCGGTGCCCAGGCGAGCGGTGTTCATGAAGGTGAACATGCAGTTCAGGCCTTTGTTCGCCGGGCCGATCAGGAAACCGGTGGCCGCGTCGAAGTTCATCACGCAGGTGGCGTTGCCGTGGATACCCATTTTGTGTTCCAGGGAACCACAGGTGACCGCGTTGCGCTCGCCCACCGAGCCATCGGCGTTAGGCAGGAACTTGGGCACGATAAACAGCGAGATGCCTTTGGTGCCGGCCGGTGCATCCGGCAGGCGGGCCAGTACGATGTGGACGATGTTGTCGGCCATGTCGTGTTCGCCGGCCGAGATGAAGATCTTGGTACCGGAGACTTTGTAGGAGCCGTCAGCCTGAGGCTCGGCCTTGGTGCGCAGCATGCCCAGGTCGGTGCCGCAGTGTGGCTCGGTCAGGCACATGGTGCCGGTCCATTCGCCCGACACCAGTTTGGTCAGGTAAGCCTCTTGCTGCTCGGGGGTGCCGTGTTCGGAAATAGTGTTCATCGCGCCATGGGACAGGCCCGGGTACATGCCCCATGACCAGTTGGCTTCGCCGACCATTTCGCTCACGGCCAGGCCCAGGGATTCCGGCAGGCCTTGGCCACCGTGCTCCACGTCGTGGGCCAGGCTTGGCCAGCCGCCTTCGACGAATTGTTTGTAGGCTTCTTTGAAGCCCGCTGGGGTCTTAACGCCTGACTCACTCCAGGTACACCCTTCGATGTCGCCCACGCGGTTCAACGGTGCCAGTACTTGCTCACAGAACTTGGCGCCTTCTTCGAGGATGGCGTCGACCATGTCCGGGGTAGCGTCCTGGCAAGCCGGCAGGCTCTGATAGTGCGCTTCATAACCGAGCAGTTCGTCACGAACGAAGCGAATATCACGCAAGGGGGCCTTGTAGTCAGGCATAGCGATAAACCTCTGCTGATGTAACTGGGATGAACAACCGCATGGATTTTTTATGGCGGTCAAACAGGTGTTTGAAACATACGTTTACGACCCAGGGTTGTCAAGCGTCGGCCAGATGCCGTTTGTCTTGACGCGGGTCAGCCAGGCACGGCGAGGCCTGGCAGGATGCCTCATGGATTTAAGGAAGAGCAGAATGTCGCAGTACGACTGTGGGAGCTGGCTTGCCTGCGATGCAGGCGCCATGGTGTATCAGGCAGTACGCGTTGATGCTATCGCAGGCAAGCCAGCTCCCACAGAGAGAAGCGGGCGTGCGATAGAGAAGTTAAGCGTAGGTATCGATCAACGTACCGAGCATTTCGTCCGAAGCCTTGGCGACTTTCGCCCCCAGCTCGATTTGAAACTTGCCCTGGGCCATTTCCACCATGTTGCTCGCCGAATTGGACGCTTGGGCGCGGTCATTGGCTTGCAGACGGTCGCTTTGCGCGGCCGATGGCTGGGTGGTCGCGGCGCTGGCAATCTTGCCGGCCGCCTGGTCGACACGGTTCTGCCCGGTCTGAATGCTGCTCAGGCCCGAATAAAACGCGCTGCTTCCAGAGATTTCCATGGCGTAAGCCTGCCTTTAGAGAATCGTGAAGCCCGATTGAACCAGACATCCTGGCAAAAGGCCCGTCAAAAACACTAATGGCATATTGCCTTAGCGATAGCCAAAATCAGTCAAGCAGGTCCAGTTCCAAGTACTCGGCCACCGCGCCAGCCCCGGCGTGCTTGAGTTTCGGCACTCGCCCCAGGCAAGGCGCGGGCAGGCGCTCAGCCAGGGTGGCGAGGTTTTCTTCCAGACGAGAGGTCTTGGGGTCGATGATATTTGCCACCCAGCCCGCCAACGGCAAGCCATCCCGTGCGATGGCTTCGGCGGTGAGCAACGCGTGGCTGATGCACCCAAGGCGCACGCCTACCACCAGGATCACCGGCAGTTTGAGCGCCATGGCCAGGTCCGACAGGTTGGCCTGGTCGGCCAAGGGCACGCGCCAACCGCCTGCCCCTTCGATCAAGGTGAAGTCCGCGCCTCGTGCCAGGATCTGCTGCATCGGCTTGAGCAGCGATTGCACCGTGAGCCCGACGCCCGCCTCGCGTGCCGCCAGATGCGGCGCGATAGCTGGCTCGAAGGCCACCGGGTTGACCTCGGCATAACTGAGCGGCACTGAACACTCGGCCAGCAACGCCAAGGCATCGGCATTGCGCAGGCCCTGGGCCGTCAGTTGGCAGCCCGACGCCACCGGCTTTCCGGCGGCCGTGCTTTTGCCGGAAAGCCTGGCCGCATGCAACAGGCCGGCGGCGATGGTGGTCTTGCCAACATCGGTGTCTGTACCGGTGATGAAGTAAGCGGCGCTCATAACGGTTTCTCCAGTACGGCATACACCACTTGGTACGTGGCGGGCAGGCCCTGGGCCTGGCGGAACTGCTCGTAGGCCTCTACCAACGCGACAATCCGCGCACGGCCCGTCAACCCTCCCGGGCGGCCTGGGTTGAGGTTGTGGGCGCCCAATGCCTTGAGCTCATGGGTCAGGCTGCGCACATCCGGGTAATGCAATACGTGGGGCTGTCGCTCCAGTCTGATCACGCGCAAGCCACTGGCCGCACACCGTTGCTGATAGACCTCGAAGGTGCGGAAGCGATTGACGTGGACCAGGCCGTCCGCCGCCCGCCAACTCTCGCGCAACTCATCCAGGGTGCCTACGCACAGGCTGGCAAAGGCCAGCACGCCACCTGGTCGCAGCACACGCCGGGCTTCGCTGAGCACCGCATCAAAATGGGCACACCACTGTACCGCGAGGCTGGAGAAGAGCAGCTCAACGCTGTCAGCTGTAAGCGGCAAGCGTTCTGCATCACCGGCTATAAAGTGCGCGGCGCCGCCCAGCGGACGCGCGTGGTTGAGCATGCCCTCGGCAATGTCCAGCGCCACACCTTGGCTACCGGGCAAACGCTCGCCCAGTACGCGGCTGAAGTAGCCCGTGCCGCAGCCCATGTCCAGCCAACGCTGTGGCGCCAGGCCGTGAGGCAAACGGCTGAGCAGTTCATGCCCGACCGCACGCTGCAACTCGGCCACGCTGTCGTAACTGGCCGCCGCACGGGAGAACGAGGCCGCGACCTGGCGCTTGTCCGGCAAGCCCCCTGGCAAGGGCGGGTGGGATAGGTCAGTCATCGACACACTCATGCAAAAAAGCCTGGATGGCCCCGGCAACTCCGTGAGGGTCTTCCAGAAGAAACGCGTGACCGGCCTGTTCAATCAGGCCGATTTCTACATCGGGGAGCAAGGCCAGCAGGTCACTGGCGGCTTCGGCAGGCACCAGCCCATCCAGGCCGGCAAACAGGTGCAACTGCGGCCCACGAAACGCCTGCAAGGCCGCCCGCGTATCCAGTTGGGCCAACAGTTCCAGGCCGGGCATCAAGACGCTGGGGGAGGTATTCGGCGCACCGCTGACCAACAAGCGCGACAAGCCGCGCGGGTCTTCGGCACCCTTGGCGCACAACAGCCCAAAGCGCTTGAGCGTGACCTGGGAGTCGGCGTGGCAGCCGGCCAGAAATGCGTCGAAGGTTTCCGCAGGCATCCCATGGGGCCAGCCGTCATGGGCGACGAAACACGGGTTGCTCGCCAGAGTCAGCAAGCCACAGCACCGCTCGCCACGGCGTGCCGCCAACTCGGACGCGAGCATGCCGCCCAGCGACCAGCCCCCGAGCCAGGCATTGTCCGGCAGCGTCGCATCGAGCTCATCGAGCCATTCACCGAGTTCGCTGGCCTGCAGCGCCGGCAAGGGTTCGATCTGTACCTGTAAATGCTCGTTCAGGCCGTGCAGCGCAGCGGCCAACGGTTCCAGCGGTGACACACCCAGGCCCCAGCCCGGTAGCAGGATCAGTCGATTACGCATAGCCGGGCTCCGAGGCGTCTAACAAGCGAAAACACACTTGCAACCCGTCTAACAATAGCTGCACCTGCGCTTCGCTGTGGGCCGCCGTCAATGTCACCCGTAGACGGGCACTGCCGGCGGGCACGGTCGGTGGTCGAATGGCAGTCACCATCAAGCCACGCTCGCGCAGCATCTGCGAGAGGCGCAGTGCCCGGGCGCTGTCGCCAATCAGGATCGGTTGGATCGGCGTAAAGCTGTCCATCAACGCCAGGCCTATCTGCTCGGCGCCGCGACGGAACTGGCGGATCAACGCGTTGAGGTGCTCGCGTCGCCAATGTTCGCTGCGCAGCAGTTCCAGGCTTTTGAGGGTGGCGCAGGCCAGTGCCGGTGGTTGGCTGGTGGTGTAGATATACGGGCGTGCGAATTGGATCAGGCTCTCGATCAAGTCCTCACTGCCGGCCACAAAGGCCCCGGCGGTGCCGAACGCTTTGCCCAAGGTGCCAACCAGCACGGGCACGTCCTCCTGGCTCAAGCCGAAATGTTCGACGATGCCGCCGCCATTGGCGCCCAACGGACCGAAGCCATGGGCGTCATCCACCATCAGCCAGGCACCTTTGGCCTTGGTTTCACGGGCCAGCGCGGGCAGGTCGGCGAGGTCGCCGTCCATGCTGAACACACCGTCGGTGACCACCAAGGTATTGCCGGTGGCTTTCTCCAGGCGCTTGGCCAGGCTGCCCGCGTCGTTATGCAGATAACGGTTGAAACGCGCACCGGACAGCAAACCGGCATCCAGCAAGGACGCGTGGTTAAGCCGGTCTTCCAGTACCGTATCGCCCTGCCCCACCAGCGCCGTGACCGCGCCGAGGTTGGCCATGTAGCCAGTGGTGAACAGCAAGGCACGCGGGCGACCGGTCAAGTCAGCCAGGGCTTCTTCCAGCTCATGGTGCGGTGTGGCGTGGCCCACCACCAAGTGCGAAGCGCCACCGCCCACGCCCCAGCGGGACGCACCGGCGCGCCAGGCTTCGATCACTTGCGGGTGATTGGCCAGGCCGAGGTAATCGTTATTGCAGAAGGCCAACAACGGTTGCCCGTCCACCACCACGTGCGGGCCTTGGGGGCTCTGCAGCAAGGGGCGCTGGCGGTAAAGATGGTCGGCACGGCGGGCAGCGAGGCGCGCGGCGAGATCGAAAGACATGCTGGCCTCGATTTAACAGATTCAACTCAATCTAATGGGGGAGCTGGCTTGCCTGCGATAGCGGTCCTTCTGACACTTCAATACTGAAAGTGCCGCCGCCATCGCAGGCAAGCCAGCTCCCACACTGGAATGCATTCCAAAGATGGTTACACCACAGCGTTGTAGAACTGCTCGCTGCTCTTTTGCTCCACCAACGCCTGCTCGATCGCCGCCTGATGCACTTCATCGGCATGCTCTTCACGGGCTTCGGGCAGGATGCCCAGGCGTGCGAACAGTTGCATATCCTTGTCCGCCTGGGGGTTGGCGGTGGTCAGCAGTTTGTCGCCGTAGAAGATCGAGTTGGCGCCGGCAAAAAAGGCCAGGGCCTGCATCTGCTCATTCATGGCTTCGCGGCCAGCCGACAGGCGCACGTGGGACTGCGGCATCAGGATGCGCGCCACCGCCAGCATGCGGATGAAATCGAAGGGGTCGATGTCATCGGCGTTTTCCAACGGTGTGCCCGCCACTTTCACCAGCATGTTGATCGGCACCGACTCCGGATGCTCCGGCAGGTTGGCCAACTGGATCAGCAAGTTGGCGCGGTCGTCGAGAGACTCGCCCATGCCAAGGATGCCGCCCGAACAGATCTTCATCCCCGAGTCACGCACGTACGCCAGGGTTTGCAGGCGCTCGCTGTAGGTGCGGGTGGTGATGATCGAGCCGTAGAACTCCGGCGAGGTGTCGAGGTTGTGGTTGTAGTAGTCCAGGCCGGCCTGGGCCAGGGCTTCGGTCTGGTCCTGGTCAAGGCGACCGAGAGTCATGCAGGTTTCCAGGCCCATGGCCTTCACGCCTTTGACCATTTCCAGCACATAGGGCATGTCTTTGGCCGACGGATGTTTCCATGCCGCGCCCATGCAGAAACGCGTCGAACCGATGGCCTTGGCACGTGCGGCCTCTTCGAGGACCTTCTGCACCTCCATCAGCTTCTCTTTTTCCAGGCCAGTGTTGTAGTGGCCCGACTGCGGACAATATTTGCAATCTTCCGGGCAGGCGCCGGTCTTGATCGACAGCAGCGTCGACACTTGCACGCGGTTGGCGTCGAAATGCGCGCGGTGCACGGTCTGCGCCTGGAACAACAGGTCGTTGAAGGGCTGCACGAACAGGGCTTTGACTTCAGCTAAAGACCAATCGTGACGCAGGGTGGCAGAGGTGCTGGCGCTCATGGGCGATTCCTTGATTATGCTTTGGCAAGCGCTGCGGGAAAGGCAATACCCACAGGCACGACACGGATGCTCGGCATATTTAAGGAAGATTCATGCACTGTCAACCTGAGCACAAACACCAAGTTTACATCTGGTCAAAAAGCATACAGCCTTGTTTGATCTGCGATGAGTGCATCGAATCAGACGAGCCCCTGTGCAGCGCCTGCGAAACAGAATTGCCATGGCTGATGGAACAGTGCGAACGCTGCGCACTGCCCTTACCCATGGACGGACTGCTCTGCGGCCAGTGCCAAAAACAGCCACCGGCCTTTCACCAGGTGGTCGCGCCATGGACCTACAGTTTTCCCGTGGACACCCTGATCAGCCGCTTCAAGCATCAGGCGCGTTGGCCGCTGGGGCACTTGCTGGCGCGTCTGCTGGGGCAGCACTTGCAGCATCGCTTCGATAACGCCGAACTGGAGCGCCCCGACTGCCTGCTACCGGTGCCCATGGCGCGCAAACGCCTGCGCGAACGCGGCTTTAATCAAGCGTTGATGCTGGCCCGCTGGCTCAATCACGCCCTCGACATTCCCTTTGATGACCACGCGCTCTTACGCCCCCATGAAACCGTGGCGCAGCAAGACCTCGATGCCAAGACCCGCAAACGCAACCTGCTCAACGCCTTCGCACTGGCCCCCGGCATCCGGGTTACCGGGCAACATCTGGCGCTGGTAGACGACGTCCTCACCACCGGCGCCACGGCCCACAGCCTGGCGCGCTTGTTGATAAACGCCGGCGCGCGCCAGGTGGATGTGTATTGCCTGGCCCGTACGCCCAAACCCGGCAGCTGACTTGACTCCCCTGCGCCAGCGCGGCAACGTCGGCGCATCTCACCCAAGCGTATCTGCCATGTCTGTGCCCAGCCCTCTCAGCCAACACATCATCCGCCGCCCCCAGCGTATTGCCTTGCTGGGGCATATCGCCGAGCAGGGCTCCATCACCCGTGCGGCCAAGAGTGCCGGGTTGAGTTACAAGGCCGCCTGGGACGCCATTGATGAACTGAACAACCTGGCGCAAAAACCGCTGGTGCAACGCAGCGTCGGTGGCAAGGGCGGTGGCGGCGCCAAACTGACTCAGGAAGGCGAACGGGTGCTGCGCCTCTATCAACGCCTACAACTGCTTCAGGCCGAGATCCTTGGCTCGGACGAAGCGGCCAGCGACTTCAACCTGCTGGGCCGCTTGATGCTGCGCACCAGCGCGCGCAACCAATTGCACGGCCAGGTCAGCACCATAGAGAGCCATGGCCACAACGACATGATCCGCCTGCAATTGGCCGGCGGCCTGCACCTCGACGCACAGATCACCCACGACAGCACCCTGCGCCTGGAACTGCAGACCGGTGTGGAAGTAGTGGCCCTGATCAAGGCCGGGTGGCTTGAATTACTGGCGGACGGGCAAGCTGAAACACTTGGACACAATTGCCTGGAAGGCAGGATCGAGACCATTCTCGCCGCCGAAGACGGCCCCAGCGAGGTGCGTATTGCCCTGCCCAACGGCCAAGTGTTGTGCGCGCTGGCGCCGCCCGTCGCACTCAAGGCCATTGATGCAGCGCAGGGCCAGCCGATCCGCGTGCAGTTTGCACCCAGCCATGTATTGCTTGGCACCCCGGTGTAACGGGCGCGCGTCTTCAAGCTGCAACAATTCGGTCACAAGCGCTGCTTAAGGTGTCTGCAAAAACCTTAAGGAGCCTGTGATGAGCCTATTAGAAGAAAACCAAGCCACCGACCTTGAACAGATGGTGGGCCTGACCCGCCGTCGCTTTATCGGCGCAGGCGCCCTGTGCGGCGCCGCGATGTTTCTCGGCGGTAACCTGCTGAGCCGCAGCGCCCTGGCCGTGAATGCCGCTACCGCCAGCCCGTTGCTGGGGTTCACCAGCATCGCCGCCGCCACCAGCGACACCATCACCCTGCCACCGGGCTACAGTGCTTCGGTGTTGATCAGTTGGGGCCAGCCCCTGCACAAGAACGCCCCGGCTTTCGACCCGTCCGGCCATGGCACCGCCAAGGCTCAGGAACAACAGTTCGGCGACAACAACGACGGCATGAGCCTGTTTCCATTCCCCGGTGACGACAACCGCGCGCTGATGGCGATCAACAATGAATACACCAACTATCGCTACCTCTACGCCCACGGCGGCGCGCCACAATCTGCCGAAGACGTGCGCAAGGCCCTGGCCAGCGAAGGCGTGTCGGTGATCGAAGTGCGCCGCAAGGGTGACACCTGGCAGTTCGTCCAGGATTCGCGCTACAACCGGCGTATCCACGGCAATTCACCGATCCGTTTGAGTGGCCCTGCCGCCGGCCATGACTGGCTGAAAACCGGCGCCGACAAGAGCGGCAAAAAAGTCCTCGGCACGTTCCAGAACTGCGCCAACGGCAAGACGCCGTGGGGCACCTACCTGACCTGCGAAGAAAACTTCACCGACTGCTTCGGCAGCAGCAACCCGCAGCAAACCTTCGACGCAGGGCAGAAGCGCTACGGCGTGGTGGCCGCCAGCAAAGACATCAACTGGCATCAGCACGACCCGCGCTTTGATATGGCCAAGAACCCCAACGAACTCAATCGCCATGGTTGGGTGGTGGAAATCGACCCGTTCGATCCGCAATCCACGCCAGTCAAACGCACGGCGCTGGGGCGCTTCAAACACGAAAACGCGGCCCTCGCCGAAACCCGTGACGGTCGCGCCGTGGTGTACATGGGCGACGATGAACGCGGTGAATTCATCTACAAGTTCATCAGCCGCGATCAGATCAACCACAACAACCCGAAGGCCAACAAAGACCTGCTCGACCACGGCACCTTGTACGTGGCGATCTTCGACGCGGGCGACGGCAACGCCGACCATCCCAAGGGCAAAGGCCAGTGGGTTGAACTCACCCATGGCAAAAACGGCATCGACGCCAGCAGCGGTTTCGCCAACCAGGCCGAGGTGCTGATTCATGCCCGCCTGGCCGCCAGCGTGGTGAAAGCCACTCGCATGGACCGCCCGGAATGGATCGTGGTCAGCCCCACCGACGGCCAGGTCTACTGCACCCTGACCAACAACGCCAAGCGCGGCGAAGAGGGCCAGCCGGTAGGCGGCCCCAACCCACGGGAGAAGAACGTATACGGCCAGATCCTGCGCTGGAAAGCCGACGCCGATAACCACGGTGCCACGGACTTCACCTGGGACCTGTTCGTGGTGGCCGGCAACCCCGGCGTACATGCCGGCAACCCCAAGGGCGGCTCGTCCAACATCAACCCGCAAAACATGTTCAACAGCCCCGACGGCCTGGGCTTCGACAAAGCCGGGCGCCTGTGGATCCTGACCGATGGCGACTACAGCAACGCCGGCGACTTTGCGGGCATGGGTAATAACCAGATGCTGTGTGCCGACCCGAGCACGGGTGAAATCCGTCGCTTCATGGTGGGGCCGGTGGCGTGTGAAGTGACGGGGATCAGCTTTTCGCCGGACCAGAAAACGTTGTTCGTGGGCATTCAGCACCCAGGGGAAACCGGTGGCTCGACCTGGCCGGAACACCTGCCCAATGGCAAACCGCGGTCTTCGGTGATGGCGATTCGGCGGGATGATGGCGGGATCGTAGGCGCCTGATAGACCGCTATCGCAGGCAAGCCAGCTCCCACATCTCGATGTGTAAATACATGCCAGTGTGGGAGCTGGCTTGCCTGCGAAGGCGTCCGCACAGCCACCGCCTATCTATGCTGTTACCATACCCGGCCGGACGCGGCGCCCTGCTGCGCGCAGGAGTTCGCATGGCCCACCCGTTTGAAACACTCACCCCAGACCTGGTGCTCGACGCCGTCGAAAGCATCGGTTTCCTCAGCGACGCGCGGGTTCTGGCGCTCAACAGCTACGAAAACCGCGTGTACCAAGTGGGCATCGAAGACGCCGAACCGCTGATCGCCAAGTTCTATCGCCCCCAGCGCTGGACCAACGAGGCGATCCTGGAAGAACACCGCTTCACCTTCGAACTGGCCGAGTGCGATGTACCGGTGGTCGCCCCATTGATCCACAACGGCGAGAGCCTGTTCGAACACGCAGGTTTCCGCTTCACCCTGTTTCCCCGCCGTGGCGGCCGCGCGCCGGAGCCGGGCAACCTCGATCAGCTTTACCGACTTGGGCAACTGCTCGGGCGTTTGCACGCGGTGGGCTCCACCCGCCCGTTCGAACACCGCGAAGCCCTGGGGGTGAAGAATTTCGGTCACGACTCCCTCACCACCTTGCTTGAAGGCAACTTCATTCCCAAAAGCCTGTTGCCGGCCTACGAGTCCGTGGCCCGCGACCTGCTCAAGCGTGTGGAAGAGGTTTACAAGGCCACGCCGCACAAGAACATCCGTATGCACGGTGACTGCCACCCCGGCAACATGATGTGCCGCGACGAGATGTTCCATATCGTCGACCTGGATGACTGCCGCATGGGCCCGGCGGTGCAAGACCTGTGGATGATGCTGGCTGGCGACCGCCAGGAATGCCTCGGCCAGCTCTCGGAACTGATGGACGGCTATCAGGAATTCCACGACTTCGACCCGCGCGAACTGGCGCTGATCGAGCCGCTGCGCGCCCTGCGCCTGATGCACTACAGTGCCTGGCTCGCACGACGCTGGGACGACCCGGCGTTTCCCCATAGCTTTCCGTGGTTTGGCAGCGAGCGGTATTGGGGCGACCAGGTGCTGGCGTTGCGTGAGCAACTGTCGGCGCTCAATGAAGAACCGCTAAAACTCTTCTGACCTGGCCCTGCCTCCTGTGGGAGCTGGCTTGCCTGCGATGGCGGCGGTGAATTCACTATTGCTATCGCAGGCAAGCCAGCTCCCACCAAAAAGCGGCGCCCATTGTCTGACAAATATCCTTACAATTGCGCTTTGTTAGCTGCCTGAGCAAGGATTCTGCAATGCAAGCCGCCAACCCCCGCAAGGGGTACATCCTGGGCCTGAGCGCCTATGTCATCTGGGGTCTATTCCCGCTCTACTTCAAAGCCATCGCCAGCGTGCCCGCCGCCGAGATCATTGTGCACCGCGTATTGTGGTCGGCACTGTTCGGTGGGCTGTTGCTGATGGTGTGGAAACATCCCGGCTGGTTTCGCGAACTGCGCGACAACCCCAAGCGCCTGGCGATCCTGGCCCTCAGCGGTTCGTTGATCGCCGCTAATTGGCTGACCTATGTGTGGTCGGTGAACACCGGGCGCATGCTTGAAGCGAGCCTGGGTTACTACATCAACCCGCTGGTGAATGTGCTGCTGGGCATGCTGATCCTCGGCGAGCGCCTGCGCCGTTTGCAATGGGTAGCCGTGGGGTTGGCAGCGGTAGGTGTGGCGCAGCAGGTGTGGCAAGTCGGTAGCCTGCCGTGGGTGTCGCTGGCGCTGGCGCTGACGTTCGGCTTCTACGGTTTGATCCGCAAGCAGGCGCCGGTCAAGGCGCTGCCAGGCCTGGTGGTGGAAACCTGGATGCTGGTACCCATTGCCGTCGCCTGGTTGCTGTTCAACCCGACCGCCCACAGCGCGCAACTGGCGTTCTGGAGCACCTCCGAAGCCTGGTGGCTGGTGGCCGCAGGCCCGGTGACGCTGATTCCCCTGGTGTGCTTCAACGCCGCTGCACGGCACTTGCCCTACACCGCCCTGGGCTTTTTGCAGTATGTGGCGCCAACGCTGGTGTTGCTCGAAGCCGTGCTGTTGTTCGGTGAACACCTGGCGCCGAGCACCCTGATCGCCTTCGCCTTTATCTGGGCCGGGTTGGTGGTGTACAGCCTGGATGCCTGGCTGACTGTGCGCAAACGCTGATCAAATAACGTACAAATCTCTGCAAGCCACGACTTTCGTGGCTTGCAGCGTTCCACCCAAAGGTTATCCACACCCTGATCCCCGCCATTTGTGCACAAGCCCTTGAAACTGCTCGTTTTTTGCTCAACTTGCGCAGAAGGCCGGCGGGCGTGGCCTGGCGTCGGGTCTCTACAGGTTATCCACAGGCCCATGCAAGATTTCCCTGCATAACCTTGTGGATCGTTATTCCTCCTGACGCAACTCCACCATCAAGTCATCGGCCAAGGTTTCCAAGGCCTCTTGCAGGGTTTCCAGCGACAGCGTGGCCGGCACTTGCAACAACGCCTCGGCGTTGAACAGCGGATCACCGCTCATGGGCGCCGGGCGCACATCGGTGCTCAGGCGTTCCAGGTTGACGCCCTGCTGGCTCAGCAGCGCGGTGATCTCACGCACGATGCCCGAGCGATCATTGCCCACCAGGGTCATCAGGATCGGCTTGGACGCCGATGCCTGCCCGCTGCTGCCCTCACCCACCAACACGCGAATGCCATGGGTGGATAAATCCTCCAATGCCCCCACCAATGCCTGGCGCTGCTCGCTCGGCACGCTCACCCGCAGGATCCCGGCAAACTGCCCGGCCATATGCGCCATGCGGCTTTCCAGCCAGTTACCGCCATGACTGGCAATGTTCTGCGCGATGCGTTCAACCAGGCCGGGTTTGTCGGCGGCGATAATAGTGAGTACAAGATGGTCCATGGCGCAGTCCCTCGGTTGGTTGATCCTCGATTATAGACATGCCGCGTATATCCAGAAGGTACGCGTGATCGTTAACGTCCATCCCAGGCAAGCCAGCTCTCACAGACAAATCGTGTACCATTTTGATATTTATCTGGAACAATCCAATAGTTTTTTGAGAACATCCGGTTCTCCGCTGTGACCGTACGACCAAAGTGGGTCGCTAAACGACGTATTTAGTCTAATTTTCACAACCGCAAGTCATCATGTAGTATGCCCAACCGTGCACTACATAATGAAAATCTGAAAAAGCGCATAAGCTCCGCAGAGTGAGGCAAGCAATGACTGAACACGTTCAAGTCGGTGGCCTGCAGGTCGCCAAAGTCCTGTTCGACTTCGTGAACAACGAAGCCATTCCCGGTACCGGCATCACTGCCGACCAGTTCTGGGCCGGTGCCGACAAGGTCATCCATGACCTGGCCCCGAAGAACAAAGCCCTACTCGCCAAACGCGACGACTTCCAGGCGCGGATCGATACCTGGCACCAGACCCACGCCGGCCAGGCCCACGACCCGGTGGCCTACAAAGCCTTCCTGCAAGACATCGGCTACCTGTTACCAGAAGCCGCAGACTTCCAGGCCTCGACCCAAAACGTCGATGACGAGATTGCCCGCATGGCCGGCCCACAGCTGGTGGTGCCGGTGATGAACGCCCGCTTCGCCCTCAATGCCTCGAATGCGCGCTGGGGCTCGCTGTACGACGCGCTGTATGGCACCGACGCCATCAGCGAAGCCAACGGCGCCGAGAAGGGCAAGGGCTATAACAAAGTGCGTGGTGACAAGGTCATTGCCTTCGCCCGCGCCTTCCTCGACGAAGCCGCACCGCTGAGCGCCGGCAGCCATGTCGATTCCACCGCCTATAAAATCGTCGATGGCAAGCTGATCGTCAGCCTCAAAGGCGGCAGCAACAGCGGCCTGCGTGACGATGCCCAGTTGATCGGTTTCCAGGGCCCTGCGGCCGAGCCAATTGCGATCCTGCTCAAGCACAATGGCCTGCACTTCGAAATCCAGATCGACGCCAGCACCCCAGTCGGCCAGACCGACGCTGCCGGCTTCAAAGACGTGCTGATGGAAGCCGCGCTGACCACCATCATGGACTGCGAAGACTCCGTCGCCGCCGTGGATGCCGATGACAAAGTGGTGATCTACCGCAACTGGCTCGGCCTGATGAAGGGCGACCTGGCCGAAGAAGTGGCCAAGGGCGGCCAGACCTTCACCCGCACCATGAACCCTGACCGCGTCTACACCGGCGTGGATGGCAGCGACGTGACCCTGCATGGCCGTTCGCTGTTGTTCGTGCGCAACGTTGGCCACTTGATGACCATCGACGCGATCCTCGATAAAGACGGCAACGAAGTACCCGAAGGCATCCTCGACGGCCTGATCACCAGCCTGGCGGCGATCCACAGCCTCAACGGCAACAACACCCGCAAGAACAGCCGCACCGGTTCCGTATACATCGTGAAACCGAAGATGCACGGCCCGGAAGAAGCCGCGTTCACCAACGAACTGTTCGGTCGCATCGAAGAGGTGCTGAACCTGGCGCGCAACACCCTCAAGGTCGGGATCATGGACGAGGAGCGCCGCACCACGGTCAACCTCAAGGCCTGCATCAAGGCGGCCAGTGAGCGCGTGGTGTTTATCAACACCGGTTTCCTCGACCGCACTGGCGATGAAATCCACACCTCCATGGAAGCCGGCGCGATGGTGCGCAAGGCGGCCATGAAGGCAGAAAAATGGATCGGCGCCTATGAGAACTGGAACGTCGATATCGGCCTGAGCACCGGCTTGCAAGGTCGTGCACAGATCGGTAAAGGCATGTGGGCCATGCCCGACCTGATGGCGGCGATGCTTGAGCAGAAAATCGCCCACCCGTTGGCCGGTGCCAACACCGCCTGGGTACCGTCGCCGACCGCCGCGGCCCTGCATGCGTTGCACTACCACAAGGTTGATGTGTTCGCCCGCCAGGCCGAGCTGGCCAAGCGCGAGCGCGCTTCGGTGGACGATATCCTCACCATTCCTCTGGCCAGCAACACAGATTGGTCCGAGGAAGAAATCCGCAACGAACTGGACAACAACGCCCAGGGCATCCTCGGCTATGTGGTGCGTTGGATCGACCAGGGTGTGGGCTGCTCAAAGGTGCCGGACATCAACGATGTCGGCCTGATGGAAGACCGCGCCACCCTGCGTATTTCCAGCCAGCACATCGCCAACTGGCTGCGCCACGGCATTGTCAACGAAGACCAGGTGATGGAAAGCCTCAAGCGCATGGCGCCCGTGGTGGACCGCCAGAATGCCGGGGATGCGTTGTACCGCCCACTGGCTCCGGACTTCGACAGCAACATCGCATTCCAGGCAGCGGTGGAGTTGGTGATTGAAGGGACCAAGCAGCCTAATGGCTATACCGAGCCGGTGTTGCACCGCAGGCGTCGGGAGTTCAAGGCCAAGAACGGCCTGTAATGGAAAAAAGCCCTGATCGAAAGATCGGGGCTTTTTTATCAGTGTCAGTTAGACCGCGTTGCCTGAATCGCAGGCAAGCCAGCTCCCACAGGGAGTGCATTTCAAATGTGGGAGCCGGGCTTGCCCGCTAAGAGGCCAGGCCAGTCACCCCACACTCAGGGCACCATCCCCAACTCCCGCTTCACCAACTTCGCCAACTTCACGCTATCAATCGGCTTGAGCAAGAAATCCACCACGCTCAAATGCATCGCATCAATCACATCCGGCGCCTCCGCGTCTCCAGACATGATGATGATCGGCAACGCCGCACGGGTGGACTCACGCACCTGGCGGATCAATTCCAGGCCATTGCTGGGCGCCATGCGCAGGTCGGTGATCAGCAAACCGATGGAACTGCTCGTCTTCAACAAATCCCACGCAGCCTCGCCACTTTCGGCAGTCATGCAGCGAATACCATCGAGCCCAAGGATTTCCGCCAACAATTCACGCGCGTCCTTGTCGTCGTCCACGATCAAAACGCGTTGGGGGGGCAAATCGGGCTCCAGCATCACGGCGCTCAGCGCCTCGCGCTCGGCATCACTCAAAATATCGTGGTCGGACATACGTTTCTCAGCAGTTCTAATTCAATCTCCCAGCACACTCGTCAGACATCTGCGGAAGGGCGAACAATGTGCACTTCGTCGGAAAGTTTGCCTAGTGGGCGTTCTACGGGTTTTGCACGATTGCCATGTAAGGTTTTTCCCTAGTTTTGTGCGGTATTCCTCGACCTAGACTTACGTCCAATGGGCACCCACCGCGCAGGAGTCGACCATGCAGCACGATAACGACAAAAACACTGCGGTCACTGTTATGAGTAAAGCTGATGCATTCGCACAGGCGGGTAAAACCGCTGTGTTGCAGAACATCCACGGCACCCTGCAATTCCTGCAACGCTTCCCGCCGTTCAACCAGATGGAACAGGCGCACCTGGCTTTCCTGGTGGAACAGTGCCAACTGCGTTTCTACGGCCCCGGCGACAGCATCCTCAAACCGTCGGGCGGCCCGGTCGAGCACTTTTATATCGTCAAGCAGGGCCGGGTCGTGGGTGAGCGTCCAGACTCGGCGGACACCACCTTTGAAATCGCCACCGGCGAATGCTTCCCCCTCGCCGCCTTGCTGGGTGAACGCGCGACCCGTACAGAACACAAAGCCGCTGAAGACACCTTCTGCCTGCAATTGAACAAACCGGCCTTTATCAAGCTGTTCGCGCTGTCCAGCCCGTTTCGTGATTTCGCCTTGCGCGGGGTCAGCAGCCTGCTCGACCAGGTCAACCAGCAGGTACAGCAAAAAGCCGTGGAAACCCTCGGCACCCAATACTCCTTGAATACCCGCCTGGGTGAATTGGCCATGCGCCACCCGGTCACCTGCAGCCCGCACACACCGTTGCGCGAAGCGGTGACTTTGATGCACGAACAGCAGGTCGGCAGCATTGTGATCGTCAACGAACACAAGGCACCCCTGGGCATCTTCACCCTGCGCGATCTGCGCCAGGTGGTCGCCGATGGCACCAGCGACTTCAGCCAGAGCATTGCCGGGCATATGACCCAGGCGCCGTTTTACTTGAGCCCGGAGCACAGCGCTTTCGACGCAGCCATCGCCATGACCGAGCGGCATATCGCCCATGTGTGCCTGGTGCAAGACCAGCGCCTGTGTGGCGTGGTCTCCGAGCGTGACTTGTTTTCCTTGCAGCGTGTGGACCTGGTGCACCTGGCCCGCACCATCCGCAACGCGCCCCGGGTGGAAAACCTGGTGGCGATTCGCGGTGAAATCGGCCAGTTGGTGGAACGCATGCTCGCCCATGGCGCCTCATCCACCCAGATCACCCACATCATTACGCTGCTCAACGACCACACCGTGTGCCGGGTGATCGAGCTGACCCTCGCGGAGAAAGGCGACCCCGGTGTGCCCTTCAGTTGGCTGTGTTTTGGCAGCGAAGGCCGCCGCGAACAAACGCTGTACACCGACCAGGACAACGGCATCCTGTTCGAGGCCAAGGACGCCGTCGAAGCCGCCGAAAGGCGTGAGCGCTTGCTACCGCTGGCGCAGCACATTAACCAAAGCCTGGCGCTGTGCGGCTTCAGCCTGTGCAAGGGCAATATCATGGCCGGCAACCCCGAGCTGTGCTTGTCCCGCGTGGAGTGGGCGCGGCGCTTCGGCGCGTTCATTCGTGAGGCGACGCCGGAAAACCTGCTGGGCTCAAGCATCTATTTTGACTTGCGCGTGGTGTGGGGCGAAGAGCGCGGTTGCGAGCAGCTGCGCCAGGGCATTCTCGATCAGGTGGCGGATAACCGCTTGTTCCAACGGATGCTGGCCGAAAATGCACTACTGCGGCGCCCGCCGGTGGGGCGTTTCCGCGAGTTCGTGCTGACCCGCAAACATGGCGAAAAGGCCACCCTCGACCTCAAGGTGCAAGGCCTTACACCTTTTGTAGATGGCGCGCGCCTGTTGGCCCTGGCCAATGGCATCCACGCCAACAACACCCTGGAACGCCTGCGCCAGTTGGTGGACAAGGCCGTGATCGAACCCCTGGATGGCGCGGCCTATGAAGAGGCCTACCACTTTATCCAGCAGACCCGCATGCAGCAGCATCAATTGCAGACCCGCGAGAACCTGCCCTATTCCAACCGCGTCGATCCCGACAGCCTCAACCACCTGGACCGGCGCATTCTGCGTGAGTCCCTGCGCCAGGCCCAACGCCTGCAAAGCAGCCTGAGCTTGCGGTATCAACTGTGAGTTTGTTTGGCTGGTTGCGCGCCAAAAAACCTGGGCTCAGCGCTGCGCAACAGCAGCGCCTGGAACAGTTACCCAAGCCCGCCGAACTGGGCAACGGCCCATTGCGCAGCCAGCGCTGGGTAGTGGTGGACCTGGAAACCAGCGGCCTGAACCTTCACCGCGACCAGGTGCTGTCCATCGGCGCCGTGGTCATCGAAGACGGTGCGGTGGATTTCTCCCAACTGTTCGAACGCACCCTGCAGCGCACCGACACCAAGCTCAGCCCCAGTGTGCTGATCCACGGGCTGGGGCCCAGTGCAATTGCCGCCGGCAGCGACCCGGCCGAGGCGTTGCTGGATTTCATGGCGTTCGTGGGCGATAGTCCGCTGCTGGCCTTCCATGCGCCGTTTGATCAACACATGCTGTGCCGGGCGCTCAAGGACAGCCTGGGTTATCGCCTGGCCCATCCGTTCATGGATGTAGCAGACCTGGCCCCGCTGTTATGCCCAGAGGCGCATATCCGCGAAGCCGGGCTGGACGACTGGCTCAACCACTTCAGGCTACAGGCCGGCGAACGCCACCATGCCAGCGCCGATGCACTGGCGACGGCGGAGCTGATGTTGATCCTGTTCAGCCGGGCGCGGCAGCAACAGATCGATACGCCCCAGGCGCTGAATGAGCGTTTGGCCCAATGGAAACGACGCAAACAGTCCCCTTCCCTTTAACGCTTCGCGCCCGACGCGGAGCATCGCGGGATCATTCCTACGCAGAGCGCGGGAACGATCACCCGACAGACGCCAATTGCGCCCACCCCACGCCTCTGACACAATCGCGAATAATTCTCGTTAGTTTAAACCTTATTCGGTGATGCCTTGTCGTCGGTCCATACCCCACGCAGTGAGCTTGTTGGTGCGTTGTATCGCGACCACCGTGGCTGGCTGTTGGCGTGGCTGCGACGTAACGTGGGGTGCCCAAGCCGCGCCGAAGACCTGAGCCAGGACACCTTCATGCGCCTGCTGGGCCGTGATGAGTTGCGCGAGCCCCGCGAACCGCGGGCGTTCCTGGTGGCCATCGCCAAGGGTTTGCTGTTTGACTATTTCCGTCGTGCGGCCCTGGAACAGGCCTACCTCACTGAATTGATGCTGATGCCGGAAAACGAACAGCCTTCGCCGGAAGCCCAGCAACTGATCCTCGAAGACCTCAAGGCCATCGACCGCCTGCTCGGCAAATTGTCGAGCAAGGCCCGCGCCGCGTTCCTCTATAACCGCCTCGACGGCCTGGGCCATGCCGAAATCGCCCAGCGCCTGGGGGTGTCGGTGCCCCGCGTGCGCCAATACCTGGCCCAGGGCATTCGCCAGTGCTACATCGCACTGTATGGCGAGCCGTCGTGACCGCGATCGGCTCCAAACCGGTGTCGTCGCGCGTGCTGGATGCCGCGATTGCCTGGCAACTGTCCCTCGACTCGGGCGACGGCAGCGCGGTGGAACAGGAAGAGTTCAGCAAGTGGCTGGCCAGTGATGAGGAACACGCTCGCGCCTGGCGCCAGTTGGGCATGCTCGACCAGCGTTTCAGCGTGGCCTCAGGCCCGGCTCGGGCGGCGCTGCTGCAGTCGCGCCACGGCATTCGCCAGCGCGTGCGCAAGCTGGGCCGGGGCCTGGCCAGTATCGTGCTGGTGTGCGGCCTGGCGCTGTTTGCCGGTGAGCGTTACGTGCCTATTCACTATTGGCTGGCCGACCAGCGCACCGCCACCGGTGAACAGCGCACGCTGAAGCTGGCGGACGGCACGCGGATAAACCTCAACACCCACAGCGCCATTGATGTGCGCTTCGACGAAACACGCCGCTTGATCGTGTTGCAGGCAGGCGAAATCCTCGTCGAAACCGGCCACGACGATTCGCGCCCTTTCTACGTGCAAACCCGCGACGGCAGCCTGCGGGCGCTGGGTACCCGGTTTATCGTCAAGCGCGAAGACGACGCTACGCGACTGAGTGTGTTGCAGTCAGCCGTGGCCGCCCAGCCCGAGGCGCTGCACCAGGAACAAGTGTTCAAGGCGGGCCAGCAAGTGCTGATGCGCGGCGACGGGCTCGGGCCACTGTTGGCCGTCACGCCGGCTACCGATGCCTGGACGCGCGGCATGCTGGTAGTGGACAACGCTCGGCTGGGGGATGTGATCGAGGAATTGGCGCGCTATCGCACCGGCTACCTGGGGGTGGATAAGAACGTGGCCGACCTGCGCATCACCGGCAGTTTCCCGCTGCGCGACACCACGTTGGCATTGAATGCGCTGTTGCCGACCTTGCCGGTGCAGATCGAGCAGCACACGCCGTGGTGGGTGACCGTCAAGGGTAAGCCTTAGGTCCTGCAGCGCCTGGGCGATTGCTATCGCAGGCAAGCCAGCTCCCACATTTTGAATTGCGAACACCTTCAACTGTGGGAGCTGGCTGCCTGCGATGAGGCCCTCAAGCACACCTGCGAAAAATATTTTCACTCACCCCTATCACTTTTCGATTCTCGCTCGGCACCTAGGCAATTGAGAAATATTTCCATTCAGGAGCCGCCCTTATGTCCCGCACGCTAGACACCTTGTTGCGCCCCAGCCTGTTAGCCATGGCGATCGCCCTCAGCGCCCCGCTCGCCAGCACCCCGCTGATCGCCGCCGAACAAGCCTCCAGCGTGCGCGCCTATAACCTGCCGGCTGCGCCCCTGGCCACCACCCTGAACCAGATCGCCAGCCAGGCCGGCCTGGCGCTGACCCTCAACCCCGCACTCGCCGCCGGCAAGACCTCGGCGCCGGTCAAGGGCCAGTTCGATGCGCAGGGCGCGTTGCGTGAGGCCTTGCGCGGTACTGGCTTGCAGTTGGAACAAAGCAGTGTGGGCACTTACACCCTGATGCCGGTTCCGGAGGGCGTCGTTGCCTTGCCGACCACCAACATCACCGGCCAAGGCAGCTATGAAAGCGCCTGGGGGCCGGTGGAGGGATATGTAGCAAAGCGTACTGCCGCCGGCACCAAAACCGATACCGCGCTGGTCGAGGCACCACGCTCGATCTCGGTAGCCACCCGCGAGCAGATGCAGGACCGTAACGTGCAGAACCTCGACGATGCGGTCAAATACATGCCCGGTATCGTGTCTGCCAGCTACGGCAGCGACACCCGTTACGACTGGATGCGGGTACGCGGCTTCGAGCCGACGCAATTTCTCGATGGCCTGCCACTGCCACGCGGGGTGTATGCCAACCCGAAAGCTGAAACCTGGAACCTGGATCGCCTCGCTTTGCTGCGCGGTCCGGCCTCGTCAGTCTATGGCCAGACCCCTCCGGGCGGCCTGCTGGATATGGTCAGCCGCCGCCCCAGCGCCGAACAGAGCAGCGCGATCCAGGTGCAATACGGCAGCGACAACTATCGCCAGATCAACTTCGCCAGCACCGGCAAGATCGATGACGAAGGCCAGTTTCTCTATGGCCTCAGCGGCGTGGTACGTGATGCCGGTACGCAGGTCGACCATATCGACAACAAGCGCTACAACATCGCGCCCAGCCTGACCTGGAACATCGATACCGATACCAGGCTGACCTTGCTGTCGCAGTTCACCCGTGACGATACCGGGGCTACCAGCCAGTTCCTGCCGATAGTCGGCACCAAAATCAAGTCGCCACTGGGTGACGTTTCACATCATAAGAACCTGGGCGATCCGGACTACGAGTTCTACGACCGTACCTATTACGCACTCGGCTACGCATTCGAGCACCGCTTCAACGATACCTGGCAGTTCAAACAGAATCTGCGTTACACCAAATCAGAATTGTCGTTCCAACAATTGACCGTGGGCGCCTACGGCTGGGCACCGGTCGATGCCGAGGGCAATATCGACCGCTCTTCGACCAACGTGGACGAGAACATCGGACAATTGGCGGTAGATAACAACTTTCAGGCCGACTTCGCCACCGGTGACGTCACCCATACCCTTCTGCTCGGACTTGACCACCAGCGTACCGATACCTCGTACTTGTCGATTTACGGGCTGGCCGGACGAGTCAACATCTTCAACCCGGTCAACACCACGCCAGTTGAACGCCCGGCCCGTTCCAGCGCTTTCTACGACTACAACCAGAAAACCATCCAGACCGGTCTCTACGTCCAGGACCAGATGGCTCTTGATAACTGGCGCCTGACCCTGGGGGGCCGTGAAGACTGGGTGCACCAGGGCACCACGTACTTCAACAAAAACGACGCGACCAATACTGACCGCAGCAAGAATTTCAGCGGGAACGCGGCACTGAGCTATGTGTTCGACTCAGGCTTCGTACCGTATATCTCCTACGCCGAATCTTTCCAGCCGGCGAGCAACGCCAGCGCCTCCCCTACAGAGTCCTATAAACCCACCGTGGGCAAGCAGTGGGAATTGGGGATCAAATACCAACCGCCGGGCTCGAATACGTTGCTCAGTGCCGCGGTGTATGACCTGACCCAGAAGAACGTTCTGGTCAGCAGTTTCCAGTCTGGTGGAGTATCTGTCACCGACCAGACCGGCGAAGTGAAAGTCAAAGGCCTGGAGCTGGAAGCCATCTCTGACGTCACCGAAAACCTCAAGGTAATCGCGGCGTATACCCTGGCAAAATCCGAAGTGCAAAAAGGCGACTTCAAGGGCAACCGCCTGCAACTGATGCCTAACCAACAAGCGTCCTTGTGGACCGACTACACCTGGCACACCGGCGCCCTCGACGGTTTCGGCATCGGCTTCGGCGCACGCTACACAGGCAATACCTATGGCGACCAAGCCAATACCTGGGCCGGCAAGGCCAACGCCTACACCGTGTTCGACGGCGCCGTGCATTACGACCTCGGTCGCCTGGACAACAGTCTCAAGGGCGCGTCGGTGAAAGTGAACGCGACCAACCTGTTCAACAAAGACTACATTTCCACCTGTGATGGCTCCTATTGCTACCTCGGCGACCAACGCAGCGTTGTCGCCAGCGCCACCTACCAGTGGTAATCAGCTGAGCTAACCACCAGGCCGCCCAACAAGGCGGCTTTGGTGCATCTGAAGGCTAGACAATGAAAAGCAAAACCATCCGCCGCTGGTCCTTCATCCACACCTGGACCAGCCTGATCTGCACCGTATTCCTGCTGCTGCTCGCCCTCACCGGCCTGCCGTTGGTGTTTCACCACGAGATCGACCACCTGCTGGGCAATGAGCCCGAACTGGCGCAGATGCCTGCCGATACGCCCCGGCTCAACCTTGAGCAGCTTGTAGCCAAAGCCCAGGCCCATCGCCCCGGCGAGGCCATGCAGTACCTTGCCTGGGACGAAGACGACAACAACGGCGTGATCGCGATCATGGCGGCCACAGCCGGTACTGAGCCGAACTCGTCGCACACCTTCATGCTCGATGCACGCACTGGCGAAACCGTCGAAATGCCGTCTGCCAATGGGGGCTTCACTCTGTTCCTGCTGCGCCTGCATGTGGATATGTTTGCCGGTCTGCCCGGCAAGTTGTTGCTGGCGTTCATGGGCCTTCTGTTTGTGCTGGCGATTATCTCGGGCACGGTTTTGTACCTGCCATTCATGCGTCGCTTGAAGTTCGCCACGGTGCGCCAGGACAAGTCCACTCGCCTGCGCTGGCTCGACCTGCACAACCTGATCGGCGTGGTCACTTTGACCTGGGCGCTGGTAGTGGGTGTAACCGGCGTGATCAGCGCCTGCGCCGACCTGATCATCGCGGCGTGGCGCGAGGACAGCCTCAGCGCCATGATCGAACCCTACAAGAACGCCCCGCCGCTGACCCAGCGCGCGCCCGCCACGGAGCTGTTGAGCATTGCGGCCAAGGCCGCGCCCGGTATGGAACCGGACTTTATCGCCTTCCCCGGCACGCGTTTTTCCAGCGAACATCACTACGCCGTGTTCATGAAGGGCAGCACCCACCTGACCTCCCATTTGCTGACACCGGTACTGATCGACGCCAGCACCCTGGCCGTCACCGCCATCGCCGAACGGCCTTGGTACATGGACGCCATGGGCATGTCCCAGCCCCTGCATTTCGGTGATTACGGCGGCATGCCGATGAAGATTTTGTGGGCGGCGCTGGATGTGCTGACCATCATCGTGCTGGTGAGCGGCATTTACTTATGGATCGTACGGCGCAAGGCGGCCAAGGTATGAAGCCGCGGCAGTCGAATTTCTGGAAGGTCTTTGCCATACCGCTGGGGATTGGCCTGCTCAGTGCCGCCGGGTTGTTTGCGGCGTTGCTGGGCGATGGGTGGTGGGATTCGTTGAGTTGGATCGGGCTCGGGATACCGGCAATGATGGGTGTATGGGGGTTGGTTAAGCGGCGCGCTTGAGGTCGCTATCGCAGGCAAGCCAGCTCCCACATTTTGACCTGTGAACACAGTCCAATGTGGGAGCTGGCTTGCCTGCGATGAGGCCCGCAAAAACAACGCGGCCCCCTCGCCAGGCGCCGCACAACCCTCTAGGCTAGCCACACTTCACCTCGAGGAATGCCCATGTCCGCCCCCAGCATGACCTTGTTCCACAACCCCGCTTCGCCCTTCGTGCGCAAAGTGCGCGTGCTGCTGATCGAGACCGGCCAGCAGGATCGTGTGGCCCTGCACGCGTGCCTGCCCACGCCGGTCAACCCGGATGCCGAAGTGCTGCAAGGCAACCCCGTGGGCAAGATCCCGGCCCTGCGTCTGGCCGACAGTTCGGTATTGCACGACAGCCGGGTGATTCTCGACTATCTCGACCACCAGCATGTCGGCAGCCCGCTGATCCCCCGCGACGGCTCGGCCCGCTGGCGGCGCCTGACCCTGGCCTCGATGGCTGACGGCATCATGGATGCCGCCGTGCTGGTGCGTTACGAGACCGCCATGCGCCCGCCAGAAAAACACTGGGCCCCCTGGCTGGAAGAACAGCGCAACAAAATCCGCCGCGCCCTCGCCGAGCTGGAGCGGGACGCCATTGCCGAACTGGCCAGCCACTTCGACATCGCCGCCATCAGCGTGGCCTGTGCCCTGGGCTACATAGACTTTCGCCATCCGGATCTGCAATGGCGCATAGATAACCCCAAGCTCGCCGCGTGGTATGCCGAGGTCAGCCAGCGGTCTTCGATGCAGCAGACCCAACCCCCGGTTTGACCAGCCCCCTGTAGGAGCGAGCTTGTTGTGGCGAGGGAGCTTGCTCCCGCTCGACAGCGCAGCTGGAGCCGGCTTTATCAGGGGCGCTTCGCACCCCAGCGCAAGCAAGCTTGCTCGCCACAACAAGCTCGCTCCTACAGTGAAAGGTGGCGCTGGTGAGGAAGTCGACCATCCTCGCTTTCATCTGCTGATCTTCGCGCAATCCGATCATTGCCCTTGCTCCACCTTGCGTTTACCCACCCCGTACCAATCCAGTTTGCGCGTCAGCACCATCACCGTACCCAGCAGGCCAAACAGCAACAACGAGCCCATCAACAGCGCGTAATCCTCGGCACTGAGCAACCCGTACAGCAAGCCATACAACGCCGCCAGCCCGGCCGAAAACCCCACGCCGTGGGCGACGCTACGCAGCACATGGCATACGTAGAAGCCGATCAACACCACACAGGCGCTGGCGGATATCAGGTAGGCCAGGGCAAAGCCCAGATGCTCGGACAACGACAACAGCAGCAGGTAGAAGAACGCCAGCGCCACGCCCACCAGGGCGTACTGGATCGGGTGCACCGCCAAACTCTTGAGCACCTCGAAGAGGAAGAAGCCGGCAAAGGTCAGGGCGATAAACAACAGCGCATATTTGATCGCCCGATCGCTCTTGAGGTACTGGTCTACCGGGTCGATGAAGTTCACCCCAAAGCTGCGGTTGCTGAAGTCTTCACAGCCTTGCCCGTCCAGGCAGTTCTGCAGGGCTTGTTCGAGGTTGGTGGAGAAGAATGTCGTCTGCCAATTGGCGCTGAAGCCCTGGTCGTTCACCTCTCGTTGAGCCGGCAGGAAGTTGCCGACAAAGCTCGGGTGCGGCCAGTTGGACGCCAGTGATACCTGGCTGGTCTTGCCCACCGGCACTACTTGCAGTTGCTCGGTGCCTTGCAGGCGCAGGTCGAAGGCGAACTCCAGCACGGCGGGTTTCTTGCCGTCCTGCGCCGGCAGCGTCACATGCACGCCCTCACCCAGCCAGTCGACTTGGGAGCCTGGCGAGAACTCCAGCCGCTGGTCACCCAGCTCCAGTTTCAGCGCGTTTTCAATACCCCGAATATCACTGATGCCCACCGCCAAAAAAGCTGGTTCAAAGCGGTAGTCGGCGAAGTCTTCGGTGATCCCCAACTGCGCAGGCAAGTCGAAACGCCCGCTGATACGGTTGTCGGCGTGGAACAACCGCGCCTGATAGATGCCCCGTGAGCGCAGTTCGGTTTGCACCTTGCCGTCGAGCTCAAACCGGTCCGGCAGGAAATACAGACGGCCGCGTTCTTCACGGGTTTCTTCGTAGCGCTTGTTGAGCTTTTCATTGAGCTTCCACTCGCGCACGGTCTTGCGAAACGGCACCACCATTACCGGCCCGGTGAGGCGCTGGGCAAAGCTTGAGCTGCGGGCAATGTCCATCAGTACGCCGTCGCGCAGTTGCTGACGGTCGCTGATGATGCCGTTGATCATCAACAATGGAATCAGCAACAGCAGGATCAGCAGCGCAATCGCGCCCAATTTGAAAAGCAGGTTGCGGTTCATGGGTCTCTCCCTGTTTTGATGGGGAGAGTCTGCCCAGTCGGTATGGGGGTTTTATGTGGGCAATGTGGAGACTGTGTGGAGATGCAGCACCGCTTGCACGCCGCCCGGTACGTTGCCGATCTGCAACGAGCCGCCGTGCAGCTTCATCACCTCCTCGACAAAGTTGAGCCCCAGGCCCGTACTTTTGCGCCCGCTGGCCGGGCGCGGCAGCGAGTAGAAACGCTCGCTCAGGCGCGGCAAGGCGTAATCGGGAATCGCCTCCGCCTGGTTGAACAGGCTGACCTGCACCTCGTTATGCCGCACCTGCGCGCTGAACCTCAGCGTGCCGCCGGGTGGGGTGAAATCCAGAGCATTGTCGAGCAGGTTACCCAGGGCCTGGCGTAGCAGGAAGGGTTCGCCAAACACCCGCACATCGGCGGCGATGGCCTGCTCGACGTGCAAGCCGGCGCCTTCGGTCCGTGCACATTGAGCCTTGAGCACATCCTCAACCAGGGCGGCCAAAGGAATGCTCGACTGCTCTTCCAGACCCTGGCGCTGCTCCACCTGGGCCAGGTTCAACAGGCGTTCGATCAACTGTTGCAGGCGCGCGCTTTCGCTGTCGATATTGCCGACAAACCGCTGCTGCTGCTCACGGCTCATGTCTCCCTGCAACAGCTCCGCCGCACCGCGAATCGCCGCCAGCGGGCTCTTCAATTCATGGGTCAATGTATGCACGTAGCGCTCTACGTAAGCCTTGCCTTCCAGCTGCGTGCGCATGTGTTCCACGGCGGTGGATAACTGCTTGAGCTCACCGCCGCGATAATGCGGCAACTCGGCGCGGCGGCCCTCGCTCACGGCTTCGGCATAGGCGGTAAGGCGTCTGAGAGCCGCCGTCAGCCACCACGACAATAGCGCGCCCAGCAGCAGCCCCAGGGTGACCAGCCCGGCGCCGTACCACAGCAGGCGCCGCTCGGTACGATCCACGTAGGGTTGCAACGAGCTGTTGGGCTTGGCCACGGTGACCACGCCGATGATCTGCCCGTTGTCGCGAATCGGCGCCCCCACGTGCATCACCGATGAGGTGGGGTCGTCTGCATCGCTGCGGGTGGAGCGCGCACCGTATTCGCCACGCAGGGTCAGGTACACGTCGTTCCATTTCGAATAGTCCTGGCCCACCGCTTCACCGCTGGAGTCGAGCAATACCCTGCCCTTGGCGTCGGTCACGTAGATGCGATGGTTGACCTGGTTTTTCGGCAGTCCCCAGATCACCGCACCCGGCTGACGGTTGCCATAGGCCTTGAGCAGCTCTGGCCAATGACTCTGGCCGAGGGTGCCGTTTTTAACGTCTGCACGCAGGATTTCAGCCAGCAGGTTGGCGGTGTCCACCAATGTTTCTTCGGTGGACTGGCGCACGCCGGGGCGGATTTCCTTCATCACGGTGTTGAGCACGAAGTAGCCGGTCAGGCCGATAAACAGCGCATACACCAGGAAAATCCGCAGTCCAAGGCGCATCAGCTATGGCTCGGGCTGTAGCTATAACCGAGGCCACGATGGGTCTGGATCGGCTCGGCATCCGCCGCCACACTCCTGAGCTTGCTGCGCACACTCTTGATATGGCTGTCGATATTGCGCTCGTAACCGGCATCAACGGGTACGCCCACCGCGTCCAGCAGTTGCTCGCGGCTGAACACGCGCTCGGGTTGGTCCAGCAGACTTTGCAGCAGGCGGAACTCATGCCGCGTGAGGCTCAAGGGTTGGCCGCGATAAAGAATCTGCATGCGTTCCAGATCCACTTGGAACAGGGTTGGTGCCACACCCGGGCCGACCCGCTTGAGAATCGCCCTGACCCTCGCCGCCACTTCCCGCGGGCTGAAAGGCTTGACCACATAATCGTCGGCACCGATCTCCAGCCCTACCACCCGGTCGATCTCCGCATCCCGGGCACTGAGGAACATCACCGGCACTTCGCTGAAGCGGCGCAATTGCTTGCAGGTTTCAAAGCCGGTGATGTCCGGCAGGCCGATGTCGAGGATGACCAGGTCGGCCGGGGTCTGGCGCTGATGCTCCAGCGCCGCCTGGCCAAGCGTCAGCCAGGTGGTGGTGAAGCCTTCGCCTTGCAGGGCAAAGATCAGCGTGTCGGCTATCGCCGCTTCGTCTTCGACAATCAGGATGTGCGGCATGGGTTCAATCAGCAGTCCGGTTTGTCGGCAGTGTAGCGACGTGCCGGGTTTACCGCAGCGCCAAATTCACGCAGGGCCTTGGCGCCGATCAGCAGCGGGTAGTTGAAGCTGCTGCGGTCGGTGAGGTTGACCTCGACGGTGCGCTTGACGTCGCCCAGGCACATCTCCAGATCGATCACCGGGCGCTTGGCCACACTGGCTTCGTCCTTGTCATCATCTTCGTCGGCGCGGCTCTTGATCTTGCTGATGCGCGACACCTTGTGCTCATAGACCTTATTACCCGCGTCTTCACCGCCGAGGCGGAAGCGCACCCAGTCATCGCCGTCGCGCTGAAAGGTTTCGATGTCGCGCGCCGACAGCGAGGCGGTCAGCGCGCCGGTGTCCATCTTTGCCTTGAACGTCTGGCCGATCTCCGGCAACTGGATGTATTCGTAGCGACCGTAAAGGGTCGGTTCGGCGGCCATGACAGGCACAGCAACCAGGGCGAACGCGGCAAGGAGCAATTTCACGGCAGGATTTCCTCGAAAGAAGTGGGCGGAGTCTAGACCGCAAACACAGCACTTAGTTGGATGACCGAGCATATCGCGCATAGTGTGAAACATTCGTCGGGCAATTTGCGATTTGGCCTCTAGACTCACCTTGCTTATCATGGCCCGCCCACAGAACTCCAAGAGTTGCTTATGCGCCGCCTGCTCACCGGCTGTCTGGTTACACTGCTGCTGTTAGTCAACACGCTGATCCTGATCGGCCCCTTGATGGTCTTCGCCCTGCTCAAGCTGGTGGCGCCAGGGCGCTCGCGTGACTATGCCTCATGGGCGGTGATGTGGATCGCCGAAACCTGGGCCGAGATCGACAAGCTGATCTTCGCCGCGTGCATCCCCACCCAATGGGATATTCGCGGTGGCGAAGACCTGCGCGGCGATACCTCTTACCTGGTGATCAGCAACCACCAATCCTGGGTCGATATTCCCGCGCTGATCCAGGCATTGAACCGGCGCACGCCGTTCTTCAAGTTCTTCCTGAAAAAAGAACTGATCTGGGTGCCCTTCCTCGGCCTGGCCTGGTGGGCGCTGGATTACCCCTTCATGAAACGCTACACCAAGGCGTTCCTGGCCAAGCACCCGGAGCTGGCGGGGCAGGATTTGAAGATCACCAAAGAGGCCTGCGAGCTGTTCAAGCGCCAGCCGGTCACGGTGGTCAATTACCTGGAGGGCACGCGGTTCAACGAGGCCAAGCGCAAGCAGCAGGCTTCACCGTTTACCCGATTGCTCAAGCCCAAGGCGGGCGGCGTGGCCTTTGTGCTGGCGGCGATGGGCGAACAACTGGACGCGATCCTCGACGTGACCGTGGTATATCCGCAGCAAAAGATTCCGGGGTTCTGGGACTTGATCAGCGGCGCAGTGCCGAAGGTGATCGTGGATATCCGTACCCGCGAACTGGACCCGGCGTTGTGGCAAGGAGATTACGAGAACGATCCGGCGTTTCGCCAGACCGTCCAGAACTGGGTCAACCAGCTCTGGATGGAAAAGGATGCGCGCATCGAACAACTGCGCCAAGAGCCTTAGCTGCCGGTACCCCAGGCCTGAGCCAATTTGCCCAGCACGGAACTGCTGGCCCCCTCGCCGCCCAGGTATTTCAGGATCACCGGGGCAAACTGGCCGACCATGCCGCTGTCCATGCCCAATGCGCTGAAGGCGGTGTTCAAGTCATTGGTGCTTTTCACGTTGCCCAACAGGCCGTCCAGGCCGCTGGTCTTGCTGCCACCGGTTTGGCCGAGCATCCCGCTCAAGGCACCGAGGCTGCCCAATGCGTTATCACCCGACAGCTTGTCGAGGCCCGGCACACTGTTACTCAGCTGCGAGAAGTCATTGCCGCTCAGTTTGTTCTTGGCCAGGCCCAGCATGGCGCCCGTGCCGCCCACTGCTTGCTCGGGGGTGATGTTCAGTTGCGAGGTCAGGGCCGTCAACAAGTCAGCCGTCTCTGACGTAGGCGCGGCGGCAGCAGCCTTGTTGTTGCCACCCTGCATGCCGGAAATGGCATTGGCTGCATCGCCAAGGCTGAAACCTGCGGCGAACACCGGGCCGGCGGCCACGGTCAACAGGCAGGACAGGGCAAAACCGCGTGAAATCTTCATCGAAACAACCTCTGGGTATAGGGGTAAACGCAGGCGTTGGACTGGGTATCCCGTCGGTTGTTCCGGAGCCCCTGAGGAACCCATCGGGGATAAGCGGGTCCATGAACTGACTACAAAATTTGTCGAGAAGAGACTTATGACTGCGATCCAACCCCCAGTGATTGAGCACAAGCCTGCGTTCTGGAGCCGCCCTCGCCTGTTCATCGGCGCCTGCGTGGTAGTGGTTGCCGGTATCGGCGGCGCGCTCTACACCCAGGACAGCGTCAAATCCGCGGCGACATTGGTGACCACGACCCAGCAGCCAGCCGCACAAATCATGGCCCACAAGGATTACCTGGAAGTGCAGCCGATTGCCTCCACGGCGCCGGCACCGGACCAAAGCCTTGAACTCTGGGCGATTCCCAAAGACGGCACACCGGTGTCCCTTGGCCTGCTGCCGGAGGATGGCAAAGGCATCATCGGCCTGAATCCGCGCCAGCAGGAAAGCATCAGCAAGCCGGTAGAGTTGATGGTGAGTTCGGAAACCAAGGGTGGCTCGGTGAGCAAGCAACCGACAGGGCCGACGGTCTACCAGGGTGCCCTGGCCACTCGCTAATCACCGGCTGACATTCGATTCAAAGGTGGGAGTAGGCTTGCCCTGATGCCGACCCGTCAAGCGAACGCAATGTTCAAAGCAACAAAGATCAAATGTGGGAGCTGGCTTGCCTGCGAAAGCGATAATGCAGTGACTGACACATCGCCTTCGCGGGCGAGCCTGCTCCCAGAGATGGTCTCATTTGCAGACTCACCGGCCGACCCGTTGCATGTCCCGTAACCTGCTGTAGCAGCTTCCAAGGAACCTAACCCGTGTAACGCCCCACCCAGATCGGCCTCCCAACGCAGAGCAGGGAGGACTACCTCGTGGACAAGGAGTTATAACGATGATCGGATGGGTACCTAATCTCTTTTCCCTAGTCACCGCCTACAACCTGCCAGCCCGCAACGCGGCCGTCGACACGGGCCAATGCCCTGCCGTCAGCGACATCCATTCAAAACCCTACACAGACCCCGACCTGCCGCCGCCCTATGGCGAGGGCTATCAGTATTCAGCCCAAACCCAAGGCAAAACATGGACGGGGCAAACCGCCGGGACCAACGATGATTTTCTGGACCCGGAATACGCACTGCAGGCAGAAGCCATCAACGTGCGCGACGGTAAGGTGCACTGTGATTACGGTGGAAAACGTTTGATAAAAAACGGTGAGGTGGCCGATCCCTATTTGCGGTTGACGGCGCTTAAGTGATGCAAAGGGCGACTCGAAGGTCGCCCTTTGTTTGCTTGCGCATCAACTGGCAGTTTCCAAAGAACCTGTAGAAGCGGGTTTGCTGGAAATAGCAAACCTCAGACAAGTCCTACTTAACTAACAATAGAAAACTATCAGACTGCAGCCAACCCGTTCTAAAAACAACCAAGCCACGGGCCAGGCCCCTCACGAAGTGCCGAAAACAGCAATGAATTTTTCGGAGAACGACATGTTTAAACCCTTCTTAAAACCCGGACTACTTGCAATTGCGCTGTTCGGCCTTCCGGCCGTTGCAAGTGCGAGCGGGTTAGCGAGCGTTATCGGCAACATCACTAATCCGATTGGAAACTCTTTCTCAAATCAAGCTGTCACTGAATCAGCATTTTCTCATTCATGCAGCACTGGGAAGTTTGTCGGCTACGTTCAAGGCGTTATTGCCGGTAGCGGAAGTACCATACATTACGTGCGCGTAGACAGGTACCGAATTGTGAAAACCGACGGGCACACCGACAGAAGCAAAGCCAATGTCAATATCAAGACCGTCAGCCGAAATGGAACCCGCGTGACAAAGTCAGCAGATGCCATGAAGCAGGATAGGCAATGGCATGATTTGAAAATGGCCAACTATAACTTCGGTTTGCGAAGTGCGGAAATTGAGATGATATTTGATAAGTCCGGGTCCGACCCTAGATGCTTTATCTCGATCTAAGCCGCTGATTGTTCGCCGCTGGTGCTCTTGCATTTACAAAAGCACCGGCGTCAGGCACCTAGCCAAATGAAAAGACAACTCGCACACGGTTTTTTGTTTGCATGCGAACAGTCAAATACCTTGTCGCCATCCCGCCTCCTTTATCGAACATCCTGAACTTCAAATGCTCGTGATCCCTGCCCCCCCGCTCGCCCTCTCGCTGCAGGGCGTGTGCAAGCATTATCAACTTACCAAACAGCCCATCTCAATTCTTGAGAACATAAACTTGCAGATAAACGCAGGTGACCACTGTGCCGTGCTTGGCACTTCGGGCTCAGGTAAGAGCACATTACTTAACATACTCGGCCTCTTGGACCGGGCTGATGAAGGGCGGTATGAGTTTTACGGACACGACACATCCAAGGCGACACCGGATCAACTGGCCGTGTTACGCAACCGACACCTAGGCTTCATCTACCAGAACTTCAACCTGATGCCACGCCTCAGCGCACTGGACAACGTCGCCTTGCCTCTCTCCTACCGTGGCCTTGGCCGGCGAGTAGCCCTGCAGCGTGCCATGCACAGACTCGACCAGGTCGGCCTCAGCCACCGGGCACATCACCTCCCCGCCGATCTGTCTGGCGGCCAACGACAGCGAGTCGCAATTGCGCGAGCTCTCGTGGGGGAGCCTTCCCTGATTCTCGCGGACGAGCCCACTGGCAATCTGGACAGCCGCACGGCAAACGACATTCTGGAATTGTTGCTGGCAATCAATCGTGAGCACCGCGTCACGCTGATTGTCGTCACCCATGATTTAGACATCGCCGCGCGCCTGGACAGACAAATTTTCGTTCAGGACCGCACCCTGCGTGAGCACGAACCGTGTCAGAACTGATGAGCGGCGGGAGCCAAACTTTTCGCGACCTGATACATGACGTCAGAACAAACCTGCGGACCTTGGGCAAACGCGCAGTGCTCACCCTTCTCGGCGTCGTCATGGGGAGCTGCTCGGTGGTCGCCCTCATCAATATCGGTCACAACGCCGCCGAAGAAGCCGCTGCAATCTTCCAGGGAATGGGTGTCGATACACTAGTTGCACAGGTTTCAAATGCCGCAGATACGAGGCAAACCTCGCCGCTGCCCGCAGGCATTACTCAACTGCGCAATAAAGTCCCTGATTTAGTGAACATTGCACCCGTTGCCCTGATGGGCAACTCAGTGACGTTCAAGGGGCGCGACATTTCTATCCAACTGATCGGCTCAACGCCCCCACTGAAACAGGCGTTGGGCTTGGAAGTGCATGAAGGGCGTTTTCTGAGCGAATTCGATGACCAAGCCACTCATGCAGTGATAGGCCGCCAGCTCGCCGATGAACTCTCCAGCGCTGGCACGCCGGTGCGCATAGGCGACACACTACGAGTGCAACATGCACTGTTCCAAGTCATAGGCGTTCTGCATCCACGGTTTGCGTCGGCGATTGCTCCGTTCGACCCCAACACCTCCATGTTTATTCCACTGCAAGGTGTCAGCCGACTACAAGCTTGGGCGCCAGTCACCCACGTTTTCGCACGTGCTCCGGGCGCGCGTCCTATTGGTAGCGTGGCGTCCGACTTCAAACACGGATTAAGACAGCTATTTCCCGGCCAGGACATCGACGTTCTGGTCCCCCAGCAGATCATCGACGGCCTGTCCCGACAGAATCGAACCTTCACCTATCTGCTAGCCGCCCTCGCTGGCATTTCGCTTATCACCAGTGGTGTCGGGGTGATGAACGTCATGCTGATGAGCATCGCGCAACGGCGTCGAGAAATCGGTTTGCGCATGGCCATGGGCGCTCGTCCCCGCGATATCCGCAACCTGTTCATGATCGAAGCACTGACCTTGACCACCTTGGGAGCACTGACCGGAGCCATCCTGGGCGTCGGCTTGGCCCTCATTTATGCCCGTGTATCGGGATGGAGCTTCGCGCTGTCGCCAATGTCGGTGCCATTGGGCATTGGCAGCGCGATAGTAGTCGGTATGTTTTTTGGGCTTTACCCCGCCCTTTCCGCCTCGCGGCTACAACCTGTGGAAGCGCTGCGTGAAGACGAGTAGATACCTGGTGCTGACCGCAGCGTTTTTCTTGTGTGTCCAGAATGCCAAAGCCTCCTCGCTGTTAAGCGAGCAGACTATCGGCATGAGTCTGGCGGATGCCCTTTACCTTGGCCTGCGCAACAACCGTGAAATACGCAGCGCTTACTTGCAAAGGGAGGGCCAAAAATTCGACCTGCGCGTGGCTGAGGACGCGTTCAAGCCAAAACTCTTGCTCAAGAGTGAATACACAAACATCAGAAGCAGCGAAGACCAAGCTCGTCAACTCGCACTTACCCCCACGGCTACGTTGCTCGGACGGTACGGCACGCGCTTGAACGTGGGATGGACCCAGCAGCTCAACCATTCCGAGCAGGTGGGCCACCTGCGCAGCGACGGGATAAACCTGGAAATAATCCAACCGTTATTGCGCGGATCCGGCCCGGATGTCACCACCGCCCCCCTGCGGCTCGCAAGACTGTCAGAGCAAGCCAACCGCCTGAACCTCAAGGCGAATATTTCTCAAACGGTCTCCACCATCATCACAACCTATCGGGAGCTGATCAGGGCTCAGGAGCAACTGGGCATCGTCCAGGCGTCGCTTCAAAGGGCGCGGGCCTTGTTGACGGTAAACAAAGCACTGATCAACGCCGGGCGCATGGCTCAATTTGAAATCGTGCAGACCGAAGCTGACATCGCCGTCCAGGAACTGAGTGTCGAAGAAGCGCAAAACCAGCTGGATATTCAACGCCTCGCCCTGCTGCGCCTGCTGGCACTGGATTTGTCCACGAACATTCAGGCCACCGAGGCCTTACAGGCAACTCCACTGGAGGTCGATCTGCCACAAGCCATACACCTGGCGCAAGCTCAGCAACCTCAGTACCTCTCCACATTGCTCAATGGCCAGCAGGCCGCGTTGGACATGATCCTCGCCAAGGATGCCGCTCGCTGGGACCTCTCTCTGGTGGCGGGTGCCAGTCAGGTGCGTGAGCACCCAGGCACCGGCTCTGCTCGGCGCTGGGAAAGCTATACCGGCCTTCAGTTGGAAATCCCCATTGGCGACATCAGCACCCGCCAAGCGCAGACACGTGCGCGTATCAATGTAGAACAACAGCAGTTGCTAATCGCCGACGCCCGTCAAGAATTGGAACGCAACGTCAGCAACGTAGTGCGCGAACTTGGCACCCGCTGGCGTCAATATGAAATCGCCCTGCGTGCCAACGAACTGTCAACGCGCAAGCTGGACATCGAGCGCGAAAAACTCAGCGTCGGGCGCTCCAGCAATTTTCAAATCATCAGTTTCGAAAACGATCTGCGCGATGCGGAAAATGCACGTATCAACGCACTCATCGCTTATCTGAACGCCCAGACGCAATTGGACGAAACCCTCGGCATGACTTTGGAAAAATGGGAGATTGCACTTGAAGGCCCACACTGAAAAGGCCTGTCACTCGCACTATTGGCGCATAGGTTCGATGACGCTGATAGCGTTGATTGGCGCTGCATTGATCGTGAAAAAAGTTGCGATTGCGCCGCCCCCCGCACCGCAATGGGTGGGCGTGCAAACCAAGCCAATGACGCAACATATCGGCCTGGTCGGAAAATTCGAGCCTATCCAAACCATCGTGCTCAACGCACCATTCGAAGGCGTTATCCAGTCCCTCGAAGCCGAACAGGGCCAGTGGGTACAGAAAGGCCAAGCGCTTCTGAGCATGGACCCTACGCTGATCGAGCTGCAGTTACGCGAAGCCCTGTCCGGGCAACTCAAAGCCCAACGAACCGTGCACGAGTTGAACAATTGGGAAAACGGCACTCAAGTCACACGAGCGCGTCGTGCGTTACGCACCGCCGACATCTCACTGAGCAACCTGGAAGGCAGGCTACGAGAAAACCGCCATCTGTTCGAACGCGGCATTATTGCGCGCAACGAACTTGACGAACTGGAGCAGCAAACGAAGTTGCAACGACTTGAACGCAGCAGCGCTCAAAACGAGCTGAACGCGTTATTAGACGAAGGGAAAGGCCAGGCTCGGCAGATTGCCGAAATGGAGCTGACCAATGCCACGGTGAGGTACGAACAGCTGCAACAGTTGATTGCCAAACAAGTCGTGGTAGCACCGTTCACCGGCGTTATTGTTCCTGTAAATGCCGCACAAGGGGCCGGAGTAACGCCTCTCGTACAGACCGGCTCAAGGGTCAGTCAGAATCAGGCTCTGCTGGGTTTGGCCAATACCGAAACACTGAAGATCGTCACTACGGCATCCGAGCTGGATATCAACCAGCTGCAACCGGGACAGCGCGTTGAAATCCTGGGTGATGGATTTCTCGGCGAGCCGCTGCTTGGCCATGTGCAAGCGGTCGGCAACCTGGCCTTGCCCAGCGATGACCCCGGCGACAGTGCACTGTTTCCCGTCACACTGAGCGTGGCGGCATTGACGCCTGGACAGGCCAAGCGTATCCGTCCCGGTATGAGCGCACGCCTGAACATCACGACCTACCACAATGAACAGGCCATCATCGTGGCGCCCGAAGCGATAAGCCAGGAAGGCAGTGAAATGGTCGTGATTTACCGTAAAGGCGAGGGCCAGCCGATTGAACGCCGGATCGTAGAGGTGGGCCATGCCAACGCCGAGGGCGTAGAAGTTTTTGGTCTTGCACCCGGACAGGTGAGCCTTGGCAGCTCATCGCGAAAATGATGCGCGTCTTTGTTAAACAAAGGGCGACCCGCGGGTCGCCCTTTTGTTTGCTTTGCCTTTACGCCGCACTGAACAACTTATGCGGGTCAATCACAAACTTCTTCGGCACACCCGCATCGAACTCGCCATAGCCACGTGGCGCATCATCCAGGCTGATCACCTGCACGCCGACGATCTCAGCGATGTTGATACGGTCCCACATGATCGCCTGCATCAGTTGGCGGTTGTACTTCATCACTGGCGTCTGCCCGGTGTGGAAGCTGTGGGATTTGGCCCAGCCCAGACCAAAACGAATGCTCAGGCTGCCCATTTTCGCGGCGGCATCGACAGCACCTGGATCTTCGGTCACATACAGGCCTGGGATACCGATCTTGCCTGCCACACGTACCACGCCCATCAGCGAGTTGAGCACGGTGGCCGGGGCTTCGGCCTTGACGCCGTCGTGGCCGTGGCCGCGTGCTTCGAAGCCCACGCAGTCAACGGCGCAGTCCACTTCGGGCTCGCCCAATAGCGCGGCGATCTGTTCGTGCAGCGGGGTGTCGGTGGACAGGTCGACCACTTCAAAACCCTGGGCCTTGGCGTGGGCCAGACGGATCGAGTTGACGTCGCCGATGATCACCACCGCGGCACCCAGCAAGCGAGCGGAGGCGGCAGCCGCCAGACCCACCGGGCCGGCACCGGCGATGTAGACAGTGCTGCCTGGGCCGACGCCGGCAGTAACAGCGCCGTGGTAGCCAGTGGGCAGGATGTCGGAAAGGCAGGTCAGGTCACGGATCTTCTCCATGGCCTTGTCACGGTCCGGCAGTTTCAGCAGGTTGAAGTCGGCATACGGCACCAACACGTACTCGGCCTGGCCGCCAGTCCAGTCGCCCATGTCCACGTAGCCGTAGGCGCCGCCGGCACGGGCAGGGTTGACGGTCAGGCATACGCCGGTGTGTTGCTCTTTGCACGAGCGGCAGCGGCCACAGGCGACGTTGAAGGGCACGGACACCAGGTCGCCGATTTTCAGGTTCTCGACGTCGCTGCCCTTCTCGATCACTTCACCGGTGATTTCATGCCCCAGCACCAGGCCGGTCTGGGCCGTGGTACGGCCGCGCACCATGTGTTGGTCGGAGCCGCAGATGTTGGTGGAGACCACGCGCAGGATGACGCCGTGCTCAATCTTCCTGCCACGGGGGTCCTGCATTTTGGGATAGTCGATTTTCTGTACTTCGACCTTGCCGTTGCCGAGATACACGACACCACGATTACCAGACATGCTTTCACCTCGCTGTTGTTTTTATGGAACTGCGTTGCCCTTGGGGCAGCGCGTTAAGTGCTCGGGTACAGATGCTGTTTCTTGTGTTGCTTGTAAGGGCCTCATCGCAGGCAAGCCAGCTCCCACAGTGGATCGGGTTCACACATCCAGGAATGGGAGCTGGCTTGCCTGCGATAGTGATCTAAAGAACGACGGTGCGATTGGCGTTCAAGAACACCCGCCGCTCGATGTGATACCCCACCGCCCGCGCCAATGTGAGCCCTTCGATATCCCGCCCCTTGGCAATCAAATCTTCGGGATAGTGGCTGTGATCCACCACTTCCACGCCCTGGGCGATGATCGGCCCTTCATCCAGATCGTTGTTGATGTAATGCGCCGTGGCGCCCACCAGTTTCACGCCCTTGTTGTACGCCTGGTGATACGGCTTGGCGCCTTTAAACCCCGGCAGCAACGAGTGATGAATATTGATGGCCTTGCCATCGAGCTTGCGACACAGCTCCGGTGACAGCACCTGCATGTAGCGCGCAAGGATCACCAGTTCGGCGCCGGTGTCTTCCACCACTTGCCACACCTGGCGCTCCTGGGACGGTTTGTCGTTGGGGTCGAGCGGGAAATGGTAGTAGGGAATCTGGTGCCAGTCGGCCAAGGGTTTCAGATCGGGATGGTTGGAAACCACCGCGACTACATCCATCGACAACTGGCCGATGCGCTGGCGATACAGCAGGTCGTTGAGGCAGTGATCGGCCTTGGAGACCATGATCACCACTTTGGGCCGGTAGTTCGGCGCCGTCAGTTCGAAGATCATGCCAAAGGCTTCACCACGGGTGGCCAAGCCATCGCGGAACGCCTGCTCGTCAAAGCCGTCAGGCTGACGGAACTCAACACGAATGAAAAACCGTCCCGAGAGGCGGTCATCAAACGAATGGTGCTCGGTGACGTAGCAGCCTTGCTCAAACAGGTAGCGGGTGACCGCGTCCACCGTGCCGAGCACGCTGGGGCAGTCGGCGGTCAAAATCCATGTATCGGGTGCGCGGCTCATGGGCGATTCCTCAGGCTTGAACGCTCAAACCGAATTCGGCCGAGGCATCCTGCAACCACAACCACCAGTAATCCGAGAAGCTGCGACGGATCAGCAGTTCCCAGGTGTCTTCAGCCGTATGACGGATCACCAGTTGCGACTTGGCGAACACCGTACCCACGGCTTTGCCGACCGGAAAGTTGTTGGGGTGTACGTCGTAGCTGGTGGACTTCATCAGCACATCGCGCACATTCGGGCCGCTCAGTTCAAGAATCTGCTGGCCGCCGCTGACGTTGACGATCTGGATATGCAAGTCGCCCAAGGCGGCGCGCAGGTTTTGCTCGGCGGCAAACTCTTCACCGCTCGGCACGATCAACAGCCACTCATCCGGGCCGAGCCACTGAAGGCTGGTTTCACCTTTGAAGACCACACTCAGCGGGCCGGGCAGTTCGATACCGACGGCCTTGTGTACGCCGGCGGCGAAGGCGGCGTCGTGGCCATCGCCACGGATAGTGAGGTGGCCGAGGAGTTTCTTTTCACGCACGGTCACGCCGGCATTCTTGCGGCCCTTGCCGACCAGGCTGGCAAGGTCGGCATGGTGCAGCGACGACTCGGCCTTGGCGCCGGTGGTGGGGCGTTGTTGGTAAACATTGGCTGCTGTCATAGAGCACCTGTCTCAATTCTGTGGTGACTGTTCTGGCCTCATCGCGGGCAAGCCCGACTCCCACAGGGGAATGCATTCCACGTGTGGGAGCTGGCTTGCCTGCGATGCAGGCGCCTCGGTCTATCAGATGTTCTGCCGATCACCTTTGGGATCAAAGAACACCGAAGACACAATCTCGGCCTCGATCACGCTGCCATCCGCTTGCGGCGAGAACACCCGCTGACAGATGCGCTTCAAGCCGCCCTTCACCACACCCATGGCAAACGAATAGCCCAGGGAGTTATGCGCATAACTTGAGGTAACGTGACCCACCATCTTCATCGGAATCGTCTGCTTCGGATCGAACACCAACTGCGCGCCTTCCGGCAGCCACACGTTCGGGTCGATCGGCTTGAGCCCCACCAACTGCTTGCGCTCTTCACGCACGCAGTCTTCACGGTTCATCCCGCGCCAGCCGATCCACGAGAACGGCTTGGTACGGCCAACGCACCAGCCCATGTTCAGGTCGTCCGGGGTCATAGAGCCGTCGGTGTCTTGCCCGACGATGATGAAGCCCTTCTCGGCCCGCAGTACGTGCATGGTCTCGGTGCCGTACGGGGTCAGGTTGTACTTTTTGCCGGCCTCGACGATCTTTTCCAGCACGCCCATGGCGTAGTCGGCCTGCACGTTGACTTCGTACGACAGCTCACCGGTAAACGAGATACGGAACACCCGCGCCGGCACGCCGCCCACCAGGCCTTCCTTCCAGGTCATGAACGGGAAACCGTCCTTGTCCAGGTCGATGTCGGTGACTTCACTGAGCAGCTTGCGGCTGTTGGGGCCCGACAGGGTCATGGTTGCCCAATGGTCGGTGACCGAGGTGAAGTACACCTTGAGGTCCGGCCATTCGGTCTGCTGATAGATTTCCAGCCATTGCAGCACGCGGGCGGCGCCGCCGGTGGTGGTGGTCATCAGGAAGTGGTTGTCGGCCAGACAGGCCGTCACGCCGTCGTCGAAGACCATGCCATCTTCCTTGCACATCAGGCCGTAGCGCGCCTTGCCCACGTCGAGCTTGGTCCAGGCGTTGGTGTAGATGCGGTTGAGGAACTCGCGGGCATCCGGGCCCTGAATGTCGATCTTGCCGAGGGTGGACGCGTCCAGCAGGCCGACGCTATCACGCACGGCCAGGCATTCGCGCTTCACTGCGGCGTGCAGGTCTTCACCGTTACGCGGGAAATACCACGGGCGTTTCCACTGGCCGACGTCTTCAAACTCGGCGCCGTTCTTCACGTGCCAGGCCTGCAGCGCGGTGTAGCGTACCGGCTCGAAGATATGCCCACAGTGACGGCCCGCTACGGCGCCGAACGTCACCGGCGTGTAGTTGGGACGGAACATGGTGGTGCCCATCTGCGGGATGGTCACGTTCAACGAACGGGCGGCGATGGCCAGGCCGTTGACGTTACCCAGCTTGCCCTGGTCAGTGCCGAAGCCCAGCGCGGTGTAGCGTTTGACGTGCTCCACCGACTCGAAACCTTCGCGGGTGGCCAGTTCGATGGCGGCGGCGGTCACGTCGTTTTGCAGGTCGACAAACTGCTTTGGCGCCCGTGCGGTAGCTTTTTCGTGGGGCACCTGGAACAGCGCCAGGGTGGGTTCTTCAAGACGGCTCAAGGCTTTTGGCAGCGTGCCTTCAACCGGGGCAAAACCGGCTTCGCTGGCCGCACGCACGCCGCCTTCAAAGCCATCAGCGAGGGAATCGCCAAGGCCGTAGACACCGTTGATACCGCCCACGCACACGCGTTTTTGCGGTGCTTCACCGGGTACAAACCCGAGAATATCTTCACGCCAGGTCGGCTTGCCGCCCAGGTGCGAAGCCAGGTGCACCACCGGGCTGTAACCGCCGGAGCTGGCGACCAGGTCGCAGTCCAGCCATTCGCCGGGGCTGGTCACTTTATGCGCCTTGACGTCGATGGCAGCCACGCGGGCGCCGGTTACGTGCTTACTGCCACGGGCCTCGATCACGGCGCTGCCGGTGAGGATGCGAATACCTTTGGCGCGAGCTTCTTCAACCAGAGCCCCGCGTGGGTTGTGGCGCGCATCGGCCACCGCAACAACGGTGAGGCCCGCATCGAACCAATCCAGCGCAACGCGGTAGGCATGATCGTTGTTGGTCGACAGCAGCAGCTTTTTACCCGGTGCCACGCCGTAGCGACGCACGTAGGTAGACACCGCACCCGCGAGCATATTGCCCGGCACATCGTTGTTCCCATACACCAGCGGACGCTCGCACGCACCGGTGGCCAACACCACACGCTTGGCACGTACGCGGTGGATGCGCTGACGCACCACGCCAATCGGCGCACGGTCACCGAGATGGTCGGTGAGACGCTCGTGAATGGTCAGAAAGTTATGGTCGTGGTAACCGTTGACGGTGGCGCGGGGCAGCAGCACCACGTCTGGCAGGGCTTTCAATTCGGCAATGACGCTGGCAACCCATTCAGTGGCCGGCTTGCCATCGAGGCTTTCACGGGAATCGAGCAGCGAACCACCAAATTCTTCCTGCTCGTCGGCGATGATCACCCGAGCACCGCTGCGCGCAGCGGCCAATGCTGCGGCGAGACCAGCGGGGCCCGCGCCCACGACCAGCACGTCGCAATGACGGTTGAAGTTGTCGTAGGTGTCCGGGTCGTTCTCGGTGGGCGAACGGCCAAGGCCCGCCGCCTTGCGGATGTACTTCTCGTAGGTCATCCAGAACGATTGCGGGTACATGAAGGTTTTGTAGTAGAAACCCGGCGGCATCAGCTTGCCGCCGACCTTGCCGAGAATCCCCATCATGTCGTTGTTCACGCTCGGCCAGCCGTTGGTGCTGGTAGCAACCAAGCCTTGGTACAGCGCCTGTTGGGTGGCGCGCACGTTGGGGATCTGCGTGGCTTCGGTGGCGCCGATCTGCAGCACCGCGTTCGGCTCTTCGGCGCCCGCGGCGAAGATGCCCCGTGGGCGCGAATATTTGAAGCTGCGACCAATGATGTCGACGCCGTTGGCCAGCAGGGCTGCGGCCAGGGTGTCGCCTTCAAAGCCTTTGTAGCTCTGACCGTTGAACGTAAACGTCAGGACCTTATTACGGTCGATGCGGCCACCGTTGGACAGGCGATTGATCTGGCTCATACCTTCTCTCCAGAGGCCTTGGCGGTGAACTGAGGCTTCTCACCGATCTTGTAGGTTTCAAGAATTTCGTAGGTCACAGTGTCGCGGGTGGCGTTGAAATACTGACGGCAACCGGCGGCGTGGATCCACAGTTCGTGGTGCAGGCCGCGCGGGTTATCGCGAAAGAACATGTAGTCGCCCCACTGCTCGTCGGTGCAGGCATTCGGGTCCAGCGGGCGCGGGATGTGCGCTTGGCCGGACGCGTGGAATTCCTCTTCGGAGCGCAGTTCGCCACAGTGAGGACAGAAGATATGCAACATAGGGAATTTCTCCTGTTAGTGGGCGACGGCCGCAGCGCCGTGTTCGTCGATCAGCGCACCGTTGTGGAAACGGTCGATGGAAAAAGGTGCGGCCAGCGGGTGCATTTCACCCTTGGCCAGGCTGGCGGCAAATACGTTGCCTGAGCCTGGGGTGGCCTTGAAGCCGCCCGTACCCCAACCGCAGTTGAAGAACATGTTCGGTACCGGGGTCTTAGAGATGATCGGGCAGGCATCCGGCGTGGTGTCGACGATGCCGCCCCACTGGCGGTTCATGCGCACCCGCGACAGCACCGGGAACATCTCGACGATAGCCTGGATGGTGTGCTCGATCACCGGGTACGAACCGCGCTGGCCGTAACCGTTGTAGCCGTCGATACCGGCGCCGATCACCAGGTCGCCCTTGTCGGATTGGCTGATGTAACCGTGCACGGCGTTGGACATGATCACGCTGTCGATAATCGGCTTGATCGGCTCCGACACCAGGGCTTGCAGCGGGTGGGATTCGATCGGCAGGCGGAAGCCCGCCAGCGAAGCCATGTGCCCGGAGTTACCGGCAGTCACCACACCGACGCGCTTGGCGCCGATAAAGCCCTTGTTGGTTTCCACACCGATGCATACGCCGTTTTCCTTGCGGAACCCGATCACTTCGGTCTGCTGGATCAGGTCCACGCCCAAGGCATCGGCAGCACGGGCAAAGCCCCAGGCCACGGCATCGTGACGGGCTACGCCGCCGCGGCGTTGCACGGTGGCGCCGAGCACCGGGTAGCGGGTGTTCTTGGAGCAATCCAGATACGGAATCTCGTCGGCCACTTGCTGGGCATTCAGCAGCTCGCCGTCCACACCGTTGAGGCGGTTGGCGCTCACTCGGCGCTCGGAATCACGGATGTCCTGCAGGGTGTGGCACAGGTTGTACACGCCACGCTGGGAGAACATCACGTTGTAGTTCAGGTCCTGGGACAAACCTTCCCAGAGTTTCATGGCGTGTTCGTACAGGTGCGCCGACTCGTCCCACAGGTAGTTGGAACGCACGATGGTGGTGTTGCGCGCGGTGTTACCGCCGCCCAGCCAGCCTTTCTCGACCACCGCCACGTTGGTGATGCCGTGTTCCTTGGCCAGGTAGTAGGCGGTCGCCAGACCATGCCCGCCGCCGCCGACGATGACCACGTCGTAGACCTTTTTAGGGGTCGGCGTGCGCCACATCTTCTGCCAGTTTTCGTGATGGCTGAGGGAGTGCTTGAAGAGGCCGAAGCCTGAGTAGCGTTGCATAGTCATTACTCCAAAACCGCGCTCAGCGATAAACCGGGAAATCAGCGCACAGGGCAGACACGTGCTTGGCCACGTTGGCCTCGACGTCGGCGTCGCCGAGGTTGTCGAGGATGTCGCAGATCCAGCCGGCCAGCTCGACGCACTGCGGCACTTTGAAGCCACGGGTGGTCACCGCCGGGGTACCGATGCGCAGGCCCGAGGTCACGAACGGCGACTGCGGGTCATTCGGCACCGCGTTCTTGTTGACGGTGATGTGGGCGCGACCCAAGGCGGCGTCCGCCTCTTTGCCGGTGAGGCCCTGGCGGATCAGGCTGACCAGGAACAGGTGGTTGTCGGTGCCGCCGGAGACCACATCGTAGCCACGCTTGATGAACACTTCGGCCATGGCCTGGGCGTTATCGATCACTTGTTGCTGGTAAGCCTTGAAGCCAGGCTCCAGCGCTTCCTTGAAACACACGGCCTTGCCGGCGATCACGTGCATCAGTGGGCCGCCCTGGGCGCCGGGAAATACCGCAGCGTTGAGTTTCTTTTCGATTTCTTCGTTGGCCTTGGCCAGGATCAAACCGCCCCGTGGACCGCGCAGGGTCTTGTGGGTGGTGGTGGTGACCACGTCGGCGTAAGGCAGCGGGTTCGGGTACAGGCCGGCGGCAACCAGGCCGGCGACGTGGGCCATGTCGACGAACAGCAGCGCGCCTACCTTGTCGGCGATCTGACGAAAGCGTGGAAAATCCAGAGTCTTGGAGTAGGCCGAGAAACCTGCCACCACCATCTTCGGCTTGTGCTCGACTGCCAGGCGCTCGACTTCGTCGTAGTCGATCAGGCCGGTGTCGGTGTTGATGCCGTACTGCACCGCGTTATACAGCTTGCCCGAGGACGACACTTTGGCGCCGTGGGTCAGGTGACCGCCGTGGGCCAGGCTCATGCCCAGAATGGTGTCGCCGGCATTGATCAGCGCCAGGTACACGGCGCCGTTGGCGGAGGAACCGGAGTGCGGTTGCACGTTGGCGTAATCGGCACCGAACAGCCGCTTGGCGCGCTCGATGGCCAGGGCTTCGACCTTGTCCACATGCTCGCAGCCGCCGTAGTAGCGCTTACCCGGGTAGCCTTCGGCGTATTTGTTGGTAAGGCCACTGCCTTGAGCTTCCATTACGCGCTTGCTGGTGTAGTTCTCCGACGCGATCAGCTCGATATGATCTTCCTGGCGCTGCTCCTCGGCATTCATCGCCGCCAGCAGTGCGTCGTCATATCCCTGGATCTGGTCTTGTTTGCTGAACATCGCGTCTCTCCCAGCCTTTCGTATTGTTGAGGCCCTCGCAGGGCCCTTTGATGCGATGGTAGGGCTGGCGCGTGCGGGCCAAATGCCTGCGCACGCCACGCAAAGGTGCGTTTACGACATGGCCTGAGCAAATGCTAACTGGGTGCCTACAAACTGTAGGAGCGAGCTTGCTCGCGAAAAACCTGAGGGCGCCGCGTTCAATCAGGCAGCCCGCGTTATTGTTGACGTTTTTCGCGAGCAAGCTCGCTCCTACAAGGGCTAGGCAATGAGCTTGCGAACGAGTAGCAACAGAAGAAAATGCATGGGATACAGGGCATAGGCCCAGCGGCGCATGGCGGGGGGTTTGGCGTTTTTGCCATGTCGCAATAAGACCAATCCTGCCAGCGGCGCAATCAGACATGCAGCCAAACCCAACAGCGCCACAAGCGTGCCGCTATTGAGCAGAATCTGCCACTGATTGGCGGCGACGCAGACTAAACCCGGCAGCACGCTGAAATACCAGGGCCGGCGAAACACCAGCAATAACGCCAGTGGCAGCAATACACCAAAGAAACCGAACATCAACTGGTGTGAAAACACGGCCGCCATTGTGACGGCGATCAGCGCCAATCCTCGATCAACCAACGCCTTTTGCTGCCAACCTCGGGCAACCAGCATGCCCAGCGCCAGGGTCGGCAACACGTTCAAGGTATCGGCATCTTCGATGAACATCCGATAAGGCACTTCGCTGATCACGCTGAACAGCAGCAACCAACCCAGGTAGCGCCAATGGCCCGTCACTGGGGCGTAACGGACACGGTGCAAATTGGCCGCAATCGCCAGGCAAAACCATGGAAACGCCAGGCGCCCCGGCACATATAGCCCATCCAGGCTCAGCCCCACATAGCGCAAATGATCGAGCACCATACTCAACAGCGCCAGCCACTTGAGCAGATCCAAAGCGCCATCTCGGACAGGTCCGACAGGCAAGGTTTCAGTACCGTGCATAATTCCCCAACGACTTTGCATTTACAGTGCGTGCGTGCCCCCGGCAATCTTGGGTAAAGTGCGCACCAACATCGACCACAGGAACGGGCCATGACCGACAAGAGCCAACAATTTGCCAGCGACAACTATTCCGGCATCTGCCCGGAAGCCTGGGCCGCCATGGAACAAGCCAACCAGGGCCATCAACGTGCCTACGGCGATGATGAATGGACCCACCGCGCCGCCGACGGTTTCCGCAATCTGTTCGAGACCGACTGCGAGGTGTTCTTCGCCTTCAACGGTACAGCTGCCAACTCCCTGGCGCTGTCATCGTTGTGCCAGAGCTACCATAGCGTGATTTGCTCGGAAACTGCCCACGTCGAGACCGACGAATGCGGCGCGCCGGAGTTTTTCTCCAACGGCTCCAAATTGTTGGTTGCCCGCACCGAAAACGGCAAGCTGACCCCGGAGTCGATCCGTGAGATCGCCCTCAAGCGCCAGGACATTCACTACCCCAAACCCCGCGTAGTCACCCTGACCCAAGCCACCGAAGTCGGCAGCGTGTACACCCCGGAAGAAATCCGCGCCATCAGCGCCACCTGCAAGGAACTGGGCCTGAACCTGCACATGGACGGCGCACGCTTCGCCAATGCCTGTGCATTCCTGGGTTGCTCACCGGCCGACCTGACCTGGAAAGCCGGCGTCGACGTGCTGTGCTTTGGCGGCACCAAAAACGGCATGGCGGTAGGTGAAGCCATCCTGTTCTTCAATCACAAACTGGCTGAAGACTTCGACTATCGCTGCAAACAGGCCGGTCAGTTGGCGTCGAAAATGCGCTTTCTTTCTGCGCCATGGGTGGGCCTGCTGGAAAATGACGCCTGGCTCAAGCATGCACGCCACGCCAACCATTGCGCGCAATTGCTAAGCAGCTTGGTGGCGGATATTCCCGGCGTGGAATTGATGTTCCCGGTACAGGCCAACGGCGTGTTCCTGCAACTCTCCGAGCCCGCGATTGCAGCGCTGACTGCCAAGGGCTGGCGTTTCTACACCTTCATCGGCAAAGGCGGTGCGCGCTTCATGTGTGCGTGGGATACCGAGGAAGAGCGTGTAAGGGAATTGGCTGCCGATATTCGGGAAGTGATGAACGCTTAACGTACGAATTCGGCCAGTTGGTACTGGCCGATTGCCGAGACTGTTTTTTGATATTTCTGAGGGCCACGCAGCTCGTTTTCATTGTCTAGCCTCTCGTTACCCGCAAGGAAAACGCAGCGGTAACTGCCACCTTTCGGGTTTCACCGCCAGCCGAATAATCGGCAGCAAAGGCACATCAATGGAGAGCTTTATCATGGAATATCAAAGCAATGGCAACACACTGCAAAGCGGCGGCAGCACTAGCACCACGGTCATTGACTGGGATGAGTTCAGGAAACACGCCAAGGTCGGGGACACCATTCAGGAGTCATCAAGGACGCTGACCATCTACGACAAAGCCTACGAATTGACAAACTCAGGCCAGCACTTCGTTGTCCATATCTATGCCCAATAACTGTTAACACCGCAGGCCGCGCCGCAGCCTCATGACCTGCGGCGCGGTCCGAAAAAGCTGGGTTACCTGTTACCTACAAAGCCTTCGGCTGGAGCTCCATCCATTCATCAATGGGGCCACTGTTACCGTCAAAGGTGCCGCCATCAAATATCACCGCCAGCTTATTAACTGCATTCAAGGCAGTGGTCACTGCGCCTTCCGCCCAGCCGCCAGTAAAGGACACATCGTCCCCCGCCAGAATGAACCCATCGGGTGTTTTAGCAGACACACCGTTCATGAACTGCGAAAACAATAGGCGCTGGTATTCGTACTGCCCAGGCAAGTTCATCTTGAAAGCTCCGAGAAAAAACGGCTGTTCTTCCCAGTTGATTTCGACAAAGGGATCGGTCATGCCGAACTCCGCCGCAAGGTCCAACTGATGGTGGGCATACACCGAGTCCAACAAGGTCGAACATAGCGCAACATGGGAAGGCAAAGGCGCAGCCCGATCCCCCAGAAACTTGAGGCTGTCGTCGTTCCAGGTATAAGACAAAAACATTCCGCTGCCCTTGTAGGCGCCTTGACTCGCAGCGTAATCCAACAGATAAGTGCCACGGGTAATCCGGTCCGATAAGGTCACACTCATCTTGTATTGATAGTCCACCCCGACATCAGTCCAGAAAGGCCGCTTAGTCCGGGCAAAAATCTTGGCCGACTGCATGTAATGGGTGTACATCACCGCCTCCCATTCTTTGACAGACAGCAGGCTATTCATGGCGTTGAAATGATCGTCGCCGCTCATATAGCGAAACTTGTCCAGAATCCGCTTGTGGGGCGTGTAGATCACGGCAGGAAAGGTGTATTGGTATTCGCTCCCCTGGTTATGATCAAAGATGTACACGTCGAATTCGCCGTCTTGCCGTCTTATGATCTGCCGCACTTCCTGCCCGAAAACCTGGGGAATGACTTGAGCGCTCAAGCTTTCGACGGTCGTACCCGAAGGCCAGTGGGCCACGCTGTCGCCCATCGCATCCGGGCTACGCGCCCATAGCCGACGAGGCAGTTCAGTGGAGCCGTCGTACATCAACTTATGGTTGGTATCCAGGCCGGTGTACAGCACCCGTAACACCTCTAGAAAGCAGTTTGGATAGTCGGTATTCCACCCTCCTGTACCAAAACCGATCTGGCCAAACAAATCAATGTCCTCACGACTCCAACCGGCCTGCTCCACCATGGCGGCAAAAAAGCTGAGATTGTCCCAACCGGCATCCAGTATCGCATTCCACAACGTCTTGATCTTCGCCTGGTCAAGGCTGCCCTCGGACATTGCAGCTTCCATCTCAGTGAAATGGATCGGGGCCTGCTCCAGAAAAACCTCAAACAACTTACGCTCGATTTCCAGATATTCATCGGGCAAATTCTTGCCTTCGTAATAGACCTGTTTTTGTTGATAGTCGACTACCGTACTGGGGGTTGCAGCCGAGCCAGGGTTGGGAAAGTCCGCCGAGTTGGCGGTCATGCCGACCTTGTCGAAATAGTGCATCAGCGCCTTGCCGGAAACGGGGAAACGCATGGCCCCCATTTCACAGATGACACTGTTGGCCGGGTCTTGTGGGTCGCCCACCACCTGGGAATAGAGTCGCCCACCCATGCGATGACTGGCCTCCACAACCACGGGATGCAAACCCATGCGCAGGGCTTCATAAGCCGCGACAAGGCCGGCGACGCCAGCCCCCACGATCAATACCTTACTGCCGTGGGCACTGCTGGAAACCTGCGCCAGTGCCGTCCCGTTGCTGGCCGCCTGGTTGAGGAAACGGGCGTAGTGAAAAGGGAAATCGGGGATAAGCGCGGTGACATCATTGCTCAGTAAGCGCGCAGCGCTTTTGGTACGGGAAGGTATAGCAGACATGTCGAGCATCCTTGGCTGAAAAAAGGACGTCCACCTACTGCTCTATTACGAAGGGCGACAACGACGCGTTCGACCATCAGCGTAGAAGATTGTAGGAATTGGCTCTATACCACTTGGAAATAACAAAGCCTATTGTCAGTCAAACCTCACCTCCGCAAGGTTTTGCACAGTCAGTTCAGAGATTCCTGAAGTGATTATTTGCAATTACAGATTCAATCGTACGTTTGCTTGTAAGACTCTTCAGCGATCACTCAATAATAAACAGACCGTGAAGCCTATGAACTTGCCTTGCGACCAAGCGGCAGCTCCCCGTCCCGCGCTGAAAATAGAAACCCGTTCCATCGACTATGTGCCGCGCAACGAACGCCACGGCAAGGTCTGGCATCAGGCGCCGTTCTGGTTCACCGGCAACTTCGTACTCACCACCATGGTTACCGGTTTTACCGGCGCCGCATTGGGGCTGAGCCTGGTATACGCAGTCCTGGCGATTGTTATCGGCGTATGCCTTGGCACGTTCGCCATGGCCTTCCACGCCAACCAGGGACCGCGCATGGGCTTGCCACAGATGATCCAGTCGCGGGCGCAATTCGGCCTGCGCGGAGCCATCGTCCCCTTTATCGCGGTGGTCTTCGTGTACATCGGTTTTAACGTGTTCAACGTGATTCTGGCGACCGACGCCATCAATACCGTGCTGCCCGGCAACCGGGCACCGTGGTATGCCTTGATGATTATCCTGGCAGTGGTGATCGCGGTGATCGGCCATGACCTGTTGCACACCGTGCAACGCTGGCTGACCTACCTGATGATCAGCGTGTTCGCGGTCCTCACGGTCGCTGCCGTAATGACCCTGCAGGCCGACACGGCGGTGGCCGACGCACATTTTTCCTGGTCGGCCTTCCTGATCCAGCTTTCGGCCGCTGCCGGTTACCAGATCAGCTACGCCGTCTACGTTTCGGACTACTCGCGCTACCTGCCCCATAACACGCCGTCACGCAGTGTCATTGCCTGGACCTACCTGGGCGCTGCCGGCTCGGCGCTGTGGCTGATGTCGCTGGGCGCCTTTCTCGCCTCTGCACTACCCTCGCCGGATGCCATCAGTAGCGTGCAGGCGGTGGGCAACCAACTGCTTCCGGGGTTTGGCACCTTTACCGTGTTGATCGCAGTCCCCGCGCTGGTGGGTATCATGGCGGTCAACTGCTATGGCGCGATGCTCACCGGGATCAGTGCCATTGACGGCTTTGTGCCGATCAAACCACGGATCAAGAGCCGAATCGTCGGGATAAGCCTGGTGGCCGCAGTCATTTTTGTGATCGCCCTGAGCATCCCCGAAAGTTACCTGAGCAGCTTCAACACCTTCGTCCTCTTGATGCTGTATTTCCTTGTGCCTTGGACAGCAGTGAACCTGGCGGATTTCTACGCGGTACGAAAAGGGCGCTACGCAATCAGCGACATTTTCAACCCGGCCGGAATCTATGGTCGCTGGTCGAGCGCAGGGCTTATTGCATATTTCCTCGGCCTGGCGGCGATGGTTCCGTTCATGTCGCTGGGTTTCTATCAGGGGCCGATCAGCGTGATACTGGGCGGCGCCGATATTGCGTTCATCGTCGGCCTGGCGATTGCGGCGGGGGTGTACTGCACAATGAGTCGCCACCTCGACCACGCCACCGAAGCGCGCGCCGTACAAGCCAGTGAACGAGCGTTGGAAGAGGCCTTGCCATGACACCGCTACGCGTCGTTTGTCATCAATTGGCGCCGCGTATCGGCGATACCCGCTATAACAGGGCGCTGACCGAGCACGCGATTCGCGCCGCAGCCGACCGAGACGCCCAGGTAATCGTGCTGCCGGAACTGGTCCAGAGCGGCTATACGTTCACGGACCGGGAGGAAGCCCACAGCGTCTCCGAGACTCTCGACGGCCCGACCTTGGCCCTGTGGAAAAACCTGGGACGTGAGCTGGGGATCATTATCGTCGCAGGCTTCTGCGAGCGTCTGAGCGCGGGCCGGGTTGCCAACAGTGCCGCACTGATCGAGCCTTCGGGGCGGATGACGGTGTATCGCAAGGCCCACCTGTGGGACCGCGAAAAATTGATATTCACCCCCGGTGAGGCGCCACCTCCAGTGGTCGACACTACCGTCGGGCGCATCGGCGTGATGGTCTGCTACGACCTGGAGTTGCCCGAGTGGGTTCGCCTGGCAGCGCTGGCGCAGGCCGACCTGCTCTGCGCGCCGGTGAACTGGCCCGACGGCCCGCGTCCCGTAGGTGAGCGGCCGGCAGAGATCGTACGAGTCCAGGCGAACGCCGCAGTCAACCGCATGTTCATCGCTGCGTGCGACCGCTATGGCGAAGAACGTGGCGTCAATTGGGTAGGCGGTTCAGTCATCGTCGATGCCGATGGCTACCCGCTGGCCGGAGCAGCCTACCACCCGCAGGAACAGCAGTTAGTCGCTGACCTGCCAGTGGCCCAGGCCAGGCACAAGTCTATCAGCGACTACAATCACGTTCACCAGGACCGCCGACCGGACTTGTACTGACCCTCAGAACTCAATCCGCACATCACCCTTCGGCACACTGCAGCACGACAGGATATAGCCTTCGGCTTCGTCCTCTTCGGTAATCCCGCCGTTGTGCTCCATCTCCACTTCGCCGCCCAGCTTCATGACCTTGCACGTACCGCAGATGCCCATGCCGCAGGCCTTGGGGATCAGCAGGCCGAGCTTGGCGGCCGCGGCGTGCACCGTTTCCCCCGGCGCCACGCGGATGCTCTTGCCGGACGCGATAAACTCCACTTGATGCAGGTCTGCCAGGTCGATCTCCGGCGCATCCGCCGCTTGCTCGGCCTGCTCCACCGCATCGGCACGGGCTTCGGGCGGTGTCGCGCCAAAGGATTCTTCGTGATAACGCGTCATGTCGAAACCGGCAACTTCCAGCAAACGCTTAACCGCATTCATGTACGGCGTAGGGCCGCAGCAGAACACTTCGCGCTCCAGGAAGTCCGGCACCATCAGTTCCAGCATCTTGTGGTTCAGATAGCCGCGATACCCTGCCCAAGGCTCGCCCAGGCCGTGTTTTTCGCAAATCAGGTGCAGGCTGAAGTTGTCGATCCGCGACGCCATGTGCTCCAGCTCGCGGTGATAGATGATGTCCTTGGGCGAGCGGGCGCTGTGGATAAAGGTCATGTCGACGTTCGCGTTGGTGTCGTAGAACCAGCGCGCCATGGACATCACCGGCGTGATCCCAACGCCGCCGCTGAGGTAAAGCACTTTCGGGCTCGGGAAGTCGATGGCATTGAACAGCCCGACCGGCCCGTGCACCGCCAGCTCCTGGCCTTCGTGCAAAGTGTCGTGCAGCCAATTGGAAACCCGGCCGCCCGGCACACGCTTGATGGTCACCGAAAAGCTGTAAGGCACTGACGGTGAGCTGGAAATCGTGTACGAGCGCATGATCGGCTGGCCTTCGATTTCCAGCTCTAAGGTGACGAATTGCCCCGGCTTGAAAAAGAACAGGATCGGCTGGTCGGCCATGAAGCAGAAGGTGCGCACATCCCAGGTTTCCTGGATGACTTTGACGCAGCGGACGATGTGCCGACCATTGGCCCAGGTCTGGGTGGTTACCGGATTCAGGAAATTATTGGACATGTTGTTCTCCACCGCCGACGTCGGCCTTATGGTGGCGATTCTGCGTAACGCGAGAACCACCCATTTACCTATCTGCGACATTCACATACTTACGGCGACCAGCCCCCAAAGACAGGGGCTTGCGCGTCGGGATCAGATTGGGCCATGTCGCCCATGGATAAGGTTCGACGTTACGCCGGGCCCACACTCGCTCCCAACAAAGACGCGTTCTTTACGCCTTGCACAGCACCAACCGTAGCCACTATTCGCCGGCCACACAGAATGGCCATGAGGACACACACGATGGACGTCACCGCAACCTTAAGCTTGGGCGATCCGCTGGAACCCGCACGCAAGGCCACCGCGCAAATGCTGCAAGAGCGCGAGCGCACTTTTTCGCTGCCGCAGCCGTTCTACTCTGATGAGCGGTTGTTTGATATCGACATGCAGGAGATCTTCCAGAAAGAGTGGTTGATCGCCGGCATGACCTGCGAAATCCCCACCAAGGGCAACTACCTGACCCTGCAAGTGGGCAAGAACCCAATCATCGTAATCCGGGGTGCCGACGGCGTGGTGCATGCGTTCCACAACGTCTGCCGCCACCGTGGCTCGCGCTTGTGCACCAGCGACAAGGGCAAGGTCGCCAAATTGGTATGCCACTACCACCAGTGGACCTATGAGCTGGACGGCCGCCTGCTGTTCGCCGGCACCGAGATGGGCGCCGATTTCGACATGAAGCAGTACGGCCTCAAGCCGGTGAACGTGAAGACTGCTGGCGGCTACATCTTTATCAGCCTGGCCGAAAACCCACCGGCCATTGATGACTTCCTGTCGACGCTCAGCCATTACATGGAGCCCTACGACATGGAGAACACCAAGGTGGCGATCCAGACCACCTTGTTCGAAAAAGCCAACTGGAAGCTGGTGCTGGAAAACAACCGCGAGTGCTACCACTGCAACGCCTCGCACCCGGAACTGCTGAAAACCCTGCTGGAATGGGACGACGTTACCGACCCGCGCGCCGACCAGGCGTTCAAGGATCACGTGGCTGCTTCTGCTGCCGCCTGGGACGCCGAGAAGATCCCTTACGCCCACGCCAGCTTCGGCCTGCGTAACCGCATCGTGCGCATGCCACTGCTCAAGGGCACTGTGTCGATGACCCTGGACGGCAAGCAGGGCTGCGCCAAACTGATGGGCCGCATCAAGAACCCGGACCTGGGCTCGATGCGCATCCTGCACCTGCCGCACTCCTGGAACCACTGCATGGGCGACCACATCATTGTGTTCACCGTGTGGCCCATCAGCGCCCAGGAAACCATGGTCACCACCAAGTGGATCGTGCACAAGGACGCCGTGGAAGGCGTGGACTACGACGTGGAGCGCATGCGCCAGGTGTGGGATGCCACCAACGACCAGGACCGCCGCCTGGCCGAAGAAAACCAGCGCGGCATCAACTCCACCGCCTACCAGCCAGGCCCTTACTCCAAGACCTATGAGTTTGGCGTGGTGAATTTTGTTGATTGGTACAGCGAGCGGATGTTGAGCAACCTGGGTGCGGCGCCAGCGCCTTATCTCAAAGGCGTAGCTGCTCACGAATAACGCTTGTGTAGGAACGGGCTTGCCCGCGATGGCATGGTGTCTGTCAAAGTCTGTATGGGCTGATAGACCGCTATCGCAGGCAAGCCAGCTCCCACATTTGGACAGATTAACTGTTCAAAATTCGATCAGCTCCGATACAGCCCTTTACCACCCTGCCCTCCAGCCTTTCCCCAACAACTTATCCACAAAGCCACCCACAGCAATTGTGGGCAAGTGGCCGCACACGCAAATTAAATCAAGAAAATCCGTGACTTATTCAAACTTGCAGGTTTTATCTTGAGCAGCTCATTTATTGATCAATCCTCCAAGAGCCTTGATTAGCGTGGCTTGCAGCGGTAAGCGAACACCTTATCCACAGATGCACCAACAGACTTTGGGGGCAACTTTTTCCGGGTTGTGGAAAAGCCCTTTAAACCCTCATGAATCGGGGATATCCAGCCGTTTAAACGGCGAATAAGTGAGATCTGATCAATTATTGACCAATCCCTCGAAGACCACGCTTTACAAGGCCTGTAGCGGATAGCGAACATCTTATCCACAAAAGCGCCAACAGACTTTGGGGGCAAGTCGAGGCCTTAACCCGGTTAAAACCCGAGCAAAAACCGCAAGTTAGGTTGGTTGTTTTTCGTACAGAGGGCTGCAGAGCTTGATATGCCGGGCTTGTGGACACCCGCGAACAGGTTATCCACAGGCGGATCAACAGGCATTGTGGGTAAGCCCAACATAAAGCAGGGAAATGTGGGAGCGGGCTTGCCCGCGATTGCAATACGTCAACGGCTGCATGGGTTGCTGACCCACCGCTATCGCAGGCAAGCCAGCTCCCAAAAGGTTTGGTGGTGGTCAGGGTTCAGCGTACGACGCCCTCTTCTACCAGAAGCTTGAGAATCGCTTGCGCGCCCTCTTCAGCGCTCACGCCCTTGAGCACCTGCCCACCGCCGCCACTGGCCTTGGCCGTTGCGGCTTTCATACGGTCAGCACCACTCTTGGCCTTGATCACCTTGAGGCGCTTTGGCCGTGGCTTGGCCGGCTGCAGCAGTGCGCCTGTGAATAACTCGTCGTGTTCAATCTCGACGTCATGGGCTGCCAGCTCACCCCGTTGCGCCGGGCCGTACGCGCTTTGCCGAGGCTTGGGCGCGGCGTTATCCACAGTGGCGAGAAACGGCAGGCGCACCTTCAAGCGCCGTCGCTGGCCGCGAGGCAGCGCCTGCAGCACCAGGGCTACGCCGGCGTCGATGGACTCCACCTGGGCCAGCCCCACAATCAGCGGCCAGCCCAGTTGCTCGGCCAAGAGGAACGGCAGCATTCCCGAGCCTTCGCCGGTTTCTGCCTGGCTCCCGGTCAGTACCACTTGAGCACCGGCGTCGCGCAGATACTCACAGAGCACCGGCAAGGCATCGGAGCCGGCCGGCTGCTCCAATACCTGCAGTTGCGGCAGGCCCATGCCCAGGTAGCTGCGCAGGGTCGGCTCGCTGACATCACCAGCGTGCAGCACCTGCAACTTATCCCCAGCCAGTTGCAGCCCCAGCTCAACCGCGCGCGCGTCCTGCTCGGCGCGGCGGGGTCGTCCGGAAGTGGGGTGAGCGCCGATGGACACCAGGCTGAATACAGTGTTCGTCATGGTCATATCCTCAGGCTGCATCGCGCTTGGCGCCGTTGCGGTAGGTTTCGACCGCCGCGATCAAGGCGTGCAGTATCGCGGCGCTTTCGCCGATCACCGACAGGTCGGCACGCTTGATCATGTCGCACCCTGGGTCGAGGTTGATCGCCACCACCTTGTCGCAGGCACCGATGCCTTGCAGGTGCTGGATCGCCCCGGAAATGCCCACCGCCACGTACACCCGCGCAGTGACCCAGGTTCCGCTGGCGCCGACCTGGCGATCACGCGCCATGAAGCCATCATCCACTGCCACCCGCGAGGCGCCTTCGGTAGCGCCCAGGGCCGCGGCGGTCTGGTGGAACAGCGCCCAATCCTTCACGCCGTTGCCACCGGAGAAAATGAACTCTGCCTCGGCCATCGGAATCGCTGCCGGGTCGACCGCCACCGCGCCGAGGTCTTCGATACGAGGCAAACTGCGCGCCAGGCTTGTGGATAACTCCACGGGCAAGACTTCGTGGCGGGTCTCGCTGACCGGATCGGCACATTCGGCGGCAGCGAGGATCAGACGGGGCAACGGCCGCGCCAGGTCTTCCTGGCCGGCACCGGCACGGCCGATGCATTCCTCGCCCTTGATCTGCCACACCCGCGTCGCCGGGCGTTCCTTGAGGCTGGCGGCAAAGCGTCGCCCCAGCTCACCACCACCGCTGCGGCTGTCTGGCAGCAACCAGTGGCGCGGGCTGAATTGGTTATCCACAGCGCGCAGGCCCTGCACGCGTTGCTCCGGTGCATAACCCTCGAACTCATGCCCCTCCAGCACCAGCAGACGGTCGACGCCGGCCGTGGCAAACGCGCTTTCCTTGTGTTCACCGAATACCACCGCCAACACCGCGCCGTCATCGCCGGCCAGTTGGCGCGCCAGGCCAAGCAGGTCACGGTCGTGGCTGCTCAGGCGGCCACCGACCATGTCCGGCACCACGTTGATGTAGAACGCCGGGGTCGGCACTTGATGCAGCGGCAATTGCACTTCCACTGCCGCGGTGCGCTTGGCCGCGCCGCCCTGCTGGGCACCGCTGCGGTCGATACGCTTGATGCCGTTGGGCCCGATAAAACCGACACCATGCACGTTTTTGCGAATGATGCCGTTGGGCCCCATCCAGCTGTGTTGCACCGGCTGCATCGCCGCGTGCAACGGGTGCAGGCGGTTACGGGCGATCCATTCGGCCCGGGGGTCGCGGCGGATAATATCGCTCATTAGTGCACCTCCGCAGGTTCACGCTTGACGGGGGCTTTGGCCGGCGCGGCGTCTTCAAGCAACGCGTCGGCTACCAGTTCGGCGATGTCCTTGATCAACGGGCGCGGTTCGACCACGCCTTCAAGCATCGCCGTGCATTGTGGGCAACCCACGGCCACCAGTTCGGCGCCGGTCTCGCGGATGTCGTCCATGCGCATATCGGGGATACGTTGCTTGCCGGGGATGTCGGTGATCGGCGCACCGCCACCGCCACCGCAGCAGCGTGAACGGAAGCCCGAGCGTTGCATTTCCTTGACCTCGATACCCAACGCCTTTAGCACTTGGCGCGGCGCCTCGTATTCACCGTTGTAGCGGCCCAGGTAGCAAGGGTCATGGTAGGTCACGCTGTTGCCTTTGTGCTGGCCCAGATTCAGCGCGCCCTCGCCGATCAGCTCGGCCATGAAGGTGCTGTGGTGCTGCACGCGGTAGTTGCCGTTGAAGGCGCCGTATTCGTTTTTCAGCACATGGAAGCTGTGCGGATCGCAGGTGACTATGCGCTTGAAGCTGTACTTGGCCAGGGTCTGGATATTGCGCGTGGCCAGCAACTGGAATGTCGCTTCGTCACCGAGGCGCCGCGCCACGTCACCGCTGTCGCGTTCTTCCAGGCCGAGCACGGCGAAATCGACCTTGGCGGCCTTGAGCACTTTGACGAAAGCGCGCAGGGTACGCTGGTTACGCATGTCGAAGGCGCCATCGCCGACCCAGAACAGCACATCGCAACTGCCTTTGTCGCTGAGCAACGGCAGGTTCAGGTCTGCCGCCCAGTTCAGACGACCACCAGGGGCAAACCCGCCGGGGTTGTCGGTAGCGATCAGGTTTTCCAGGACTTCAGCGCCCTTGTTCGGCGTGGCGCCTTTCTCCAGGGTGAGGTGGCGACGCATGTCGACAATGGCGTCCACGTGCTCGATCATCATCGGGCACTCTTCCACGCAGGCGCGGCAGGTGGTGCACGACCACAGGGTCTCGGCGTCCACCAGGCCGTTGACGATCGGCTGGTGCGGGTTGCCGCCGTGTTCGCCCACCGGTTTGCCGGGGTACGGGCTGCCGGCAAACTTGGCATCGGTGCCACCGGCCAAACCGACCACCATGTCCTGAATGAGTTTTTTCGGGTTCAGTGGCTGGCCCGCGGCAAACGCCGGGCACGCCGCTTCGCACTTGCCGCACTGCACGCAGGCGTCGAAGCCGAGCAGTTGGTTCCAGGTGAAGTCCTTGGGTTTTTCCACGCCCAGCGGCGCGGTTTTATCGCTCAGGTCCAAGGGTTTCAAACCGGTGGAGCGGCCGCCGCCAAAGCGTTCGGCGCGACGGTGCCAGGCCAGGTGCAGGGCTCCGGCAAACGCGTGTTTCATCGGCCCGCCCCAAGTCATGCCGAAGAACATCTCGGACACGCCCCACAACACGACCACGCTCAGCAATGCCGCAAGCAGCCAGCCGCCGAAATCGGCGGGCAGAATCCCGGCCACCGGCAAGGTCACCAGGAAGAAGCTCACCGAGAAGGCCATCAGGCTTTTCGGCAGGCGCATCCACGGGCCTTTGGACAGGCGGGCAGGCGGATTGCGGCGGCGCAGGTACATGAAGATCGCGCCGACAAACATCAATGTCGACGCCAGCAGCAGGGCATAACCAAGAATGCGGCTCTGCAGGCCGAAACCGTGCACCACAATCGCCAGCAGCGCCGACAGCACAAAGCCCAGCGCCGTCGCTACGTGGGTATTGGCGATGTATTTGTCACGGGCGACTACGTGGTGCAGGTCGACCATGTAACGCTTGGGCATGGCCAAGAGGCCACCCAGCAGGTCGACTTTGGATGAGCGGCCACGACGCCACATGTTCACCCGGCGCAAGGCGCCGAGGACGGCGAGGCCCAGGGCGGCAAACAAGAGAATAGGCAGCAAGGTATTCAACATGGTGAAGCTCCCACAGACCACACAGGTCTTGCATGGGGGCCGGATCAATGTGGGAGCTGGCTTGCCTGCGATGGCATCGACTCGGTCTCACTCAAGACCGAGTCGCCTGCATCGCGGGCAAGCCCGGCTCCCACATTGGTCAGCTCCCACATTCAGACCGGGTCCACTTTCGGCTTAGAAATCCTTGCACAAGCGCAGGGCGTCATAGATGGCAGCGTGGGTATTGCGCTGGGCCACACAGTCACCAATGCGGAACAGCAAGTACCCCTCGCCCGCCTCGCTCAGGCATGGCTGCGGCTTGATCGCAAACAGCGCTTCAACGTCGATCTGGCCCTTGTTGCGCGAACCTTCCTTGAGCCCGTAGTAAATCGCCTCGTCCGGACGCACGCCGTTCTCCACCACGACCTGGTCGACCACCCGCTCCTCTTTGGCGCCGGTGTATTCGTTCTCCAGCACGGCCACCAGCTTGTCGCCCTCGCGGTAGACCTTTTCCAGCATCATGTCGCCGGTCATGATCACTTCCTTGGGGTACATGCTGCGGTAGTACGTGGGGAACGACGTACCGCCGATTGCCACGCCCGGCTTGATGTCGTCGGTGACGATCTCCACCTGGCTGCCTTTGTCGGCCAGGAAGTCGGCCACCGACATGCCGGTGAATTCACAGATGGTGTCGTACACCAGCACGTTCTTGCCAGGCAGCACCTTGCCGTCGAGCACGTCCCAACTGCTCACCACCAAGCCTTCGGCGGCGCCCCAGTGTTCGTTCTGCTCGATGAACGGATGCCCGCCCACCGCCAGCACCACCACGTCCGGACGCACGTCCAGGATGGTCTCGGCATCGGCTGCAACACCCAGGCGCAGGTCGACTTTCAAACGCGCCAGTTCCAGTTGATACCAACGGGTGATACCGGCGATCTGGTCACGCTGCGGCGCTTTCGATGCCGTGGTGATTTGCCCGCCGATAAACTCTTTTTTCTCGAACAGCGTCACGTCGTGGCCACGTTCAGCCGCCACGCGCGCGGCTTCCATCCCGGCCGGGCCGGCCCCCACTACAACCACCTTGCGCTTGGGCCCGGTGGACTTCTCGATGATGTGCGGCACGCCCATGTATTCACGGGAGGTCGCGGCGTTCTGGATGCACAGCACATCCAGGCCTTGGTACTGGCGGTCGATGCAGTAGTTGGCGCCCACGCACTGCTTGATCTGGTCGATCTGGCCCATCTTGATCTTGGCGATAAGGTGCGGGTCGGCGATGTGCGCACGGGTCATGCCGACCATGTCCACATAGCCGCCTTCCAGAATACGCGTGGCCTGGTTCGGGTCCTTGATGTTCTGCGCGTGCAGCACCGGAACCTTGACCACTTCCTTGATGCCGGCCGCCAGGTGCAGGAACGGCTCCGGTGGGTAGCTCATGTTCGGGATGACGTTGGCCAGGGTGTTGTGGGTGTCGCAACCCGAGCCCACCACGCCGATGAAATCGAGCATGCCGGTGTCATCGTAGTACTTGGCGATTTGCTTCATGTCCTCGTGGGACAAGCCGTCCGGGTGGAACTCGTCACCGCACAGGCGCATGCCCACACAGAAGTCATCCCCCACTTCGGCACGCACGGCCTTCAACACTTCCAGGCCGAACTTCATGCGGCCCTCGAAGCTGCCGCCCCACTCGTCGGTACGCTTGTTGACCCGCGGGCTCCAGAACTGGTCGATCATGTGCTGGTGCACGGCCGACAATTCCACCCCGTCCAGGCCACCGGCCTTGGCCCGACGCGCAGCCTGGGCGTAGTTGCCGATCACGCGCCAGATTTCTTCTGGCTCGATGGTCTTGCAGGTGGCACGGTGCACCGGCTCACGCACGCCGGACGGCGACATCAGGGTCGGCCAGTTAAAGCCGTCCCAACGCGAGCGCCGGCCCATGTGGGTAATCTGGATCATGATCTTGGCGCCATGCTTGTGCATGGCATCGGCCAGATTCTGGAAGTGCGGGATGATGCGGTCGGTGGACAGGTTCACCGACGCCCACCATTCCTGCGGGCTGTCGATGGCCACCACGGAGGAGCCACCGCAGATCGCCAGGCCAATACCGCCCTTGGCTTTCTCTTCGTAGTACTTCACATAGCGGTCGGTGGTCATGCCGCCGTCGGTGGCATACACCTCGGCATGCGCAGTGCTGAGCACCCGGTTGCGGATGGTCAGTTTGCCGATCTGGATCGGCTGGAACATTGCTTCGAAAGCCATGGCACGGTCCTCGGCTTACAACGGTTTGACGGTGAACAAACCATCATCGTGGCCCTCTTCGGAGCCTCCGTAGACTTGTTCGGCGACAGTGCGAATCTTGCTGCCACGCGCTTGAAGGATCTGGTCCATGGCGCCGGCAAACCAGCCGGTGAACATGTAGTCCACCTTGCGGCCGACCTTGCCGTACACGTAGACGAACGCCGAGTGTTCCAGCTTGACGCTGGCGGTGCCTTTGTCCAGGTCGATGTCCTGGATCTTGAACAGGCCCCAGCCGCGTTGCGACAGGCGCTTCATGTAGTGCTCGAACACCGCGACGCCTTCCAGGCCGTGGCATTCAGCTTCTTTTTCACACCAGTGCCAGGCGGACTTGTAGCCAGCCTTGTAGAGGATCTCGGCGTAGGCGTCGGCCCCCAGCACTTCTTCGATACCCATGTGGTTGTTGACGAAGAAATGGCGTGGCACGTACAGCATCGGCAGGGCGTCGGAGGTCCAGACACCGGTTTCGCTGTCGACTTCAATTGGCAATTGCGGGGCGATCTTGGCCATGGAAACTTAACTCCAGAAAATTCGTTTTGATGCCCGCCACGCGGATGGCGGCGGGTGAAGGATTAAGCGAGCAGTGGCTTATTCGCCCCAGACGTCCTTGAGCACGTTGACCCAGTTCTCGCCCATGATCTTGCGCACCACGCGCTCGCTGTGGCCGCGCTTGAGCAGGGTCTCGGTGAGGTTGGGGAACTCACCCACGGTGCGGATGCCCAGCGGGTTGATGATCTTGCCGAAGCTGGTCAGGCGGCGGGCGTAGCCCTTGTCATGGGTGAGCATTTCGAAGAAATCCTGGCCATGGCCCTGGGTGAAGTCGGTGCCAATGCCGATCGCGTCTTCGCCGACGATGTTCATGGTGTATTCGATGGCTTCGGCGTAGTCGTCGATGGTCGAGTCGATGCCCTTGGCCAGGAACGGCGCAAACATGGTCACGCCGACAAACCCACCGTGGTCGGCGATGAACTTCAGCTCCTCATCAGACTTGTTGCGCGGGTGCTCTTTAAGCCCGGACGGCAGGCAGTGGGAGTAGCACACCGGCTTTTTCGATTCGAGGATGACCTCTTCGCTGGTCTTGGAGCCCACGTGGGACAGGTCGCACATGATGCCGACGCGGTTCATCTCGGCGACGATCTCGCGACCGAAACCCGACAGGCCGCCATCACGCTCGTAGCAACCGGTGCCCACCAGGTTCTGGGTGTTGTAGCACATCTGCACCACCCCCACGCCGAGCTGCTTGAAGATCTCGACATAGCCGAGCTGGTCCTCAAAGGCATGGGCATTCTGGAAGCCGAAGATGATGCCGGTCTTGCCCTGCTCCTTGGCGCGACGGATGTCGGCGGTGGTTTTCACCGGGATCACCAGGTCGCTGTTCTCACGGATCAGGGTCTGGCTGGCGACAATGTTATTGATCGTGGCCTGGAAGCCTTCCCACACCGACACCGTGCAGTTGGCGGCGGTGAGGCCACCTTTGCGCATGTCTTCGAACAGGTCGCGGTTCCACTTGGCAATAATCAGACCGTCGATAACGATGCTGTCGGCGTGCAACTCGGCTGGGCTCATCAGGCGTCCCCTTATTGGCGATTCATGCGCCGAATCGTCTGCCGGCGCTTTGGGGCCAGCATATGCCCAGGGACCGGCGGAGCCGGGTGCAAAAACGACAGGGGAATTGCCGAAAGCGTCAATCCGCGACAAAGCCTGTGAAGACAGGCCCCACGGTCGGCTGTTCTTTGTCTTACGCTTGAGCCAGAATTGCGCATCACGTGATATGAGACGGCGCAATGAAATCGATTTTCCTGGCTTTGGCACTCATCGCAACCACCGCCCACGCGGCCGAAGACACCGACAGCACGCCGTGCGACGGTATCGAGAACGACCAGCAAACCTTGGAATGCGCCACCTACAACAAGACCACCGCCGAGCAATTGCTCAAAGATAATTATCAGGGGTTGCTGGAGCGCATGGGTTCGACCTACGGCAGCGACAAGACCAAACTGGCGGACATTACCGCCCGTCTGAAGGACGCACAGCAGAAGTGGGAAAAACTGCGCGACGCCGATTGTGCAGTGGACACCTTCCCGGCAGTGACCGGCACCAAGGCCTATGCGATTGCGCACAACGACTGCCTGGCGCGCATGAGTGATGAGCGGTCGGAGTTTTTGGAGTCGATTGGCCAAGAACAGTAACTATATTCCTACACTAGAAGCGTCCCACTGTCGCTTTTCGCTACCTGACGCTGATTTAAGGAATTTTCGGCATGCAATGGCTTCCATCTCCACCCACCGACAATATTTATAAGTTGCTTGCTGTATTTGGTTTATGGCTAATTGCAGGTGCGCTGACACTGGTGTCTATTTTTTCTTATCTGGACTACAGACTCCAAAAAGAAACACGCGAGGAAAGCCACCATTCGCAAACGGAGCAAATGGTAAACGACTTCACCAAACGCATTGAAGCACTTGAGAAAGGCACACCGGAGCTGCATAAAATCGCAGATCTGCCGGATTCATTCAACAACGACGTCACCTTCCTGAAGAACAGCCTCGTTATACAAGAAAGAAAACTTTCTACCTACAAAGAACGAGAGAAAGATAACCTCGACACGTTCATGGACTATCTGCTCGTCCACGAAAAAGAGTTTTATATTTTCATAGGTCTGTACGCGACGCTCACGTCACTGTGCACGGTGATAGGTTTTAGCCGCTGGTTTCAGAAAATACAAAAGCCCGGCGAAGTACTGAATGAGCTAGATATTAAAATCAAAGAAGCAAGCTTATTGAAACTTAAGATAGAAATTTCCCAACTTCAACCAATGAGCAAGACAATAGAGCAGCTCTTTGAATTGCATTTCAACAAGCCCTTTCCTGAAGCCTCTCCCTCGCAAAGGACCCGCTCATGACCATCTGCGGCATCGAAATCAAAGGCAGCGAAGCCATCATCGCCGTCGCCTCCCTGGACAACCAGGCGCTGACCCACGTCGCCCTGGCCACCAAGAAAATCGCCCTTGAAGACGACGATGATGCAGCCAACGTCAAAGCCTTCGCCGCCCAGGTGAAGGCGTTCGTTCAAGCCAACGGCATCACGCGCATTGCCATCAAGAAACGCAGTAAAAAAGGCGAGTTCGCCGGTGGCCCGACGACGTTCAAGATCGAAGGGGTGTTTCAGTTGCTGGATGGGGTGGAGGTGACGCTGCTGTCGCCGCAGACCATCAATGCGCAAAACAAGAAGCACAGCTTTGATCTGCCGACGACGTTGAACAAGTATCAGCATGAAGCTTATAAAACAGCCTGTTCAACCCTGATGAAAAAGTAACTACCCATCAGCTTTTGACGCAGTGTTCCAAGCCGTGACCACCGCTTTCGTATTCAGGCGTGTAGTAGTACTTAACGAAAGACACTTTGCCCTCCGGGGTTGACGTCATTTGTGCGACCCCCACGCCGAAGTCTTTCAAGACAGGGTCGGTGTGAGCAAAATAAACGCCCAGCGCATCCGAAGTCCCGGCGGCCATTCCGTCATAACGGGACTTGTCTTCCAAGGTCAAGGTGAAGGTGTAGGCGGCGTACTTGCCAGTGCTTTGCTTGGCGTCGAGCGCCATATCAACAACACCCTTATAGCTGCCTATATGTTTATCCTGGCCGGTACATTCATAGCGCCCGCTGTAGTCGGCTCCGGTGAAAGGTGCAGACGCCTGGACTGCCCACACCGGGGTGGTCGCGAACGCGATGACAGTAACTAGTTTTCTAAGCATGCCAACCTCTTCTGGTTAAGTAGTGACTTCCTGGCCTGCGTGCTTCATTTCAAAAGCATTTGGTCAAGAGCCACTTCTAAGACCCATAGGACGTTAGCAGTCCTTGGCTATAAGTCTCCGTTAGCGATGAAAAAAAGAAACTTCCTACACCTTCCATGATTCCCTTATAAACTGCGCTACATCGGGTTTCACTCGTTAGTCGGTATGCGGGTTTTGTGCAGCAGCCAATCCCCGAACGACTTGTCTTCCAGGGCATACCCTCCCCGGCTCGACTTCCATACCAATTCCTTGTCGCGCAGGGCATCGATACAGGCCTGAATGGTCTGGGTCCCGGGCACCACATCGCTGCGCATAACCTCCAATGCCTTGCTGACTGCGGTAATCGTGCTGTCGGTAAACGGCGCAAATGGCTCATTGCTTTGCGAACGCACCACCATCACCTGCAACACCGCACGCTGCGGGATGGTCAGGGCGTTCCAGGCGCTTTCGAACTCGGTCCATACACCCGCGCGCAGCAGTTCTGCGCGACTGTGCAGCAGTTGGCCAAGATTGCTCGCCTCGCCCAGCTCCAATGCGACTTCACCGATGATCGTGCGCAACATCTCGGGACGCCGACCTACCAGCTCAAACGCCTCATCAATGTCAGCCGCGTTGAATTGGTTGTTCTTGGCCAGGTGCGCGTTGAGGTGCACGGTGTAGGCCTGGGTGAACGCTTTGCCCAGCAGCGGAAACGGCGTGATGCTGGAACCGAAGAATGGCTGGCTTTTACCCAATACCAAATGGGCGAGTTTGTCGCGATTGGAGCCGGTAAACACCAGGCGCAAACCGCTGCCCTCCTCGTCACGGCCTTGGTTGAGCTGATCCCGGGCAGCCTTCAACGCGAACATCGCATTGATACCTGACTCGGTGGTTAATGCGTGCTGTGCTTCGTCAATCACCAGTACAACGGGTTTTTCTGCAGCCCTATGGAGCAATTCCAACGCTTGGGTCAGCGTCGCACCGACAGGCAATTGTGGCTTGGTAAAGTCCCACGAAAGCGTACGCAGAAAGCTTAGTTTCTCGATGCCAATGCTCTTTGCCAGTTTGCGAATGCCCTTTTCAAACGGCACCAACGCCCCCGCAATGGCACCTGCGATCAGCTCGGCGGGGTCTTTTTCCTTGTCGGCCCACAGGTCGACATACACCGCCAGCCAGCCCCGCAGCTGACATTCCGGAATCAGGTCTTCGCGCAGAAAAGTGCTTTTGCCCGTGCGTCGGGGCGCCGCGAGAAACAGGCCGGAGGTGAAATCCTGAATACCGGCCCCCACCAGGCCATCGGCAATACTGCTTGCCAGGGTGGGGCGGCGAAACACAAAGCCGCTGTGCTTGGACATGGTTTTATACTCAATTATGGAAATAACTATAAATTATAGCCAAGAGTATAATTGACTATAATTGTCCGTCAAACCACCTCCCGTCGCCGATCCTCCCGCGGGCATTTGGCAAACCTTGCGCGATAGCTCCTGGTGAAATACGACGGAGACTCAAACCCGCACGCGATACTCACTTCCAGCACGCTCATGTCGCTCTGGCGCAGCAGTTTGCGGGCTTTTTCCAGGCGCAGGCCCAGGTAGAAATTGCTCGGCGTATCGTTCAGGTGCAGGCGAAACAGCCGCTCCAGTTGGCGTCGGGTGACCTTGATCGTTTCGGCCAGGGCCAAGGTGCTCAGGGGCGGTTCGGTGTGCTGTTCCATTTCGCCGATCACGTGCACCAGTTTCTTGTTATTGATGCCGTAGCGCGTGGCGATCTGCATGCGCTGGTGGTCCTTGCGCGGGCGGATGCGGCCGAGTACGAATTGCTCGGAAACCTGGATCGCCAGCTCCGGGCCGTGGGCCTGGGCGATGAGATCGAGCATCAAGTCGATGGACGCCGTGCCGCCAGCGCAGGTGATGCGGCGCCGGTCGATTTCGAACAGTTCCTGGGTCACGCTCAGGTGCGGATAGGCCTCCTTGAAGGCGTCGATGGCTTCCCAGTGCAAGGTCAGGCGGTGGCCGTCAAGCAGGCCCGCCTCGGCCAGCACGCAGGCGCCGGTGTCGATGGCACCCAGGGTCACACCCTCATGGTCGAGGCGGCGCAGCCAATGCTCCAGGGCGGGCGTGGCGAACTGCAGGGGTTCGAAGCCGGCCACCACCAGTAAGGTCGCGCCTTTTTTCAACGGTTCCAGCGCGGCATCGGCGTTGACCGACATGCCGTTGCTCGCCAGTACCGCGCCGCCATCGGCACTCAAGATGTGCCAGCGGTACAGCTCGCCGCGAAAGCGATTGGCCACGCGTAACGGTTCCAGCGCGGAGATAAAACCGAGGGCCGAGAAACCCGGCATCAGCAAGAAATAGACATCCTGGGACATGGTGGCGCTCTCGTCGGACGGGCAGCGTGGTCACTGTGATACGCCAGTTCAACCGGCCATTCAAGAGCCCAGGTCGCTGCAGTGCAAAAGCGGGTCGCCGCCGTGCGCTTTGCGGGGCGCCAAGCTGCGTAACGTGATCCCACGGCGCACAAAGACGCCGGCACCCACAATAACGACTGCCGAGGGCTCCACCCATGAACCGACTGATCAGCCGCTGCGTACTTGCACTCAGCGCCAGCGCCATTTTGAGCACTAACGCCCTTGCAGCGGATGCCGCTTCATGCCAAAACGTACGCATGGGCGTGGTCAACTGGACCGACGTCATCGCCACCAGCGCCATGGCCCAGGTGCTGCTCGATGGCCTCGGCTACAAGACCAAACAAACCAGCGCCTCGCAGCAAATCATCTTTGCCGGCATCCGCGACCAGCGCCTGGACCTGTTTCTGGGTTACTGGAACCCGCTGATGACCCAGACCATCACGCCGTTCGTCGACGCCAAGCAAGTCAAGGTCCTCGAAAAACCCAGCCTGGAAGACGCCCGCGCCACCCTGGCGGTGCCGACCTATCTGGCCGACAAGGGCCTGAAAACCTTTGCTGACATCGCCAGGTTCGAAAAAGACCTGGGCGGCAAGATTTATGGCATCGAGCCGGGCTCGGGCGCCAATACGCAGATCAAGGCGATGATCGCCAAAAACCAGTTCGGCCTGGGCAAGTTCCAGTTGGTGGAGTCCAGCGAAGCCGGCATGTTGGCGGCCGTAGACCGTGCCGTGCGCCGCAAGGAAGCCGTGGTGTTCTTTGGTTGGGCACCGCACCCGATGAACGTCAATGTGGCGATGACTTACCTCACCGGCAGCGAAGACGCCCTGGGCCCGAACGAAGGCATGGCCACCGTGTGGACCGTGACCGCGCCGGCCTACGCCGAGCAGTGCCCCAACGTGCATAAGCTGCTGACCAACCTGACGTTCACCGCCGCCGACGAGAGCCGCATGATGCAACCGCTGCTGGACCACAAGGATGCCATCGAATCCGCCAAGCAGTGGCTCAAGGATCACCCGCAAGACAAGGCGCGCTGGCTGGAGGGTGTGACCACCTTCGACGGCAAACCGGCTGCTGCCAACCTGCAATTGACCACGAAATAACCCATCCAGATCACCGCTTCGCAACCCCTGAAGGTTGCGAACGGCGCCCTGCGCCTTGAAATCACCCGCCTGTAAGGAACCGCCTCATGAACCACGACGTCATCATCACCTGCGCACTCACCGGTGCTGGCGACACGACCGCCAGAAGCCCGCACGTGCCGGTCACTCCCAAGCAAATCGCCGCCGCTGCCGTGGAGGCCGCCAAGGCCGGCGCCACGGTCGTGCATTGCCACGTACGCGACCCCGAGACCGGCAAGTTCAGTCGCGACGTCGCGCTGTACCGCGAAGTGATGGAGCGCATCCGCGAGGCCGACATCGACATCATCGTCAACCTCACCGCCGGTATGGGTGGCGACCTGGAGATCGGTGGCGGCGAGAATCCCATGGAGTTCGGGCCCAATACCGACCTCGTGGGCCCGCTGACCCGCCTGGCCCACGTTGAAGAACTGCTGCCGGAAATCTGCACCCTGGACTGCGGCACGCTGAACTTCGGCGATGGCGACACCATTTACGTGTCCACCCCGGCGCAACTGCGTGCCGGCGCCAAACGTATCCAGGAATTGGGCGTAAAGGCCGAGCTGGAAATTTTCGACACCGGCCACCTGTGGTTCGCCAAGCAGATGATCAAGGAAGGGCTGCTGGATAACCCGCTGTTCCAACTGTGCCTGGGCATTCCCTGGGGCGCACCGGCCGACACCACCACCATGAAAGCCATGGTCGATAACCTGCCCGCCGACGCGGTGTGGGCCGGCTTCGGCATTGGCCGCATGCAAATGCCAATGGCCGCGCAGGCGGTGCTGCTGGGCGGCAACGTACGGGTGGGCCTGGAAGACAACCTGTGGCTGGACAAAGGCGTGCTCGCCACCAATGGGCAACTGGTGGATCGCGCCAGTGAAATTCTCAGCCGGTTAGGCGCGAGGGTCCTGACCCCAGCCGAAGGCCGCATCAAGATGGGCCTGACTCAACGCGGCTAACACAGACACCACCACTCCTGTGGGAGCCGGGCTTGCCCGCGATGAGGCCAGTAAATCTGCCACATCTTTGTAGCCTGCAATGCCGCCATCGCGGGCAAGCCCGGCTCCCACAAAGGATCATCGAACACTTTAGGAATATGCCATGCGCTTTATCACCGAAATCAAAACCTTTGCTGCGTTGGGCAGCGGTGTCATCGGCAGCGGCTGGGTGTCCCGTGCCCTTGCCCATGGTCTGGATGTGGTGGCCTGGGACCCGGCGCCCGGTGCCGAGGCGGCCTTGCGCAAACGCGTCGCCAACGCCTGGCCAGCCCTTGAACAACAGGGCTTGGCGCCAGGTGCCTCCCAGGACCGCCTGCGCTTTGTCACTACCATCGAAGACTGCGTAAAAGACGCCGACTTCATCCAGGAAAGCGCCCCGGAACGCCTGGAGCTGAAGCTGCAATTGCACAGCCAGATCAGCGCCGCGGCCAAGCCGAACGCATTGATCGGCTCCAGCACCTCAGGGCTATTGCCCAGCGAATTCTATGAAAGCTCTACCCACCCGGAACGCTGCGTGGTCGGCCACCCCTTCAACCCGGTCTACCTGTTGCCACTGGTAGAAGTGGTGGGCGGCAAAAACACCGCACCAGAGGCAATCCAGGCGGCGATCTCGGTGTATGAATCCCTCGGCATGCGCCCGCTGCATGTGCGCAAGGAAGTGCCGGGTTTTATTGCCGATCGCCTACTGGAAGCGCTGTGGCGTGAGGCGCTGCACTTGGTCAATGACGGGGTGGCGACCACCGGCGAAATCGACGACGCCATTCGTTTTGGTGCCGGGTTGCGCTGGTCGTTCATGGGCACTTTCCTCACTTACACACTGGCGGGCGGCGACGCCGGCATGCGCCACTTCATGGCACAGTTCGGCCCGGCGTTGCAGCTACCGTGGACTTATCTACCGGCGCCTGAATTGACTGAAAAATTAATTGATGATGTGGTCGATGGCACCGCGGAGCAGTTAGGTAACCACAGCATCTCGGCGCTGGAGCGCTATCGTGATGACTGCCTGCTGGCGGTACTGGAAGCCGTAAAAACAACCAAGGCCAAGCACGGCATGAACTTCGCCGAATAACCCTGTGGGAGCTGGCTTGCCTGCGATGGCGGTGTTGGCCTCGCCATTGCTATCGCAGGCAAGCCAGCTCCCGCATTTGACCACACACTGAATTGGATTCATGCCATGCCCGCACTGACCACCTACACCACGAAAATCCTGCCCGACTGGGTCGACTACAACGGCCATCTGCGTGACGCGTTCTATCTGCTGATCTTCAGCTACGCCACCGATGCGCTGATGGACGCGCTGGGGCTGGACAGCGAAAACCGCGAAGCCAGTGGCCACTCGCTGTTCACCCTGGAGCTGCACCTGAACTACCTGCATGAGGTGAAGCTCGGGGCCGAGGTTGAGGTGCATACCCAACTGATCGCCCATGACGCCAAGCGCCTGCACCTTTATCACAGCCTGCACCTTGTGGGCGAAGCACGCGAGTTGGCGGGTAACGAACAGATGCTGCTGCATGTCGACCTGGCCGGTCCGCAGTCGGCGCCGTTTACCGACGCGACGCTGGAAAAACTCATCGCCCTCAGCCAGGCACACGCCGATCTACCCCGGCCGGCCCTGCTCGGCAGGGTGATCGGGCTGCCCGCGCAAAAAAAAGCCCCGATCCAGCCGTGACGGGATCGGGGCAGAGTGCTTTGTGTGAGCGGTGCATTTCGAGGGTGACCAAACCTTCAAGCTGCGTGCCTGGGTTCAGTGTGCCTGTTACGGGTCAGGTCAAGTACCCCGAAAACGACCTGTTCATAGCCATGCGAGCCATCGCTGGATTCTGCCCTTGCCGCCAGTCCTGTGGCCTACCAGAATCCAAGTCATTCCCGCTCCCTACACCAGGATGACCGTCATGATGCACGCGGATTTGATTGACCAGGATGACCTGCTGAGCCAACTACGCTCGCTGGGTTTTGAAGTGTCCAGCGGCGCTACCGCCGAGCAGGCCTGCGAATGTGCGGTGCGCGGGTTGAGCCAAGCGCGGGCCAAGGCGCTCAAGGGCATGGTGGAACAGATGTACAGCGGCAGCGCGACGATTTTGCCAACGGTGAGGCAGGCGATCGACAAGCAGTTGCTGCCGGCGCTGGTGCAGTTCAAACAGAACTCTGGCGCCTGAAACTCCGCCATCGCAGGCAAGCCAGCTCCCACAGGAGAACGCATTCCAAGGTGGGAGCTGGCGACTCGATCTAGAGCCTTACACTGGCAAAGGTCGACTCATTGCGCGCCTGGCTCAACGCCGACATCGGCCCCGACAACGGTGACAACACCAGTGCCGGCGGAATCGGCATCATCGCTACTTGCTGGGTGGTGTTGGAGCCTACGCGCTCATCCCGTGGCGGAATGCCGAAATATTCGCGGTAGCACTTGGAAAAGTGCGGCGTAGACACAAACCCGCACACCGAGGCGACCTCGATGATCGACATCGGCGTCTGCTTGAGCAGTTGCCGTGCGCGGATCAGGCGCAGCTTGAGGTAGTAGCGCGACGGCGAGCAGTGCAGGTATTTCTGGAACAGCCGCTCCAACTGCCGGCGCGACACGGCGACATACACCGCCAGTTCGTCCAGGTCGATCGGCTCTTCGAGGTTGGCTTCCATCAGCGCGACGATTTCCTGCAGCTTCGGCTGGTTGGTGCCAAGCATGTGCTTGAGCGGCACACGCTGGTGATCCTGTTCGTTGCGGATGCGTTCGTACACGAACATCTCGGAAATGGCGGCCGACAATTCACGGCCGTGGTCGCGGCTGATCAGGTGCAACATCATGTCCAGGGGCGCGGTACCACCGGAGCTGGTGAAGCGGTTGCGGTCGAGGGTGAACAGGCGCGTGCTCATGGCCACCCGCGGGAAGGCTTCCTGCATCGACGCCAGGCATTCCCAGTGCACGCTGCAATCAAAGCCGTCGAGCAAGCCGGCGCAGGCCAGGGCCCAGCTGCCGGTGCACACTGCGCCGAGGCGACGAGACTGGCGTGCCTGGCTTTGCAGCCACGACACATGTTCACGGGTGACGGTGCGCTGGATACCCACGCCGCCGCACACGATGACCGTGTCCAGCACGGGTGCTTTGTGCATGGAGGCATCGGGTGTGATTTGCAGGCCATCGCTGGCCCACACCTGGTTGCCGTCGACACTCAGGGTTGTCCAGCGATACAGCTCGCGGCCGGACAGCTGGTTGGCCATGCGCAGTGGCTCCACGGCAGACGCCAGGGAAATCAGCGTGAAATTGTCCAGCAGCAAAAAGCCGATGGATTGAGGCGCACGGTTCTGGGGTTGGGCCCCGGAGTTGGTCGACGTCATCGCGGTATCTCCTCACATCACACAAAGCAGGTGGCGGCCTCAGGCGAGGCTCTTGTTATTGCGCTCGTCCTGGAAAGGAGAGGCTTTGTAATTGATAGAGCAAATGCCATGCCTAAAATTGAATGGCTATTCAAGAACTCCTGAAAACGACCTGTTTATGTGTCTATATGAGCCCACGCGCGAAGTGCGGGATATGACGCATAACGGGCGGAGTTCAAGGGGGGTGAGCAGATCGGTAGCACTTGTGGGAAGGCGCTTTGCGGGCGTAGGAGGAGTCTGTCACCCAAAGCACATCAGGCGTGTGATCGTGTAGGAATTCGTTCGGAAGCTACTTATCTATTTGCGACGCGCTAAAAGGTGGCGATTTTGGCTTAGAGTGTTCACTTTGTGAGCAATTGCGTCAGCACTATAGCCATCGCGGGCAAGCCCGGCTCCCACCTTTGGAATGCGTTTCCTGTGGGAGCTGGCTTGCCTGCGATAGCGATATCATTGACTCAACATTCAACCGCACTCACCGCCAGCCCACCGCGTGATGTCTCTTTGTACTTGTCATGCATATCGGCCCCGGTATCACGCATGGTGCGGATCACCCGGTCCAACGAGATGAAGTGCTGACCATCGCCACGCAACGCCATTTGCGCCGCGTTGATCGCCTTCACCGCCGCAATTGCATTGCGCTCGATACACGGCACTTGCACCAGGCCGCCCACCGGGTCGCAGGTCAGGCCGAGGTTGTGTTCCAAGCCGATTTCGGCAGCGTTGCACAGTTGCTCCGGCGTGGCGCCGAGGATCTCCGCCAGCCCGGCTGCGGCCATCGCACACGCGGAACCGACCTCGCCCTGGCAACCGACTTCGGCACCGGAGATCGAGGCGTTCTTTTTACACAGGATGCCCACCGCCGCCGCGCCCAGCAGGTAGTCAACCACGTTGGCTTCGGTGACTTCTTCACTGAACTTCATGAAGTAGTGCAACACCGCCGGGATGATTCCCGCCGCGCCGTTGGTGGGCGCCGTGACCATGCGCCCACCGGCGGCGTTTTCTTCGTTGACCGCCAGGGCGAACAGGTTGACCCATTCCATGGCGCTCAAGGTCGAGCCGATCACATTGGGCTTGTTCAGCTCCTGCAAGCTGCGGTGCAACTTGGCGGCGCGACGGCGTACGTTCAAGCCGCCGGGCAAGATGCCTTCGTGCTTGAGGCCCTGCTCCACGCAATCTTGCATGGCGCGCCAGAGCTTCATCAGGCCGCTGCGGATTTCTTCTTCGCTGCGCCAGGTTTTTTCATTCGCCAGCATCAGTTCGGCAACGCGCAGGTTGTGGGTCTTGCACAGCTGCAACAGCTCCACGGCACTGGAAAATTCATAAGGCAGCTCGGTGCGGTCCATATCCGCCAAACCGCTTTGGGCCTGGGCCTCATCCACCACAAAGCCGCCGCCGACCGAATAGTAGGTATCACGATGCAGTTCGCCGTCATCGCCCCATACCACCAGGGTCATGGCATTGGGGTGGAACGGCAGGTTCTCATCGAGCAGGCGCATGTCCCGCGCCCACACAAAGGGCACCGGCAAACGCCCGTCCAGCAGCAGCGTGTCGGTTTCGCGCAGGGTGTGGATACGGGCGCCGATTTGCGTGGGGTCGATTGCGTCTGGCCACTCGCCCATCAGGCCCATGATGGTGGCGGTGTCGCTGCCGTGGCCGATGCCGGTGGCCGACAACGAGCCGTACAGTTGCACTTCGACACGCTGCACCTGTTCCAGCCACCCACGCTCACGCAACCCTTGAACGAACAACGCCGCGGCGCGCATGGGCCCCACGGTGTGGGAACTCGAAGGCCCGATGCCGATCTTGAACAGGTCGAAAACGCTGATAGCCATTAACGTGGAACTCCTCGATAAGCACGGGCCGGGCTTGAACGAGGTGCTACGCTCAGATCGCCCAGATGGCGGCATCATCAAGCTTTTATTCGTCATCACGGCGTCTCACACCGACGCACTCATGCTCACCAGCGGCGCTCGCGTGCGAACGCCAGTTTTGGCCGTTTTTTGCGGTGCAGAAGGGTAAAAACAGCAGTTTTACCTTCGGAAAAACCTGTAAGCGACGTCATCGGTACTGGATGCGACCCTCCCTGTACTGGATACGACGCCCCCTGTAGGCGTCAGATTTTCACTGGTACATGATCAGTCTCGACTCGTTTGCAAGGCACCGCGCCAGAGCTGTTGTCGCACGCTCCGACCGCAACACTTATAAAGCGCGGCGAATGCCGCCAGAAAAGACACAGGAGTCTACCCACATGAAAGGTTCACCCTCGTTGTTGTTGGCCGCCATGCTGAGTCTGCCAGTCGTGGCACACGCCGCAGAACCGGAACAGTGCAAGACCGTCAACTTCTCCGATGTCGGCTGGACCGACATCACCGTCACCACCGCGACCACCAGCGAGATCCTCAAGGGCCTGGGCTACAAGCCGCGCACCACGATGATTTCGGTACCTGTGACTTACAAGTCCCTGGCCGACGGCAAGAACATGGACATTTTCCTCGGCAACTGGATGCCGACCATGGAAAACGACATCAAGCAGTACCGTGATGCCGGCACCGTGGAAACCGTGCGCGCCAACCTGGAGAACGCCAAGTACACCCTGGCGGTCCCAGAGGCGCTGTATGAGAAAGGCCTGAAAGACTTCGCCGACATCGCCAAATTCAAGGATGAGCTGGGCGGCAAGATCTACGGCATCGAGCCGGGCAACGATGGCAACCGCACCATCCAGACGCTGATCGACAAAGATGCCTTCGGCCTGAAAACCGCCGGTTTCAAGGTGGTCGAATCCAGCGAAGCCGGCATGCTCTCCCAGGTTGAACGCGCCTCCAAGCGCAACCAGGCCATCGTGTTCCTCGGCTGGGAACCGCACCCGATGAACACTCGCTTCAAGATGAAGTACCTGACCGGTGGTGACGACTCGTTCGGCCCCAACTACGGCCAGGCCACCATCTACACCAACACCCGCAAAGGCTACACCCAGGAATGCAGCAACGTTGGTCAGTTGCTTAAAAACCTGGTGTTCACGCTCGACATGGAAAGCACCCTGATGGGTAACGTCCTGGACGACAAGATGAAGGCCGATGCTGCCGCCAAGGCCTGGCTGCAGAAGAACCCGCAAGTACTCGACACCTGGCTCGCCGGTGTCACCACCGTTGATGGCAAACCAGGGCTCGATGCCGTTAAAGCTTACCTCGCCAAATAGCACCCGCTGACCCCAGGCCGGTGCGCTGGCCTGGGATGTTTTCCCCTTCGCATGTGGACATTCACTACCATGCTGACTGAACAGAAAATCCCACTAGGCCAGTACATCGCTGCCTTCGTCGACTGGTTGACCCAACACGGTGCCAACTACTTCGACGCAATCGCATCGACACTGGAAACGATGATCCACGGCGTGACGTTTGCGCTGACCTGGTTCAATCCACTGGCATTGATCGGTCTGATTGCGCTGCTGGCTCACTTTATTCAACGTAAATGGGGACTGACTGTTTTTGTCATCGCCTCCTTCCTGCTGATCCTCAACCTGGGGTACTGGCAGGAAACCATGGAAACCCTCGCGCAGGTGCTGTTCGCCACCCTGGTCTGCGTGGTCATCGGTGTGCCGCTGGGCATTGTTGCCGCGCATAAGCCGATGTTCTACACCATGATGCGGCCGGTACTCGATCTGATGCAGACCGTGCCGACCTTCGTCTACCTCATCCCTACCCTGACCCTCTTCGGGCTGGGTGTGGTGCCTGGGCTGATTTCCACGGTGGTGTTCGCGATTGCCGCGCCGATCCGCCTGACCTACCTGGGTATCCGCGATGTGCCGCAAGAGCTGATGGACGCCGGCAAGGCTTTTGGCTGCTCGCGCCGCCAGTTGCTCTCGCGCATTGAACTGCCCCACGCCATGCCGAGCATCGCCGCCGGCATTACCCAATGCATCATGCTGTCGCTGTCGATGGTGGTGATCGCGGCCCTGGTAGGCGCCGACGGCCTCGGCAAGCCGGTGGTCAACGCACTCAACACTGCCGATATTGCGCTGGGCTTTGAAGCGGGCCTGGCCATTGTGTTGCTCGCCATCATGCTCGACCGTATCTGCAAACAACCCGACGCTAAAGTAGGGGGTGATGCATGAGCATTATCCGATTCGACAAAGTCGACGTGATCTTTTCCAAAGACCCACGCGAAGCGCTCAAGCTGCTGGACCAGGGCATGAGCCGTAACGAAATCCTGAAGAAGACCGGGCAGATCGTCGGCGTCGAGAACGCCAGCCTGGATATCGAGAAAGGCGAGATCTGTGTGCTGATGGGCCTCTCGGGCTCAGGCAAATCCAGCTTGCTGCGCTGCATCAACGGCCTCAATACCGTCAGCCGTGGCCAGCTGTTTGTGGAGCATGAAGGGCGTCAGATCGACATCGCCTCCTGCACCCCCGCCGAGCTGAAAATGATGCGCACCAAACGCATCGCCATGGTGTTCCAGAAGTTTGCCCTGATGCCTTGGCTGACGGTGCGCGAGAACATCAGCTTCGGCCTGGAGATGCAGGGCCGCCCAGAGAAAGAACGGCGCACGCTGGTGGACGAGAAACTCGAACTGGTGGGCCTGAGCCAATGGCGCAACAAGAAGCCCGACGAGTTGTCCGGTGGCATGCAGCAACGCGTCGGCCTGGCTCGCGCCCTGGCGATGGACGCCGATATCCTGCTGATGGACGAACCCTTCTCGGCCCTCGACCCGCTGATCCGCCAAGGCTTGCAAGATGAGCTACTGGAACTGCAACGCAAATTGAGCAAGACCATTGTGTTCGTCAGCCACGACCTGGATGAAGCACTCAAGCTCGGCAGCCGTATCGCGATCATGAAAGACGGCAAGATCATCCAGTACAGCGTGCCGGAAGAGATCGTGCTGAACCCGGCGGACGACTATGTGCGCACCTTCGTCGCCCATACCAACCCGTTGAACGTGCTGTGCGGGCGCAGCCTGATGCGCACCCTGGATAACTGCACGCGTGTGAACGGTTCGGTGTGCCTTGATCCGGGTGGCGACTCTTGGCTGGACCTGGCTGAAGGCAACACCATCCAGGGCGCACGCCAGAATGGCGTGACGATGAACCTGCAGAACTGGGCGCCAGGGCAAGCCGTGGAAGGCTTGGGCCGCGTACCGACGTTGGTGGACTCGAACATCGGCATGCGCGATGCACTGCAGATTCGCTACCAGACAGGCAACAAGCTGGTGCTGCACGACAACAACAAGGTGGTGGGGATTTTGGGAGACAGTGAGCTCTACCACGCCCTGCTGGGCAAGAACCTGGGTTAAGGCAACCCTGCAAAACCTACTGAAAAAACTGGGTCAGTGTGGGAGCTGGCTTGCCTGCGATAGCTATGTTGGATTCACCCTTGCTATCGCAGGCAAGCCAGCTCCCACATTCGACCGCATTCAATGCTTGCAACAGCGGCGCCAGTGAGGGCGCCGCCAGCTCAACTATCAGCTATAGACCCGGCCAAGGAGCTGCCGATGGCTTTCAAACTGATCGAGCACATCCCGGGTGATCTGCTCCTGGGTGAAGCCCATCAGGTCATACTCCTGCGGCCCGTTGTGCAGGTACACCTCGGCACGATAGTAACGGGTGCGCTCTTCTTCAGGCAGGTCAGCCGGTGCCGCCGAGTAGCCATCCAGGCTCACTTCGTAGACAAACGGGTTGCCCTCGTCCATCTCGATCCGCACGCCGATGCAGCGCTTGGATTTGCCCAGCAAGGTCTGCACTTCCAGGCCCTGATCACGCAACGCACTCGCGGCTTCTTCCAACGCCGGCGTTACGTGCTTGTCCATAAAGCGCTGCACGGTGGCCTGGCTCGGTTGCAGGTCCAGCGCCGTCAAGCGCTCGCTGAAACCACGACGCCCGCGTTCGGCCAATTGCGCTTGCTCCTGTTCGGTGGCCACGTCCTGGCGCATGGCCTTGTGCAAACCGAACATAAAGAACACCAGCACCACAGAGAACGGCAGCCCCGCCAGCACCACCATGGTTTGCATGGCTTCGAAGTTGCCGGCAAACAGCAGGCCGATGGTCACCAGGGTGATCACCGCCGACCAGAAGATACGCAACCAGTGCGGCGCATCTTCATCCACATTGCCGCCTTTGCAGGAAAGGTTGGCCATCATCACCGCGCCGGAATCCGCAGGCGTCAGGAACAGCACGAAGCCCACGAAGATCGACACGCCGATCACCACTTTCGACGCCGGGTAATGCTCAAGCAGTTGGTAGATGGCCATGGACGGTTGCTCCAGCGCCGTCTTGCCCAACTCCACCGCCCCATGGTTCAACACCAGGTCCAGGGCCGAGTTGCCGAAGATCGACAGCCACGCCAGGGTAAAGCCCAGCGGGATCAGCAATACGCCAGCCACCAGTTCGCGCACGGTGCGACCACGGGAAATACGCGCGATGAACATGCCCACAAATGGCGCCCAGGAAATCCACCAGGCCCAGTAGAACAAGGTCCACAGGCCCATCCAGCGTTCGGTCTTGGCACCGTCGCCTTCGTACACATACAGGTCGAAGGTTTTCAGCACGATTCCGTTGAGGTAATCACCGGTGTTCTGCACCAGGCCATTGAGCAGGTGCAAGGTGGGGCCGAACAGCAGCACGAAGATCAGCAAACCGCTGAACAGCACGATGTTGAGGTTGGACAGGCGGCGAATACCGTTTTCCACACCCGACACGGCGGCAATGGTCGCCACGGTGCTCATCACGATGATCACGATCAGCAAATTGGTATTGCTGTGCTCCATGCCGAACAGGTTTTCCAGCCCCGACGACACTTGCATCGAGCCGATCCCCAGGTTGGTCACCAGGCCCAGCAGGGTCACGAACATGCCGAAACCGTCTACCGCGTGGCCAGCCGCGCCCTTCACCCAACGCTCGCCCACCAGCGGGTACAGCGCCGAACGCAGGGCCAGCGGTTGGTTGTGGCGGTACGCAAAGTACGCCACGGCCAGGCCGACCAGCGCATAGATCGCCCAGCCGTGCAGGCCCCAGTGCAGGAAGGTCAGTTGCAGCGCCTGGCGTGCCGCGCCATTGCTGGCGGCAGCGCCTTCGGGCGGGTTGAAGTAATGGTCCAACGGCTCGGACGCACCGAAATACAACAGCGAGATGCCGATACCCGACGAGAACAACATGCCGGCCCAGGCGCCGTAGCTGAAGTCTGGGGTATCGTCCTTCGCACCCAGCTTAAGTTTCCCATAGGACGAAAACGCCAGGCCGACCACAAACACCAGGTAGGCAGCGATGACCACCATGTAGTACCAGCCAAAGCTTTTCGACAGCCAGGCCTGTGCGACACCGAGCAGGCGCCCGGCCTCCTGCGGGGCGACGATCAGAATGGCGGTCAACAATAAAATCAGCGCGGTGGAGGTGTAGAACACCCAACCGTTGACCCGGACCTTTTCCGGTGGGGTCTTTATAAGAGAGGCAGAACTCATGGCGCAGATGCTCCAGGCAGTGCGAGAGAGAAACACAAGGCAACGGTTATCCCGGGACATCGATTTTTCGGCAGTCGACGGACGGGTGTTATAAAGACACCCCAAAATTCTTGAGCCCGCCGAAGCGGTGATCAGGCTCTGAAGTGGCCTGTTTCAAGGGTTTTTGCAGGTGTCGAAGATTGCAGCTCGCAGGTAGGAAACATCTGTAGGCAGCGACCATTTGTCGCAGATCTTATTCTTTGTTGATTGAACGTTCAATCAAAACAAAATAGACTGGCCCTCAAGCCGACGGACGTGGATCGCCCATCGGCAGGCCTAAGGAGAGGTGCTACATGCCCAAGGTCGGTATGCAACCCATACGCCGCCAGCAGTTGATCGAAGCCACGTTGACGGCCATCGATCGGGTCGGGATGGGAGATGCCAGCATTGCGCTGATCGCCCGTCTGGCCGGCGTCTCGAACGGCATCATCAGCCACTACTTTCAGGACAAGAACGGCCTGATCGCAGCGACGATGCGCTACCTGATGAATGCGCTGATCGAGAACGTGCAAGAGCGCAGGCGTGCCTTGAAGGATGACAGCCCACGGGCGCACCTTCAGATGATCATCGAAGGCAACTTCGACGCCAGCCAGGTCAACGGCCCGGCAATGAAAACCTGGCTGGCCTTCTGGGCCACCAGCATGCACCACCCGTCATTGCACAGGTTGCAGCGGATCAACGATCACCGTCTGTATTCCAACCTGTGTTGCCAGTTCCGCCGTGCGATGCCGTTACCCGAGGCACGCAGCGCAGCCCGCGGGCTGGCGGCTTTGATCGACGGTTTGTGGTTGCGCGGCGCCCTGTCGGGAGACGCTTTCGACACGGAGCAGGCGCAACGGATCGCTTACGAATACATGGATTTCCAATTGGCCAAGCAGGTGAGTTAGAGCCCTTATAAATGCTCAACCCCTGAACGTCCGCCGCTCAGTGTTGCCACAACCCCATGGCCCACTGTTCGGCGGGTAACGCCAACCACTTATGCACTTGCGAGGACTTTATGGCCCGTTTCGACCTGCAAAAACTCTACATTGACGGCGGCTACAGCGACGCTGGCAGCGATGCCACCTTCGAAGCCATCAACCCGGCTAACGGTGAAGTTCTCGCCCAAGTGCAACGCGCCACCAAAGACGACGTTGAACGTGCCGTGGTCAGCGCTGAAAAAGGCCAGAAAATCTGGGCCGCCATGACCGCCATGGAGCGTTCGCGCATCCTGCGCCGTGCCGTGGACATCCTGCGCGAGCGCAACGATGAACTGGCCGCCCTGGAAACCCTGGACACCGGTAAAGCCTTCTCGGAAACCAAGTACGTCGACATCGTCACCGGCGCTGACGTGCTGGAATACTACGCCGGCCTGGTACCTGCCATCGAAGGCGAGCAGATCCCACTGCGCGACACCTCGTTTGTCTACACCCGCCGCGAGCCGCTGGGCGTGGTTGCCGGTATCGGCGCGTGGAACTACCCGATCCAGATCGCCCTGTGGAAATCCGCACCGGCCCTGGCTGCCGGTAACGCGATGATCTTCAAGCCAAGCGAAGTCACCTCGCTGACCACCCTGAAACTGGCCGAGATCTACACCGAGGCTGGCGTTCCAGCGGGCGTGTTCAACGTACTGACCGGCAGCGGCCGTGAAGTCGGCACCTGGCTGACCGAACACCCGCGCATCGAGAAAGTCTCGTTCACCGGCGGCACCGACACCGGCAAGAAAGTCATGGCCAGCGCGTCGAGCTCCTCGCTCAAGGACGTGACCATGGAGCTGGGCGGCAAGTCCCCGCTGATCATTTTCGACGACGCCGACCTCGACCGCGCCGCCGACACCGCCATGATGGCCAACTTCTACAGCTCCGGTCAGGTCTGCACCAACGGCACCCGCGTGTTCGTGCCCAAGCACCTGCAAGCCGCGTTCGAAGCCAAGATCGTCGAGCGTGTTGCGCGTATTCGCATCGGCAACCCGGAAGACGAAAACACCAACTTCGGCCCGCTGGTCAGCTTCGCCCACATGGAAAGCGTGCTGGGCTACATCGCCAAAGGCAAAGAGCAAGGCGCCCGCCTGCTGTGCGGCGGCGACCGTCTGACCGACGGCAACTTCGCCAAAGGCGCCTTCGTGGCCCCGACCGTGTTCACCGACTGCACCGATGACATGGTGATCGTGCGTGAAGAAATCTTTGGCCCGGTGATGAGCATCCTCACCTACGAAACCGAAGAAGAAGTGATCCGCCGCGCCAACGACACCGACTTCGGCCTGGCCGCTGGCCTGGTGACCATGGACCTGAACCGCGCCCACCGCGTGATTCACCAGTTGGAAGCCGGTATCTGCTGGATCAACGCCTGGGGCGAGTCCGACGCGAAGATGCCGGTTGGCGGCTACAAGCAGTCGGGTGTGGGCCGTGAGAACGGGATCAGCTCGCTGAACAACTTCACCCGCATCAAATCGGTACAGGTTGAGTTGGGCGATTACGCCTCGGTGTTCTAACACCCGAGACTTGTATTGCCTGTAAGGCCGCCATCGCGGGCAAGCCCGGCTCCCACATTTGTTCTGTGTGAACCCGATCAAATGTGGGAGCTGGCTTGCCTGCGATCGAGTGCGAAGCACTCGCCAGACCTGACCACACTTCAAAGAGGGTACATTCATGTCCCAAGAATACGATTACATCATTGTGGGTGCCGGCTCTGCCGGTAACACCCTGGCGACCCGTCTGACCGAAGACGAAGGCGTCACTGTTTTGCTGCTGGAGGCCGGTGGCCCGGACTACCGCCTCGACTTCCGCACCCAGATGCCAGCCGCCCTGGCTTTCCCGCTGCAAGGCCGCCGCTACAACTGGGCCTACGAAACCGATCCAGAGCCACACATGGACGGCCGCCGGATGGAATGCGGGCGCGGCAAGGGCCTGGGTGGCTCTTCCCTGATCAACGGCATGTGCTACATCCGCGGCAACGCCATGGACTATGACAACTGGTCGAAGCTCCCGGGCCTGGAAGACTGGACCTACCTGGACTGCCTGCCGTATTTCCGCAAAGCCGAAACCCGCGACATCGGCCCCAACGATTGGCACGGTGGTGACGGCCCGGTCAGCGTGACCACGCCGAAAGCGGGCAACAACCCGCTGTTCCACGCCATGGTTGAAGCGGGCGTACAGGCCGGTTACCCACGTACCGAAGACTTGAACGGCTACCAGCAAGAAGGCTTCGGCCCGATGGACCGCACCGTCACGCCGAACGGCCGTCGCGCCAGCACCGCACGCGGTTACCTGGACACGGCTAAAAAGCGTTCGACCCTGACCATCGTCACCCATGCCCTCACCGACAAAGTGCTGTTCGAAGGCAAGCGTGCAGTGGGCGTGCGTTACCTGATCGGCGCCGCCGAAGAGCGCGTTGAAGCCCGTGCGCGCAAAGAAGTACTGGTGTGCAGCGGCGCAATCGCTTCGCCGCAACTGCTGCAACGCTCTGGTGTCGGCCCGGCCAAACTGCTGGAAAGCCTCGACATCCCGGTGGTCCACGACCTGCCGGGCGTGGGTGAAAACCTGCAGGACCACCTTGAGCTGTACCTGCAATACGCGTGCACCCAGCCAGTGTCGCTGTACCCTTCGCTGCTCTGGTACAACCAGCCGGCAATTGGTGCCGAATGGCTGTTCAACGGCACCGGCATCGGCGCCAGCAACCAGTTCGAAGCGGGCGGTTTTATCCGTACCCGTGAAGAGTTCGAGTGGCCAAACATCCAGTACCACTTCCTGCCGGTGGCGATTAACTACAACGGCAGCAACGGTGTGAAAGAGCACGGTTTCCAGGCGCACATGGGGTCCATGCGTTCGCCAAGCCGTGGCCGTATCCAGCTGAAGTCGAAGAACCCACGGGACTACCCGAGCATCCTCTTCAACTACATGGCCACCGAGCAGGACTGGCAGGAGTTCCGCGATGGCATCCGCCTGACCCGTGAAATCATGCAGCAGCCGGCACTGGACCCGTACCGTGGCCGCGAAATCAGCCCCGGCATTGAAGTGCAAACCGATGAACAGTTGGACAAGTTCATCCGCGAGCACGCCGAGACCGCGTTCCACCCGTCCTGCTCGTGCAAGATGGGCACCGACGAGATGGCCGTAGTCGATGGCGAAGGCCGCGTGCATGGCATGCAGGGCTTGCGTGTGGTCGATGCCTCGATCATGCCGATCATCACCACCGGCAACCTGAACGCGCCAACGATCATGATCGCCGAGAAAATCGCCGACAAGATCCGTGGCCGCCAGCCACTGCCGCGCAGCACCGCTGACTACTACGTAGCAGGCGATGCGCCGGTGCGTGGCAAGCCTATGCGTGAAGTAGGGCCATTGGCGCAGTAACTCAAGCACCGCGGCGCCTGTATCGCAGGCAAGCCAGCTCCCACAGTTGACCGAGTTCGCCTGAACGACTCGATCAACTGTGGGAGCCGGGCTTGCCCGCGATGAGGCCCGACCAGACACCGCAAAACCACCCGCCGACACTTTCCTTGATCAGCTCCCCGCCCAGGCCTACTCTGTTCGCCTGCCCGCGCCGAGCCGCCCACAAGGAAGGCCCCATGTTCGAACACCACGCCACGCTCAAGAAACACTTCGGTGCCCTGCGCACCACCGCCGAATTTTTCTCCCTGCGCTACGTGCGCGAATCCGGTCAGTACCTGTCGGTACGCAAGAACGTCGCCGAGCCGCCTCACCTGGGCCATGACGAAGGCGCCATGCTTACCGTGCGTCTCAACGGCGTGGAAGCCTACGCCGCGACCAACGACATTTCCCTTGCCGGCCTGCAAGCCGCCCTTGAGCGCGCTGAACAGCAAGCCCGGTTGATCAAGCCCCACGCCCTGCTCGACCTGCACCAGCAGCCAGTGTCCAGCGACGTCGCCGACTACCTGTCGCCCGACCTCGACCAGCCCTTCCCATCCCTGAGCGACTGCTACCAATTGCTCGGCGATGAGTCCGCCGCCGTGCCCAAGGATGAGCGCCTGGTGAGCTGGGAAGTCAGTTTGGGGACCACGCGGGTTGAACAGATCTACCTCAACAGCGCCGGTGCGCAATTGCGTCAGGCCCAGCGCTTCGTGTTCCCAGGCCTGAGTGTGACCGCCTTCGACGGCAACGACAGCCAGACCCGTACCCTGGGCGGTACCAACTTCGGCCAGCAAGGCAGTGCCGGGGTGATCCAGCGTTTTGGCCTGGTGGGCGCCGCCCGCAAGGTGGCCGATGAAGCCCTGCAATTGCTGCTCGCACCGAATACGCCCCACGGCCCGCGTGACCTGCTGCTGATGCCCGACCAAATGATCCTGCAGATCCACGAGTCGATCGGCCATCCGCTGGAGCTGGATCGCATCCTTGGTGACGAGCGCAATTACGCCGGCACCAGTTTTGTGAAAGCCAGCGACTTCGGCCACCTGCAATATGGCTCACCGCTGCTCAACGTCACCTTCGACCCGGACATCCCCGAACAGCTTGCCAGCTACGCTCATGACGATGACGGCACACCTGCCAGCAAGCAATTTCTGATTCGCGAGGGCCTGCTGCTCAGGCCCTTGGGCGGGGCCTTATCGCAATTTCGCGCCAACCTGCCAGGCGTCGCCAACAGCCGCGCTTGCGGCTGGAACCGTGCGCCCATCGACCGCATGGCCAACCTGAATATCGAGCCTGGGGATAAAAGCCTCGCGCAATTGGTGGGCGGCATTGAGAGCGGCATCCTGATGTCGACCAACCGTTCGTGGTCCATCGACGATGCGCGCAACAAGTTCCAGTTCGGCTGCGAGTGGGGCCAGTTGATCGAAAACGGCGAACTCAAGGGCGTGGTGAAGAACCCCAACTACCGCGCGATTTCCGCGCAGTTTTGGCGCAAGCTCAGCGCGGTAGGCGACGCCAGCACCTTCAAGGTCTTGGGCACGCCGAACTGCGGCAAGGGCGAACCCAACCAGGTGATCCGTGTCGGCCATGCTTCGCCGGCCTGTGTATTCAGCAATGTCGATGTGTTTGGGGGAGATGCCTGATGAACCACTTCAAGGCTCTGGTGGATTGGCTCAAGCAGGCGGTCACCGATCAAGAACACTTTCAACTCGGCTACGCGGATGAGGCGTCCGAGTTCGTGCGCTTCAACCACGCGCAGGTACGCCAGGCGGGCCAGGTACAGCAGGCCAGCCTGAACCTCAAGCTGATCAACGATGGGCGCCACGCCGACCTGGGTATCACCCTGTCCGGCGAGGCGCAGCTGGATCGCCAGCGCCTGGCCGACGGCCTGCAACAATTGCGCGAAACCTTGCCGCTGTTGCCGCCTGACCCGTACCTGCTGCTGAACCCCGACGCCTGGCACAGCCATAACGAACAGCTGCGCCCGCTGCCGGAACTGGCCCAGGTGCTGGACGATATCAGCCAGGCCGCCGATGGCGTGGACCTTGTTGGCTTCTACGCCGCCGGCCCGATCAGTCGTGGTTTCGCCAGCTCATCGGGGGCGTTCGGCTGGCACCGGGCTAACAGCTTCAATTTCGACTTCAGCCTGTTCCACGCCAATGGCGAAGCGGTAAAAGCCAGCTACGCCGGGCACACCTGGAACAGCGCCGAATTCGCCGCCCGTTTCCAACAGGCCCGTGAGCAACTGGCGTTTCTCGGTCGCCCGCTCCACACCCTGGCGCCCGGCCAGTACCGCGCCTACCTGGCGCCGGCAGCGCTGGAAGAAATCATCAGCATCATCACCTGGGGTGGTTTTTCGGCCCAGGCCATTGCGAGCAAAGGCAGTTCGTTGCAACGCCTGTACGCGGGTGATCAGTCATTGAGCCCGCTGGTGACGGTAGATGAGCAGATCAGCGGCTCCCTGAGCCAGGCGTTTTCCACTGAAGGCTACCCGCGTGAGGATGTGACCCTGATCAACGCAGGCAAGGCCGAGGGCCAGTTGGTCAACTCGCGCAGCGCCGCCGAATACGGCTTGAACACCAACGGCGCCAGCAGCGACGAGTCGCCCAGCGCCCTGCAAATGGCGGCCGGCAGCCTGGCCCAGGCCGATATTCTCAAGCAGTTGGGCACCGGTCTGTATATCAGCAACCTCTGGTACCTGAACTACTCCGACCTGCCGGCAGCGCGCCTGACCGGCATGACGCGCTTTGCGACCTTCTGGGTGGAAAACGGCGAGATCAAGGCGCCAGTCAGCACCATGCGCTTTGATGACAGTGTCTATCAGTTGCTCGGTTCGCAATTGGAAGCGCTGACCGCTGATCGGGAACTGCTGTTGTCGGCCAGTACCTATGACCAGCGCAACACCGCTTCCAACCTGTTGCCAGGCGCTTTGGTAAAACGCCTGACGCTGACCCTCTAAACATCCAAAACACCTGTGGGAAGGGCTGATTTCAGACGGCTCGGCTTCGGTCCTTCCTACCGTAAATTCTCTTCCTCCCCGTTTGCACGGGCAACCTGTTGTCGCCCGCAAAAAACCTCGCTATAACAGCTGGTGGCATACCGCCACACACTGGAAGTACTGCGATGAACCATGGAAGTTTCGTCATTGAGAAGTTGTACAAGCACTACAACGTTCACGTAGAGCAACTGGGTAACGACCCGCATAGAAAAACCGTACTGATGGTCAATGGCGCGTTGTCCACCACGCGCTCCTTTGCCCGCACCAGCAAATGCCTGGCCGAGCACTTCAATGTGCTGCTGTTCGACTTGCCCTTCTCTGGCTTGTCACGCGAGCACAACACCGAACTCGACCTGGTCACCAAGGACGACGAGGTGCAAATCCTGCGTGCCTTGGTAGCGCGCTTTGCGGTCAACCATCTGGTTTCGGCCTCCTGGGGCGGCATCTCCACGCTGTTGACCCTGGCGCACAACCCGCCCTCCATCGAAAGCTCGGTGGTGATGGCCCTGGCGCCCAACCTCAACCAGGCGATGCTGGAATATGTCGAGCGCGTGCGTGTGCTGATCGAGGCCGATGACAAGTCGGCGGTCGGCCATCTGCTCAACGAAACGGTTGGCAAATACCTGTCGCCGCGCCTCAAGCGCAATAACCATCGACACCTGTCGACCATGGCCACTACCGAATACCGCCAGGCGCGCTTTCATATCCATCAGGTGCTGGGCTTGGGCGATGGCAACTACTTGCCGGCACTGCGGCAGATTGAAACACCGGTGCACTTTCTCAACGGCGCGCTGGACGAATACACGCCGGCCGACGAAGCCCAGCTGTTCAAACACTACGTAGGCCGCAGCAGCTTTGCGGTGGCCGAACACACCGGCCATCTGCTGGACCTGGAGTCCCGCGAAGCCGCGCTGGCAGTGCATCGGGCGTTGCTGGATTTCCTGGTGGGCGAGCATGTGACATTGTCAGATATAGACGAACCGCCAGTGGGAAAAGCGGCGACGGATGGCGCATAATCGCCAACACATAGCCTGCTAATTAAAAGGGATCCCATGCCGAATCGTGCCCCTCTCGATGCCAAGACCGCCCGCTGGCTCCCCTGGGTGGTAGCGATTGCCTTCTTCATGCAGTCGCTGGACGGGACGATTCTCAACACCGCGCTACCGGCCATGGCGCAGGACCTCGCGGAAAACCCGCTGCGCATGCAAGGCGTGGTGATCGCCTACATGCTCACCGTTGCCTTGCTGATTCCGGCGTCGGGCTGGATCGCTGACCGCTTTGGCACCAAGAAGATTTTCTTTGGTGCGATCATGCTGTTCAGCATCGGGTCGCTGCTGTGTGCGCTGTCCAGTAGCTTGAGCATGCTGGTGGGCGCACGGGTGATCCAGGGCCTGGGCGGTGCGCTGATGCTGCCGGTCGGACGGCTGGTGGTACTGCGGGCTTATCCGCGCTCCGAGCTGGTGCGGATCATGGGCTTCATCACCATTCCCGGCCTGCTTGGCCCCTTGCTTGGCCCGACAATGGGCGGCTGGATGGTGCAATACCTGACCTGGCACTGGATCTTCCTGATCAACCTGCCGGTGGGCATGATCGGCTGCTACGCCGTGTGGAAATTCATCCCCGACCTGCGCGGCAGCGAGCGCACGCGCTTCGACGGCCTGGGCTTTCTGCTGTTCGGCGCGGCGATGGTGCTGATCACCATCGCCATGGAAGGCCTGGGCGAACTGCACCTGCCGCATCTGCGCGTGATATTGCTGCTGTTCGGCGGGTTCGCCTGCCTGGCGGCGTACTGGCTGCGCGCCGGGCATATCGATAACCCGCTGTTCTCGCCGGTGCTGTTCAAGACGCGCACCTTTGCCGTGGGGATTCTGGGCAATCTGTTTGCGCGCCTGGGCAGCGGCGCATTGCCGTTCCTGGTACCGCTGCTGCTGCAGGTGGCGCTGGGCTATTCGCCGTCGGAAGCCGGCATGAGCATGTTGCCGCTGGCGGCGGCGGCGATGTTCGCCAAGTCCATCGCACGCCCGCTTATCGAGCGCCTCGGCTACCGCATCGTCCTGACCGGCAACACCCTGGCCCTGGGCCTGATGCTGGCGAGCATGGGCCTGGTCAGCGAACAAACGCCCTACCCGCTGCTGTTGGCCATGCTGGCGGTACTGGGGGCCATCAACTCCCTGCAATTTACCGCCATGAACACCGTCACCCTGATCGACCTCGACGACGCCCAGGCTAGCAGTGGTAACAGCTTGCTGTCGGTGGTGGCGCAATTGTCCCTGAGCCTGGGCGTGGCCTGTGCCGGCGCATTGCTCGGCGGCTTTACCGCCGAAGCCGGCAATGACGGGGTCAATACCGTGCTGGGCGCCTTCCAACTGACCTTCCTCACCGTGGGCCTCATGGCGATGCTGGCGGCGGCGATCTTCCTGCAGCTGTCGCCCAAGGACGGCAAACGGGTGGTCAGCCGCGAGCACGATATCGAGCACTAACGGGCGTCTCGTCGAGAACTTGCGGGGAAAATCCCACGAGGCTGGTACACTGCGCGACATTTTGTTTTGCAGAGCCAGTCCCGTGACTACCATCGCCACCGCTTTTAATACTTTGCCCCTGTCCGCCGCCATGCTGGCTAACCTCGACTCGCTGGGTTACGTCGAGATGACGCAGATCCAGGCGCAAAGCTTGCCGGTGATCCTCAAAGGGCTGGACCTCATTGCCCAGGCCAAGACCGGCAGCGGCAAGACTGCCGCATTCGGCATCGGCCTGCTGAACCCGATCAACCCGCGCTACTTCGGGTGCCAGGCGCTGGTGATGTGCCCGACCCGCGAACTGGCCGACCAGGTCGCCAAGGAAATCCGTCGCCTGGCCCGTGCCGAAGACAACATCAAGGTACTGACCCTGTGCGGCGGCGTGTCCCTCGGCCCACAGATCGCCTCCCTGGAGCACGGCGCCCACGTCATCGTCGGCACCCCGGGCCGCATCCAGCAGCACCTGCGTAAAGGTTCGCTGGTGCTGGACGGCTTGAACACCCTGATCCTCGACGAAGCCGACCGCATGCTCGACATGGGCTTCTACGACGCCATCGAAGACATCATCAGCAAGACCCCACCGCGCCGCCAGACCCTGCTGTTCTCGGCCACTTACCCGGTGAGCATCAAGCAACTGGCCTCCAAGTTCATGCGTGCGCCTCAGCAAGTGAAAGCCGAAGCGTTCCACTCCGACGATCAGATCGAACAGCGCTTCTACGAGATCTCCCCGGAAGAACGCATGGACGCCGTGACCAAGGTGCTGGCGCACTTCCGCCCTGCTTCGTGCGTGGCGTTCTGCTTCACCAAGCAGCAAGTGCAGGAAACCGTCGACCACCTGACGTCCAAAGGCATTTCCGCTGTTGGCCTGCATGGTGACCTGGAACAGCGCGACCGTGACCAGGTACTGGCGATGTTTGCCAACCGCAGCACCTCGGTGCTGGTGGCCACCGACGTCGCCGCCCGAGGCCTGGACATCGACGCCCTGGACATGGTGATCAACGTCGAACTGGCCCGCGACTCGGAAATTCACATCCACCGTGTAGGCCGTACCGGCCGTGCCGGTGAGACCGGCATCGCCATCAGCCTGGTAGCGCCGTCCGAAGCCCACCGCGCCCAGGCCATCGAGCAACTGCAGAAGTCGCCGCTGAACTGGGACCAACTGGACAACCTCAAGCCGCAAAGCGGTGGCCCGTTGCTGCCGCAGATGAGCACCCTGTGCATCGCCGCCGGGCGTAAAGACAAGGTGCGCCCAGGCGACATCCTCGGTGCATTGACCGGTGAAGCCGGCATTCCGGGTGCCCAGGTCGGCAAGATCGCTATCTTTGACTTCCAGGCCTTCGTGGCCGTGGAACGCGGCATCGCCAAGCAGGCGTTGCAGCGTTTGAATGACGGCAAGATCAAAGGCCGCTCGCTGCGCGTGCGGATCCTGTAACAACATAGTGACTGCAGGGACCAAATCACTGTGGGAGCTGGCTTGCCTGCGATAGCGACGGTGAATCCACTACCGCCATCGCAGGCAAGCCAGCTCCCACAGTGTTGATTGCATTTCAAATCAATAGTTTTGTGAGGACATGGCTGTGCGCTCGACCGAAGTTGTGATCATTGGCGCCGGCGCCGCAGGCTTGATGTGCGCGCTGACCGCCGCCGGGCGTGGGCGCAAGGTGATGTTGATCGACCACGCCAACAAGGCCGGCAAGAAAATCCTGATGTCCGGTGGCGGCCGCTGCAACTTCACCAACATGTACACCGAGCCGGCCAACTTCCTCTCGCACAACGCGCACTTCTGCAAATCCGCCCTGGCCCGCTATACCCAGTGGGATTTCATCGGGCTGGTGGCCAAACACGGCGTACCGTACCACGAGAAGAAACTCGGCCAACTGTTCTGCGACAACAAGTCCAGCGACATCCTCGGCATGCTGCTCGACGAGTGCATCCAGACCGGCGTGAGCCTGCACCTGGACACCTCCATCGAGGCAATCGCCAAGCTCGAAAGCGGCTATCAACTGCAAACCACCTTGGGTGAGCTGCGCTGTGAATCCCTGGTGATCGCCACTGGCGGCTTGTCGATCCCGACGCTGGGCGCCACCGGTTTCGGCTACCAGGTGGCCAAACAATTCGGCCATGAACTGCTGCCGACCCGCGCCGGGCTGGTGCCGTTCACCATCACCGACCAGCTCAAGGAGTTGTGCGGCGAGTTGTCCGGCACCTCGGTCGACTGCCTGGTGAGCTGCAACGGCCAGAGCTTTCGCGAGAACATCCTGTTCACCCATCGCGGCCTGAGCGGGCCGGCGATTTTGCAGATTTCCTCGTATTGGCACTCCGGCGACACGGTAGAAATCAACCTGCTGCCCGACCACGACGCCCATGCCTGGCTGCAACAGCAACAGGCCGAACACCCCAACAGCGAATTGAAAACCCTGTTGGGTGAGATCTTCACCAAGAAGATGGCCAACCTGCTGGCCCAAAGCTGGTTCGAATCCAAGCCGATGAAGCAGTACGCCCACGCTGAAATTGCCGATATCGCGCAAAAGCTGGGGAGCTGGCAACTGGTACCGGCCGGCACCGAGGGTTATCGCACCGCCGAGGTAACATTGGGCGGGGTGGATACGCGGGAAGTGTCGTCCAAGACCATGGAATCGCTGAAAAGCCCCGGCCTGTACTTTATCGGCGAAGTGCTGGACGTGACCGGCCACCTGGGCGGGTTCAATTTCCAGTGGGCCTGGGCCTCGGGCTACGCGGCGGCGCAATACGCCTGATGTGCACCTTGAGATGCAATCCCCTGTGGGAGCTGGCTTGCCTGCGATAGCGGCGGTGAATCCCACATCGTTATCGCAGGCAAGCCCGCTCCCACATTGGTTTTGCAGTGATACTGAAAATTTTGCTGTCCGATGTGATCGCTACGCTTGCCGTGGCGTCATTACTGGCTCAATTTAGCGACAACGTCCCGGAAGACTCCAGACTTCATGTCATCGACCTCGTTCAAGCAGTCCATGCGGCGCCTGTGGGCGCTGGATAAATTCAGCTACAGCGTACGGGTGTTCATCGCCCTCACCGGCAGCATGGCGTTGTGTTGGTACCAGGATGAAATGACGCTGCTGATCCCGCTGTTCCTAGGGATTATCGCCAGCGCCCTGGCCGAGACCGATGACAGCTGGCAAGGCCGCCTCAACGCGCTGGCGGTGACACTGGTGTGTTTCAGCATTGCCGCGCTGTCGGTGGAGCTGCTGTTCCCTTACCCCTGGATATTTGCCATCGCCCTGGCCCTGGCCAGTTTCGGCCTGACCATGCTCGGCGCACTGGGCGAACGCTATGGCGCGATTGCTTCGGCCACCTTGATTCTGTCGGTCTACACCATGATCGGCGTGGACCAGCGCGGTGGCGCCGTCACGGATTTCTGGCATGAGCCGCTGCTGCTGGTGGCCGGTGCCGCCTGGTACGGCGTGTTGTCCGTGCTGTGGCAGGCGCTGTTTTCCAACCAGCCGGTGCAGCAGAGCCTGGCGCGATTGTTCCGCGAGCTGGGGCGTTACCTCAAGCTCAAGTCATCGTTGTTCGAACCGATCCGGCAGCTGGACGTGGAAGCGCGGCGCCTGGAGTTGGCCCAGCAAAATGGCCGGGTAGTGGCTGCGCTGAATGCCGCGAAGGAAATCATCCTGCACCGCGTCGGCAATGGGCGACCGGGCTCGAAGGTCAGCCGCTACCTGAAACTGTACTTCCTGGCCCAGGACATCCACGAGCGCGCCAGTTCCTCCCACTACCCCTACAACGCCCTCACTGAAGCCTTCTTCCATAGCGATGTGCTGTTTCGCTGCCAGCGCTTGCTGCGCCAGCAAGGCAAGGCCTGCCAGACCCTGGCCGAGTCGATCCAACTGCGCCAACCGTTCATCTATGACGACAGCTTCGCCCAAGCCCTGGGCGACCTCAACGCGTCCCTGGAGCACCTGCGCATCCAGAGCAACCCGGCCTGGCGCGGCCTGCTGCGTTCATTGCGCGCCTTGGCGGCCAACCTGTCCACACTCGACCGCCTGCTGGGCGATGCCAGCAACCCCGATGCCCTGGCGGACGCCACCGACAGTAACCTGCTGGACCGTGCCCCGCGCAACCTCAAGGAAATGTGGACGCGCCTGCGCACCCAACTCACACCCACCTCGCTGCTGTTTCGCCATGCCCTGCGCCTGTCCCTGGCGTTGACCGTCGGCTACGCCACCCTGCACGCTATTCACGCGTCCCAGGGTTACTGGATCATCCTCACCACCCTGTTCGTCTGCCAACCGAGCTACGGCGCCACCCGGCGCAAGCTCGGCCAGCGGATTATCGGCACCGCCATCGGCCTCACCGTGGCCTGGGCGCTGTTTGATCTGTTCCCCAACCCGGTGGTGCAGTCGATGTTCGCTATCGCCGCCGGCCTGGTGTTCTTTATCAACCGCACCACCCGCTACACCCTGGCGACGGCGGCGATCACCCTGATGGTGCTGTTCTGCTTCAACCAGGTGGGTGATGGCTACGGGCTGTTCCTGCCACGCCTGTTCGATACCTTGCTCGGCAGCCTGATCGCTGGCCTGGCGGTATTCCTGTTCCTGCCGGACTGGCAAGGCCGGCGCTTGAACAAAGTGCTGGCCAACACCCTGACCTGCAACAGCATCTACCTGCGCCAGATCATGCAGCAATACGCCGCCGGCAAGAGCGACGACCTGGCTTACCGCCTGGCCCGCCGCAACGCGCACAACGCCGACGCCGCGTTGTCCACCACCCTGGCCAATATGCTGATGGAGCCGGGGCACTTTCGTAAGGAAGCCGACGTGGGTTTTCGGTTCCTGGTGCTGTCTCACACCTTGCTCAGCTATTTGTCGGGGTTGGGTGCGCACCGCGATACTCAGTTACCGGCCGACGTGCGCGAGCACTTGATCGAAGGCGCGGGCAACAGCCTGGCGGCGAGCATCGATGAGATTGCCACGGGCCTGGCCAACAAACAGCCGATTGCGATCCAGAGTGATGCCGAGGAAGGGTTGGCGGCAGAGCTGGAGCAAATGCCGGATGAGATTGATGAGGCGCAGCGGCTGGTGCAGACACAGTTGGCGTTGATTTGCCGGCAGTTGGGGCCGTTGCGTACGTTGGCGGCGCATCTGATCAAGGATACCGGTGCGGCTTAGACCGCTATCGCAGGCAAGCCAGCTCCCACATTTAACCGAGTTCCAACATAAGAATGCGGGCAAAATGTGGGAGCCCGGCTTGCCCGCGATGAGGCCCGCAAGCACGCTACATCCCATGCGCCTTCATCAAGCGCGCATAACTGCCATCAGCCTTCATCCTGGCAATCTCCCGATCAAAGCTGGCGACAATCTGCGCATGCTCGGGGTTCTTCAAACTGACCAGAATGTGCAGGCTGTTCTCGCTCAACGGCTTGTCCACAAACGCCACCGCATTGCGCACCCGCGGCGACTCCCGAGCCAGGTAATAACGCGCTACGTATTCGTCTTCCAGCGTCAACCGCACCCGCCGCGCAGCGAGCATGCGCACCGCCATGGCGAAGTTGTGCACGGGTACTTTCTGTAGCTGGGTGTCTTGATCGAATGCCGCCGAGTAAGCGTAACCGCGTACCACGGCGATGGTCTCGTCGTGCAGTCGGGCCAGGCTGTGATAAACAATGTCATCGTCGCTGCGCTTGAGAAAGCGCACACGGTTAAGCAGGTACTCAGCAGAAAACTGGCCAAACTGCGTGCGGGCCTCGTCGTACCAGGCGTTGATCAGCACATCGTAGCGCCCATCGCCCACGCCCTTGAGCGCACGGGCCCAGGGCACCTGTTCAAAATCACTGGCGTACCCCGCACGGGCCAGGGCCGTGCTGACGATATCCGTGGCCAAACCGCCATTGATCAAGGTGGCATCGGTGAAGGGCGGCCAGCCATCCGCCACCAGACGCAGACGCTGTGCCAGCACCGGCTGGGCCAGCAGCAGCACTGCGATCAAAGCAACGGCACGAGTCAATCTCGGCATGCTCAAAGTCCTTGGCGGGCAGGCGGTGGCCTGATAACAGTAGCTCATCAATGAGCCTGCATTGCAGATTACACAAAGCAGCCAGCAGCGCACGCACTCAATGATGGCAAATTGACGCCATTCACACATTTGCCAATTTTAGACAGCAGCGCCCGCCGCGCTTACTATCCAGGCACGTCTTTACAAGAGCACACATCATGACGGTTGATTGGATTTGCAAACATCACGACGACTTGGGCAAGGACCAGCTGTATGCCGTCCTGCGTTTGCGCAGCGAGGTATTCGTCGTCGAGCAGAAATGCGCGTATCAGGACATCGACGGGCAGGACCTGGCGGGTGACACCCATCACCTGATGGCCTGGCAAGATAATGAGCTATTGGCTTACCTGCGCCTGCTGGACCCGGAATCCCAGGGCGGCGATGTGGTGATTGGTCGCGTCATCGTTTCGCCAGCGGCACGGGGCACCGGGCTGGGGCATCAAATGATGGAGGAGGCGCTTGAGCGTATTGAGGATATCTGGCCGCAAACGCCGATTTTTCTCTCGGCCCAGGCGCACTTGCAGGGGTACTACGGGCGGTATGGGTTTGTGGTGGCGGGTGAGGAATACCTGGAAGATGATATTCCACATATTGGTATGCGGCGCATCTGAGGGCGCCATCGCAGGCAAGCCAGCTCCCACATTGGACTGTGGGAGCCGGGCTTGCCCGCGATAGCGTCAGTCCTGCCTAAGCCGACCTTCAGGGATAGCCCAACACCTGCTTGATCGACGCCAGATTAGCCTCGATCCACCCCCGATCAATCGCCCCCCAGTCCCGAATCCGATAGCGCCCGGCATGGTGGCGCGCACCGTCCTCCTGCTCGAACTCACACACAATATCCAGGTCGGCCAACGCCGCAATGGTGTCCTGGGCGGTACGCCGAGGCATGCCGGTGGCCTCGGTCAACGCCGGGACGCTGCTGGCCAGTTGGCTGTCGATCAAGTACGCCACGTACAGGCGGCGGTAGAAGCTGCTTTTGGTCTTGCTCACATCCATGGTCAGTCGCCTTGGGGTTAGGGCTTGCCCTGCAAATCGCGCCAGGTGAGGTATATACGCAGGTCGAATTCCACCTGATGGTAGCCCGGCATCATGTATTGGCAGAGTTTATAGAACGCCTTGTTGTGGTCCGATTCCTTGAAGTGCGCCAGCTCGTGCACCACGATCATGCGCAGAAACTCCGGGGCCGCCTCCTTGAACAGCGAAGCGATGCGGATCTCTTTCTTGGATTTGAGATTACCGCCCTGCACCCGGGAAATCGTGGTGTGTAAACCCAAGGCACGATGGGTCAGGTCCAGGCGGTTGTCGAACAGCACTTTGTCGATAGACGGCGCGTTACGCAGGTGCTCCTGCTTCAAGGCCAGGGCATAGGCGTACAGGGCCTTGTCGCTCTGCACCGCATGGCGTTCGGGGTAACGCTGGTCCAGGTAAGCCCCTAACTGGTCCTTGGCGATCAGTTGGCGCACTTGCTCCTGGAGCGCGGCGGGGTATGCCTGGAGGTATTTCAACGCGGTCATGGGCTCTGCAACGCAATTGGGACGGGCGCCAGTGTAGCGAATTCAAAGCGCGCGAGGGTACGACCAGCCGGCAACGTCCTCGGCCATCAACGGCAGCGCAGCCCACGGCCCCTGGATATGGGCGCAGCCATTGGCCTTGAGCCACTGGGTTTGCTCAAGGGTCTCCACGCCTTCGGCGATCACCAGCACACCAAAATGCTCACACAGTTGGATGATGCTGCGCGCCATCGCCGCATCCCGCACCGAGCCAGGCAGGCGCGCCACCAGTTGAGGGTCGAGCTTGAGGGTGTCGAACGCCAAGTCGCGCAAATGGGTCAGGGAGCACTGGCCGCAGCCAAAATCGTCCAAGGCAATCCGCACCCCGATCCGGCGCAGTAACTGGAGTTGCTTGGTGGACTCGGCGAGATTGCTCATCAAGCAGTCTTCGCCGATTTCCACCTCCAGTTGTCGCGCCTGTAACCCATGTCGCTCCAGCATCTGCTGCAGTTGGTTGGCCAGGTTGGGCATGTTGAACTGGCTGCTGCTCAGGCTCACGCTCAACACCAGTTCGGGGTCGAAGGTGGCTTGCCAGGCCTGGCGCTGGGCGGCGACTTGCTGGTAGATCCAGGCACTCAACTGGTTGATCAACCGCGCCTCTTCCAGCAGTGGCAAGAACAGGCCCGGCGGCACATCGCCGACGCTGGGATGCTGCCAGCGCAACAGCGCTTCGACGCCGCGCAAACGCCCGTCTTCCAGACAGACCTGAGGCTGGTACACCAAGGTGAAATCCTTGTTGGCGATGGCGGTACGTACACTGTCTTCCAGCATCAACCGCGAGCGGGCGCGGCCGTTCATTTCCTGGTCGTAGTAACGATACTGCTGACGGCCGGCGCGCTTGGCTTCGTACATGGCAATGTCCGCGGCCCGTAGCAGGCCGCTCAAGTCCGAGCCGCAATCCGGGAACGTCGCGATGCCAATACTGACCCCAAGCATCACCTCCAGACCATCGACCTGCTGGCACACCGATACCCGCTCGATGAGCTTTTCCGCGATCTTCGCGGCCTGCTCGGGAAACTCCAGCTCCAGCAACGCGGTGAATTCATCCCCGCCCATGCGCCCGAGAATGTCGTAGGAACGCAGGCATGCTTGCATCTGCTCCGAAACCCAACGCAGCACGCGATCCCCGGCGTCATGGCCCAGCGTATCGTTGACCCGCTTGAAACCATCCAGGTCCAGGTACAGCAATACCAGCGCCTGCTCGCTACGTTCGCTGCGCAGCAACGTATTCTCCATCGCCTGATGGAAACCGCGCCGGTTCAGCAGCCCGGTCAGCGGGTCGGTCACGGCCTGGAATTCCAGTTGCTGATGCAGGTGACGCACTTCAGACATGTCCAGCACCGTCACCACCATTGCCCTCTGCTCCGCAGGCAAAGGCGCGCAGGACAACGCTACCGGCACCTGCTGGCCCCGACCGGTGCGCAAAATGGCATCGTGTTGGCGCCACGTCTCGCCCCTGCGATACGCCTCGTACATGGGAAAGCCCAACCAGGCTGGCACATGGGGCTTTTGCAGGAAACTGAGGAAACTTTCGCCCTGCAACTCAGCCATCGTTGCATTCAACAGCCGGGAAATGGCCGGGTTGGCATACTCGATCACACTGTTTTCGCTCACCACCAGAATGCCCTCGGCGGCGTTATCCAGCACCGAGGCATTAAAAGCGCGGGCCAATTCCAGGTCATGGCTCAGGCGCTGCAAGGCACGGCGATTGCGCTGGTGTTCGAGCAACGCCTGCACCTTGGGCTTGAGGATGTGCGAGTCAAAGGGCTTGAACAGGTAGTCGATCGCCCCACTGGCGTAGCCTTCCAGCACCGCGTCGGGCGAATGGGCGGTGGCCGTCAGAAAGATAATCGGCGTCATGCGCGTACGCTGGCTGCCACGCATCAGGCGCGCCACCTCGAAACCGTCCATGCCCGGCATGCGCACGTCCAGCAGCACCAGGTCGACCTCGTGGGCCAGCAGTAACTCCAAGGCTTCCAGGCCAGACGCGGCGGTTATTACCCGCCAGTCGTCACGCTGCAACAGCGCACGCATGCTGACGAGGTTTTCCGGGTAGTCATCGACCACCAACAGAACCGAAATTGCATCGTCGTGTTGTGGAGCGCCATCCATGCTACGTCTCTTCCTTAGGGAGCTGCACCGGTCACTTTTGCTACCAAGGCCGGATAAACACTGAGGGCTCACTCTAGCCGCGCGGCCAAAAAAGCAGAAGTGACGTGGGTGCCCTCATTGTGCCAAAGGCCAGGAAGCCGACTAACGGTAAGGCCCTGTAGCCCGCGGTTCACGGGCAACATGGCTTTTTGACATTTAGCTGACGCCAATAAATTGCCAGCAATTGTTTAACAATCTCACCCGCACCGCCTATAAAGAACCTGGAAGGCCCTTTGGGCCAATGCCTACACCCTCTGTAAAAAGGCCAACACCATGATCGACCTTTCCACCTGGAACCTGAGCATTCCGGTCGGCTCCCCACCCACGACCATTGAAACGCCAAGGCTGCTGAGCGGCTTCAACGATCAATACTTCCAGGCCGAAGGCAGCGACGTGCAGTTCTGGACACCTGTGACGGGCTCGCGCACCGAAAACGCCATCTACCCACGCAGCGAACTGCGCGAAACCTACGCCGACGGCCGCCTGCGTAACTGGACCTACCCCGAGGCCGACAACTTCCTGCGCGCCACCCTCACCGTCAACCAGGTGCCCTCCTCCGGCAAGATCGTGATCGGCCAGATCCACGCCTACGACAGCCAGAAACCGTTGATCAAGCTGGAGTACCAATTCAAGGAGAAAACCCAGACCGGCAACATCGTCGCCAAAGTGCGCATGCGCCCGGACGAGGCCGAAAGCCAGGTGATCATCGTCGCCTCCAATGTGCCACTGCAGAAGAGCTTCACCTACGTGATCAACCTCAACAAAGCCGGGCTGCTGAGCGTGTATGCCGCTGACAGTGAGTGGAATGAACGGATTGGCGCGGCCTGGGGCGACAAGCCGTTGTACTTCAAGGCGGGGGTGTATGTGCAGGACAATACGGGCGACACCAATGAGGGTGCGCGGGTGACGTTTGCGAAATTGGATATTGATCACGAGTGAATCGTCCCGTGAGACACAGGATTTTTCCCAGATAAACCCAAAGTCTTAAACACACCGTTGAACCCTGTGGGAGCCGGGCTTGCCCGCGATAGCGGCGTATCAGCCAATATCCTCGGCGCCTGACACACTGCCATCGCGGGCAAGCCCGGCTCCCACATTGACCGTGCGTCGGCTCAAGGTCCGGGGTGGATGCTACAGCACCGTTGCGACAAGCCAAAGAACACCGTGGTTTCGGCGCTTCATCTGCAAGTTGATTAAATGGTGTCCATAAAAAAGCCCGCATCGCTGCGGGCTTTTATTAACACTTGAGGCTCAGTTCACCTTAGCGTTCAACTCACCTTTCAAATACCGCTGGTACATCGCTTCCAACGAGATCGGCTTGATCTTCGAAGCATTACCCGCAGTACCAAAGGCTTCATAACGCGCAATACACACATCACGCATCGCCGTCACAGTGGCGCCGAAGAATTTACGTGGGTCGAACTCGCTCGGGTTGGTCGCCATCAGGCGACGCATCGCACCGGTGGATGCCAGGCGCAGGTCGGTGTCGATGTTGACCTTGCGCACGCCGTACTTGATGCCTTCGACAATTTCTTCAACCGGTACGCCGTAGGTTTCTTTGATGTCGCCGCCGTACTGGTTGATGATCGCCAGCCACTCTTGCGGTACCGAGGAAGAACCGTGCATCACCAGGTGGGTGTTAGGGATGCGCTTATGGATTTCCTTGATGCGGTCGATGGCCAGCACGTCGCCAGTAGGTGGCTTGGTGAACTTGTAGGCGCCGTGGCTGGTGCCGATGGCGATAGCCAGGGCGTCGACCTGGGTCTTCTTGACGAAGTCGGCGGCTTCTTCCGGGTCGGTCAGCATCTGGCTATGGTCCAGCACGCCTTCGGCGCCGATGCCGTCTTCTTCGCCGGCCATGCCAGTTTCAAGCGAACCCAGGCAGCCCAGCTCGCCTTCAACCGAAACGCCGCAGGCGTGCGCCATGGCCACGGTTTGTTGGGTGACGCGTACGTTGTATTCGTAGTCGGTTGGGGTTTTGCCGTCTTCGCCGAGGGAACCGTCCATCATCACCGAGCTGAAGCCCAGTTGGATCGAGCGCTGGCACACGTCAGGGCTGGTGCCGTGGTCCTGGTGCATGCACACCGGGATGTGCGGGAATTCTTCGATGGCGGCGAGGATCAGGTGACGCAGGAACGGGGCGCCAGCGTATTTGCGCGCACCGGCCGAAGCCTGGACGATCACTGGAGAGTCGGTCTTGTCAGCGGCTTCCATGATGGCGCGCATCTGCTCAAGGTTGTTGACGTTAAAGGCTGGGACGCCGTAGCCGAACTCGGCTGCGTGGTCCAGCATTTGACGCATGCTGATAAGTGCCATTGTGTTGTCTCTCCCGGTCGAGGGTCGTTAATCGTGCAAGCCTGCCGTAGCGGCGGCTGCTATTCAAGTTATTGCAGATCAAGGGGTTGAGCTTGAGCTGCTGAATCGTTATTGCTGCTGGGTTCAGTTGGCTTTGCAGCCGCGCCCAATCAAATCATCCGTCGCTACCCAGTACACCAGGCCTTCCTCACCTTTGGTGTGAAACGCCAACTGGTCGTCGCTGTACAGCACGCCGGAGGCGGCTACCTCTTGCTTGAGACGGTAAACCTGGTCCGAACCGCCGAGGCGTACATCCACTTCGGAGCGGGCCTGGTTGGCAAAGCGCCAGTTGACCTCGGCCTTGCTGTCGCAGGTCCAGGTGGTCCATTTGTCGGCTGGCTCTGCCTTGTCGAACAGGTTCATGCTGCTGCAGCCGGCCAACAGGGCCAGGGCTGCCAGGGCGAAAACGCCTTTCATTGCCAATCCTCGCAGGGCGACCTGGGGCCGCCGTTGCTATCGGTTAGTGGATCAGACCCGTCATGGGCAACCCTGTTCCTGACCGTTGGGCGCGGAGTCGTATTTCTCCAACCGTTCGTTGCCGATGCGCTTGTTGATCACCGGCATGGTCTCGGCTTGCCAGTCAGCCTGGTAACAGCTTTTTCTCAACGGTGCCTTGGCGTTATCCGCCTCGGGCGCCGCGCTGGGTGTGCTGCCGCAGCCGGCCAACAGGCCCACTGCGATCACCAGTGCCAACGACTTGATCATGGGAACGCTCCTTTTCCTGATCACGCGAGCCTTAACCTTTGGCTCGGGTTTCCAGCACTTCCACAGCGGGCAACACCTTGCCCTCGACGAACTCGAGGAAAGCGCCGCCACCGGTAGAAATGTAGGAGATCTGATCAGCCACACCGTATTTATCGATAGCCGCCAGGGTATCGCCACCGCCAGCGATGGAGAACGCCGAGCTTTCAGCGATCGCGTTAGCCAGCACTTTGGTGCCGTTGCCAAATTGGTCGAACTCGAATACGCCCACCGGGCCATTCCACAGGATAGTCTGGGATGCCTTGAGCAGCTCGGCGAAGTTGGCTGCCGTTTGCGGGCCGATGTCCAGGATCATGTCGTCGTCGGCCACGTCAGCGATAAGCTTGACGGTCGCCGCGGCGCTTTCCGCGAATTCCTTGGCAACCACCACGTCCACCGGCAACGGCACGCTGACCTTTGCAGCGATGGCGCGGGCGGTGTCGAGCAGGTCTGGCTCGTACAGGGATTTGCCCACCGGGTGGCCGGCAGCGGCCAGGAAGGTATTGGCAATGCCGCCGCCGACGATCAGTTGGTTGCAGATCTGGCTCAGGCTGTTGAGCACGTCCAGCTTGGTGGATACCTTGGAGCCGGCAACAATGGCCGCCATCGGTTGGGCCGGAGCGCCCAGGGCCTTGCCCAGCGCATCCAGCTCGGCAGCCAACAACGGGCCTGCCGCGGCGACCTTGGCGAACTTGGCCACGCCGTGGGTCGAACCTTCGGCGCGGTGGGCGGTGCCGAACGCGTCCATCACAAACACGTCGCACAGGGCGGCGTATTGCTGGGCCAGTTCGTCGCTGTTCTTTTTCTCGCCCTTGTTGAAGCGCACGTTTTCGAACAACACGATATCGCCGGCTTTCACGTCCACGCCGCCCAGGTAGTCTGCGACCAATGGCACGTCACGGCCCAGGGCCTTGCTCAGGTATTCGGCGACCGGCTTGAGGCTGTTTTCGGCGGAGAACTCACCTTCGGTCGGGCGACCCAGGTGGGAGCAGACCATCACGGCCGCGCCTTTTTCCAGGGCCAGCTTGATGGTCGGCAGCGAGGCCAGGATTCGCGCATCGCTGGTGACAACACCGTCCTTGACGGGGACGTTGAGGTCTTCGCGGATCAGTACGCGCTTACCTTGCAGATCGAGGTCGGTCATCTTCAACACGGTCATGGGTCGCAGTTCCTGAATTACTGTTGAGGTTGTTTAGAAGCGATGTGCAGATAGTGTTCGGCAACATCCAGCATGCGGTTGGCAAAGCCCCATTCGTTGTCGAACCAGGCCAGGATGTTCACCAGCCTGGGGCCGGAAACGCGGGTCTGGCTGGCATCGACAATCGCCGAATGCGGGTCATGGTTGAAATCGCAACTGGCGTGGGGCAACTCGGTGTAGGCCAGCAGACCTTTGAGCGGGCCGCTGGTGGCGGCGTCGCGCAGGATTCGGTTGACCTCGGCCGCGTCAGTGTCACTGACGGTTTGCATGGTGATATCCAGGCAAGACACATTCACCGTCGGCACCCGTACGGCTTTGGCCTGGATTCGCCCGGCAAGTTCCGGCAGCAGTCGCTCGATGCCGCGCGCCAGGCCGGTGGACACCGGAATCACTGACTGAAACGCCGAACGCGTGCGGCGCAGGTCTTCGTGGTGATAGGCGTCGATGACCGGCTGGTCGTTCATCGCCGAGTGAATCGTGGTGATCGACACGTAATCCAGGCCGATCGCCTGGTCCAGCAGGCGTAACAACGGCACGCTGCAGTTGGTGGTACATGACGCGTTGGACACCAGCAGCTCATCGCCGGTCAGGCAATCCTGGTTGATGCCGTAGACGATGGTCGCGTCGACATCCGCCTCGCTGGCCATCGGCTGGGAAAACAGCACACGCGGGGCGCCGGCGTCGAGAAAACGCTGGCCATCGGCACGGGTGTGATAAACACCGGAGCATTCCAGCACCAGGTCGACGCCCAGTGCTTTCCAGTCGATGCCTTCGGGGGTGGCACTGCGCAACACTTGCACGCAGTTGCCATTGATATGCAGACAATCGCCTTCAACCCGCACTTCGCCAGGGAAGCGGCCGTGGGTGGAGTCAAAGCGTGTCAGGTATTCGATGCTGGCCATGTCGGCCAAATCATTGATCGCGACAATTTCAAACCCGGCCGCCGCCCCTCGCTCGAACAGAGCACGCAAGACGCAACGACCAATGCGGCCGTAGCCGTTGAGTGCAACTTTGTAGGGACGCGGTTGGGGCATGGGGTTCTCGATCAAGGTTAGTTCAGTGATGAATGTACTGGCGCCATCGCGGGCAAGCCCGCTCCCACAGTGGACCGTGATCCAAATGTGGGAGCGGGCTTGCCCGCGATGGCGCCAGTACAGACAACGCAGACTGACTTAGTCTTCCAGCAACTCTTCAGCCTGACCCAGGATGTTTTCCAGGGTGAAACCGAATTCTTCGAACAACGCTGGCGCCGGTGCCGACTCACCGTAGGTGGTCATGCCGATCACACGGCCTTCCAGGCCCACGTACTTGTACCAGTAGTCGGCGTGAGCCGCCTCGATGGCGATACGCGCACTGACCTGCAACGGCAACACCGATTGCTTGTAACCGGCGTCCTGGGCTTCGAACACGCTGGTGCACGGCATGGATACAACGCGAACGTTGCGGCCTTGCTCGGTCAGCTTGTCGTACGCCTGAACGGTCAGGCCCACTTCGGAACCGGTGGAGATCAGGATCAGCTCCGGCTCGCCGATGCAGTCCTTGAGCACATAACCGCCACGGCTGATGTCGGCGATCTGCGCGTCGGTACGCACCTGGTGCTGCAGGTTCTGACGCGAGAAGATCAGCGCCGAAGGGCCGTCCTTGCGCTCGATGGCGTGCTTCCAGGCCACGGCGGATTCCACGGCGTCGGCCGGGCGCCAGCAATCCAGGTTCGGCGTAGTGCGCAGGCTGGTCAGTTGCTCGACCGGCTGGTGCGTCGGGCCGTCTTCGCCCAGGCCGATGGAGTCGTGGGTGTAGACGTGGATCACGCGCTTCTTCATCAGCGCCGCCATACGTACGGCGTTACGTGCGTATTCCATGAACATCAGGAAGGTCGCGCCGTATGGCACCAGGCCGCCGTGCAGGGACACGCCGTTCATGATGGCGCTCATGCCGAACTCGCGCACGCCGTAGTACATGTAGTTGCCGCTGGCGTCTTCGGCCGAGACACCTTTGCAACCCTTCCACAGGGTCAGGTTGGAACCGGCCAGGTCAGCCGAACCGCCGAGGAACTCAGGCAGCAACGGGCCAAAGGCGTTCAGGGTGTTCTGGCTGGCTTTACGGCTGGCGATGGTCTCGCCCTTGGCCGCGACTTCAGCGATGTAGGCCGAGGCCTTTTCCGAGAAGTCGGCAGGCAGGTCACCGGCCAGGCGGCGTACCAGCTCGTTGGCCAATTCAGGGAATTCGGCGGAGTACGCAGCGAAACGCTGGTCCCACTCGGATTCAGCCGCCAGGCCTTTTTCCTTGGCATCCCATTCGGCGTAGATGTCGGCCGGGATTTCGAACGGGCCGTGGTTCCACTTCAGCGCTTCGCGGGTCAGGGCGATTTCCGCGTCACCCAGTGGGGCGCCGTGGCAGTCTTCTTTACCTTGCTTGTTCGGCGAGCCGAAACCGATGGTGGTCTTGCAGCAGATCAGGGTTGGTTGCGCGCTCTTGCGAGCGGTGTCGATGGCCGTCTTGATCTCTTCCGGATCGTGGCCGTCGACGTTGCGGATCACTTGCCAGTTGTAGGCTTCGAAACGCTTGGGCGTGTCGTCGGTGAACCAGCCTTCGACTTCGCCGTCGATGGAGATGCCGTTGTCATCGTAGAAGGCAATCAGCTTGCCCAGGCCCAGGGTACCGGCCAGGGAGGCGACTTCATGGGAAATGCCTTCCATCATGCAGCCATCACCCAGGAATACATAGGTGTGGTGGTCAACGATGTCGTGGCCAGGGCGGTTGAACTGCGCGCCCAGGACTTTTTCCGCCAGGGCGAAACCAACCGCATTGGCCAGGCCTTGGCCCAGGGGACCGGTGGTGGTCTCAACGCCCGGGGTGTAGCCGAATTCCGGGTGGCCCGGGGTGCGGCTGTGCAGCTGACGGAAGCTCTTGAGGTCGTCGATGGTGACATCGTAGCCGGTCAGGTGCAGCAGCGAATAAATCAGCATCGAGCCGTGGCCGTTGGACAGCACGAAGCGGTCACGGTCGGCGAACGACGGGTTGCTCGGGTTGTGTTTCAGGTAGTCACGCCAAAGTACCTCGGCGATATCCGCCATGCCCATCGGGGCACCGGGATGGCCGCTGTTGGCTTTTTGCACGGCATCCATGCTGAGGGCACGAATGGCGTTGGCACGCTCACGACGGCTGGGCATCGCTGATCTCCTGGAGTTTGCTGAAAAGAAACGGAAAAAAGGACCGGCATTTTCCCTCAGCCACCGCCTGCGGGCAATGACAGATAGTCACTTGAGGGCGTTTTTCCTGTGCTTTGGGCATCAATCCCTTGCAGAAACCTTTAACCGGTTCGTCTAAAGGTTATAGCGACGGCTTATAACCGCCACTTATCGTTCAATATCAAAACTTTTTGATATTGGCCTTGCGAGGATCTACACCCGTCACTAGACTGCTGGCCTTATGAACCTACCCGTGCCCTCCCTGCGTCCTGACGACGGCGATGAACTGGCTGCCTTGTGCAAGGCCGCTGGCGATCCGTTGCGCTTGAACGTACTGCGCGCACTGGCCAACGATTCTTTCGGGGTACTGGAGCTGGCGCAGATCTTTGCCATCGGCCAGTCCGGCATGAGCCACCATTTGAAGGTGCTGGCCCAGGCCGACCTGGTGGCCACCCGTCGCGAAGGCAATGCGATTTTCTACCGGCGTGCACTGCCCCATACCGAACTGCTTGGCGGCAAATTGCACGCTGCCCTGCTCGAAGAAGTGGATAACTTGTGCCTGCCCGGCGATGTGCAATCGCGTATCGGCCAGGTGCACGGGCAACGCGCCGCCGCCAGCCAGGATTTTTTCTCACGGGTGGCCGATAAGTTTCGCGCCCAGCAGGATCTGATCGCCGGCTTGGCCCAGTACCGCGAAAGCGTACTGGCGCTGCTGGACAAGCTGAGCTTCAGTGAAGAGGCCACGGCCTTGGAAGTCGGCCCTGGCGACGGCGGTTTCCTGCCCGAACTGGCGCGTCGCTTCGAGCAGGTCACCGCGCTGGATAACAGCCCGGCGATGCTTGAACTGGCGCGCCAACTCTGTGAGCGCGAAGCCTTGGGCAATGTGCGCCTACAGTTGGCCGACGCCCTGAGTGACACCGGCCTGCGAGCCGATTGCGTGGTGCTGAACATGGTCTTGCACCATTTCGCCGCACCGGCAGAAGCTCTCAAGCAAATGGCCGGGTTGCTGCACCCCGGCGGTAGCCTGCTGGTTACGGATTTATGCAGCCACAACCAGAATTGGGCCAAGGAGGCCTGCGGTGATCTCTGGCTGGGTTTTGAACAGGACGATCTGGCCCGTTGGGCCACCGCTGCGGGACTCGTTCCCGGGGAAAGCCTCTATGTAGGTTTACGTAATGGTTTCCAGATTCAGGTCCGCCATTTTCAGCGACCGGCTGGCGACACTCACCATCGGTAAATATCAGGAAAACATCGAGATGAGCGAATACTCCCTTTTCACCTCCGAGTCCGTGTCTGAAGGGCATCCGGACAAAATCGCCGACCAGATTTCTGACGCGGTGCTGGACGCTATCATCGCTGAAGACAAGTTCGCCCGTGTGGCGTGCGAGACGCTGGTGAAAACGGGCGTGGCGATCATCGCCGGCGAAGTTACCACCACTGCCTGGGTCGACCTGGAGCAGATCGTGCGTGACGTGATCACCGACATTGGCTACAACAGCTCCGACGTCGGCTTTGACGGCGCAACCTGCGGCGTGATGAACATCATCGGCAAGCAGTCCCCGGACATCAACCAGGGCGTTGACCGGGCCAAGCCTGAAGACCAGGGCGCCGGCGACCAGGGCCTGATGTTCGGCTACGCCAGCAACGAAACCGACGTACTGATGCCCGCGCCGATCACCTTTTCGCACCAGCTGGTACAACGCCAGGCCGAGGCGCGTAAATCCGGCGTACTGCCATGGCTGCGCCCTGACGCCAAGTCCCAGGTGACCTGCCGCTACGAAGGCGGCAAAGTCGTGGGCATCGACGCCGTCGTACTGTCGACCCAGCACAACCCGGACGTGTCCTACGCCGACCTGCGTGAAGGCGTGATGGAACTGATCGTCAAGCATGTGTTGCCTGCCGAACTGCTGACCAAGGACACCCAGTTCCACATCAACCCGACCGGCCAGTTCATCATCGGTGGCCCCGTGGGCGACTGCGGCCTGACCGGCCGCAAGATCATCGTCGACAGCTACGGCGGCATGGCCCGTCACGGCGGTGGTGCATTCTCCGGCAAGGACCCTTCCAAGGTTGACCGCTCTGCGGCTTACGCCGGTCGTTATGTGGCCAAGAACATCGTGGCTGCCGGCCTGGCCGAGCGCTGCGAAATCCAGGTTTCCTACGCCATTGGCGTGGCCCAGCCTACGTCGATCTCGCTGAACACCTTCGGCACCGGCAAGATCAGCGATGACAAGATCGTCAAGCTGGTGCGTGAGATCTTCGACCTGCGCCCTTACGCAATCACCACCATGCTCGACCTGCTGCACCCGATGTACCAGGAAACCGCAGCCTACGGCCACTTCGGCCGCACCCCTGCGCAGAAGACTGTGGGTGATGACACCTTCAGCACCTTCACCTGGGAAAAAACCGACCGCGCCAACGACCTGCGTACCGCCGCCGGCCTGTAATCGTTCGCGGCAAATAGAGCCCCGCCAGGTCTGCCTGGCGGGGCTTTTTGTTGCCTGCAGGACCACTTCGGGCTTTTTTGGATCCAAGGCTTGCAGGCCAAATGATGGCCCACTAGAATCCGCGCCCTCTCGGGCCCTTCACCTTATTTGGATATTGCACTGCGCCCGCCCGGGATGGATAAGCGCGCAGGCAATCGAACATTGAGGTTTTCATGCGCATTTCCACGCTCGCCCCTGCCGCCCTTCTGCTCAGCCTGTTCACCCTGTCGGCCCAGGCCGCTGACCTGAACGCTTTGAGCGGCGCCCTGAGTGCCCAGCTCGGTGGCGGCAATGCCGGCGACTGCCAGCAGCAACCCAAAGACCTGCAAGCCAAGATCGACGCGGCCAATGCCAAGAACGATCTGCTGAAAGTGCGGGCGTATGAGGCTGCGCTGGAGCAGGTCAACAAAGCTTGCAACAAACTCGCCGACAGCCAGGCAAAAGTAGACGCCAAGCAGCAAAAGCAGCAGGCCAAGACGGAAAACAATGATGCTGTGAAGGCCTTGGGCGGCCTGTTCAAGTAAACAGAAATACCCGGTAAAAAGCCCCGCTCGGTCGGGGCTTTTTTGTGGGCGCGTGGATCACTTAGGCTGGGCCCCCTTTTCGAGCAAGGATGCTCACGATGCACGTATTACTGGCTGTTCTCATAAGCGCCGTACCAGCCTGGGCCTGGGCCGAAACCTGCCCCGATGACGTTCACTCACAGCTGGAAACCCTGTCCGGGCAAATCCAGCAGTGGGACGACAGCTACCATCGACAGGGCCAAGCCCTGATCAGCGATGAGCTCTACGACCAAGCCCGCAGACGCCTGGCGCATTGGCAGGAGTGCACCCGCGAGCAGACACCCAAGCCTGATAACCCGCTGGCCAGTGCGCGCGGTACCTTACCTCACCCGGTTGCGCACACGGGCCTGCAAAAGCTGCCGAGCGAGCCCGCCGTCAGTGACTGGCTCAGCACTCGACAGGATGTCTGGGTCCAACCCAAGGTCGATGGCGTTGCGGTGACACTGGTGTATCGCCAGGGCCGCTTGCATCAGCTCATCAGTCGGGGCGACGGCCTGCTGGGCCACGATTGGTCAGCCTCCGCCGCCAAGATCCCCGGCATTGTCCAACAGTTGCCCGACGCCGTTGATGTGGTGCTGCAAGGCGAACTCTATTGGCGCCTCAACCACCATGTGCAATCGCTCAAGGGCGGGCTCAATGCGCGCAGCAAAGTGGCTGGCCTGATGAACCGTCGTCAGTTGAGCGATGCCGAGGCTGCCGGGATCGGCCTGTTCATCTGGGCGTGGCCCGACGGCCCGACGGATTTCACCGAACACCTGGCCACCTTGGCGCGCTGGGGCTTCACCGATAGCCAACAGTACAGCCAACCCGTGGGCACCATCAGCGAAGCTGCGCATTGGCGCACGCATTGGTACAACGCACCACTACCCTTCGCCAGCGACGGCGTGGTGCTGCACCAGGGTGCGCGAGCGCCCGCCGAGCGCTGGCAAGCCAGTGCGCCCTACTGGTCGGTTGCCTGGAAATACCCGGCTATCAAGGCACTGGCCCTGGTGCGCAAGGTCGCGTTCAGGGTCGGACGTACCGGGCGTATTACACCTATTCTCGAATTGGAGCCCGTACGGCTGGATGATCGGCAGATCAGCCGAGTGAGCGTCGGCTCCCTGAAACGCTGGCAAACCCTGGATATCCGCCCTGGCGATCATGTGTCGATCAGCCTGGCGGGCCAGGTCATACCGCGACTGGACAAGGTGATCCTGCGCAACGAGACACGCGTGGACATGCAGGTACCCGACCCTCAAGACTTTCATGCCTTGAGCTGCTGGCAACTGGACCCTGGCTGCGAAGACCAACTGCTCGCCCGCCTCACCTGGCTGAGCGGTAAACACGGCCTGGCCTTGCCCCACATGGGGCGCGAAACCTGGAACGTATTGATCCAGGCCGGTCTAATCGCAGGCTTTCTCGATTGGTTGACACTTGATGCGGCCGAGCTTGCTACCATTGAGGGCTTAGGCGAACGTACCCGTGCGCGGGTGCTCGACAGTATTCAAAGCGCCCGGCAACGCCCTTTTTCACTATGGCTCAAGGCCTTGGGCGTGCCGCCGGCGGCGCGCAACAACCTGGAAGGAGACTGGCAGACGCTGGTCGCCAAAGACACTCAAGCCTGGCTGGCCTCAGATGGCATCGGCCCGGGACGCGCGGCGCAACTCAGCGCTTTTTTTCGCGACCCGCAGGTACAAGCCTTGGCTGAAACATTACGCGGAGCCGGGATAGATGGGTTTTGATCCCCTCCGCCACCTGATTGCGAACCTGGAGCCTTATATGAAATTTCTCGCCCCCTTTGCCTTGCTGACCTTCGCGAGCTTCATGGCCACGCCGCTGTTGGCCGCCGAAGACGCACAACCCCTCACCGGCTGCGCCGCCAAGCGCCAGGCCATCAGCAGCCAGATCGAACAAGCCAAGGCCCACGGCAACAGCGCGCAACAGGCTGGCCTGGAAAAAGCCCTGGCCGAAGTTACCGCCCACTGCACCGATGCCGGCTTGAAGAAAGAACGTGAAAACAAGGTGCTCGACGCCAAGCACGAAGTCAGCCGCCGTCAGGCCGACCTCGACAAGGCCATGAAAAAAGGCGACCCGGACAAGATCAACAAGCGCAAGGAGAAGCTGGCCGACTCGCGTAAAGAGCTGCAGGACGCAGTGGAAGAACTCGACCAGTAAAACCGATCAATGATCGCGGAACTGTTTATGGCAGGCGCTACAGGCATCTTCAACTTTTTGCACCGCCGGTTGCAGGTTGCTGGCCTTGTAGGGCTGCACTTGGCTGGCGATCACCAATTCACCGGTGGCCGCCTCAAGATCGCGGGCCAGTTGCTGGAACTGCGCCTGTTTTTGCCACACATCATCTTTGGCACTGGTGTGGTCTTCTTCGCGTACGCTCGGGAAATGTTTCCACGGTTCATGGGACAACGCATCCAGCTTGACCGCACCCTCGGCGAACTTGGCGCCATCAAATGGGATACGCCCGCGCAGCATGCCGCCCAGGTCTTCACCGGTCTTGAGCATCTGCTTGAAGATCGCCTTGCGCTGGCCCAGGGGGGAATTGGGATCAACACCGCCACAGGCAGACAAAGCCAGGCAGGCCAGCAATACAACGGTCAGTTTTTTTAACATCATCATGGCTTCAAGGTCACGGGAAACGGCGGCCAGTATCCTCGCACCGCCCACAAAGACCAATAGCCCTATTAATAATAAGGTTGCCCGGATGCCGTGAAGCGCGGGCAATCGTTTCAGGAATTGCTTGCATGAATGTCACCTTCAAACCCTGGGGCCGCCGCCTGGCTTGGGCTCTGCCAATGTTCGCGCTACTGGCCGGCTGCGATGCTGGTAAAGACACCGACAAAGAAGTTGCCCAGGAGCCAACCAAACCTCACGCCGTTGCCACCTATGTGAGCGCACCGTGGGAAGCCCTGCCGAGCGTTTCCGACAGCGACTTGCTCGCCGGGTTTGAATCCTGGCGCAGCGCCTGCCAGCGCCTCAAGGCCGACCCGATCTGGGGCGCGACCTGCGCGACAGCGGCCAGCGTACCGGGCGATGCCGTAGCGGTTCGTAGCTTTCTCAAGGAACACCTGGATGTCTTCGGCCTGCGTTCGGCCAACAACACGCCAAACGGCTTGATCACGGGTTATTACGAGCCGGTCTACCCCGGCAGCCTGACCAAGACCGCCACCGCCCACGTGCCGGTATACGGCGTGCCGGACGACCTGATTGTCGTCAACCTCGACAGCATCTATCCGGAGCTCAAGGGCAAGCGCCTGCGCGGGCGCCTGGAAGGCCGTGTGCTCAAGCCGTATGACGACGCCAGCACCCTCAACAGCCAAGGCTCTACCGCCAAGCCGATCGCCTGGCTGACCGACCCGATGGACCTGCAGTTCCTGCAAATCCAGGGCTCGGGGCGTATTCAACTGGCCGGCGGGCGTCAACTGCGTGTGGGTTACGGCGACCAGAACGGCTACCCGTACCGCCCTATTGGCCGTTGGCTGGTGGAACAAGGCGAACTGAAAAAAGAAGACGTGACCATGGGCGCCATCAGCGCCTGGGCCAAGGCCCACCCGCAGCGCATTCCAGAACTGTTGGCGAGCAACCCCAGCTACGTATTCTTCAGCGCCCGCCCCGACAGCAACGAAGGCCCGCGCGGTTCGCTGAACGTGCCATTGACCGCCGGCTACAGCGTGGCAGTGGATCGCAAGGTGATTCCGCTGGGCAGCCTGTTGTGGTTGTCGACCACCAAACCAGACGGCACGCCACTGGCACGCCCTGTCGCCGCGCAGGATACCGGCGGCGCAATCACCGGAGAAGTGCGCGCAGATCTGTTCTGGGGCACAGGCAATGCCGCAGGCGAGTTGGCGGGGAATATGAAACAGCAAGGGCAGATCTGGATGCTGTGGCCCAAAGGCGCGGCGTTGCCCCAGGTGCCGGATGCGCCTGCCGGAACCTGACAATCGCTGAAAATCAATGTGGGAGAGGCGTGCCCTGAACCCAGTCAGTTATCGCAAATCCCCTGTGGGAGCGGGCTTGCCCGCGAAGGCGATGTGTCAGTCACTGCATCTGTTACTGCGCGACCGCTTTCGCAGGCAAGCCAGCTCCCACATTTAATTGATCGACATGAGGGCTTGCTCCCTCCCGCATAGCGACGGCGGCGTCCCTCACATCGAAACGAAGAAGAAACTCGCAATCAACGCCATACCCACGGCCCACACCAGCGAACGCAAGATCGCCCAGTCCGCCAGGTAGCAAATGATGTACAGCAGGCGGCTGGTGATAAACAGCACTGCCAGCACGTTGATCGTCACCAGTTCGGCGTTGCCGGCCAAGTGCGCAATGATGACTGAAGCGGCAAACGCCGGGGTCACTTCGAAACTGTTGAGTTGCGCGCTATGAGCACGCTTGGCGACGCCTTCCAGGCTATCGAGGAAGGCACGCGGGTCGTGGTTATGCCGTAACCCGAACTTGCCTGTGCTGAACTTGGCCACACCGGTGCAAATGTACGGCAGAAAGATTGCGATCAATACACACCATAAAGCGACTGTCATCACCGATTCCTTTTAGTTTTATCCGACGGTTAGAGTTTCATCACCAACATGCCAATCAACACCACCCCACAGGCTATGAGCCGTGGACGGCCAAAAGGTTCTTTCAAGTAACGCATGCCGAACAGCACCACCAGAATCACACTGACTTCGCGCAGCGCGGCGGCTTCGGCAATCGAGCCCAACTGCATGGCCCAAAGTACCAAAGCGTAGCTCAACAATACGCACAGCCCCACGCTCAAGCCCAACCGCCACTGGGTGCGCCAGAACAGGCTGAAGGCCGCACGCTTGCGCACCAGCGCCAGCAACGGAAACGGCCAGGCGCTGATCAGCGTCAGCCACACCAGATAATCCAGCGGATGCGACCAGCGCCGCAGCGCCTGCCCGTCCAGAAAGGTGTAGCAGCCGATGCACAGACCAATCAACACCACCACCGGTAGCATCGACCAGGGCAACCGGTCACCGCCGCCGCCCTGCCACAGCAGGCACACCATGCCGAACGGAATCAGCAGAATCCCCAGAATCTGCTGGGTATTCAATACTTCGCCGGCAAACACCAGGGTCAGCACCAGCACCACCAGCGGCGACAAACCGCGCATCAACGGATACACCAGGCCCAGGTCACCCACCCGATAGGCCTGGATCAATAAATAGCGATAGAGCAATTCAAACAGCGCAGAGGCCATGATCCACGGCCAGATGTCCAGCGGCGGCAAGGACACGAAGCCCACCGCGAATACCACGAACAGCAGCGCCACACTGTCCATGCAGGCAATGACTAAAAGGCGCTCGCCACTGAACTTGATCAAGGTGTTCCACGTCGCATGCAACAGCGCCGCTACCAGCACCAAGGCTGTCGCTACCACCAGAACCTCCTTAATTGATACGTCATGTAACAGCACCTGTTTATACTAACCACCGATTCGACGCACCCCGTGCGCCTATATTTCCCTGCTCCAAGGACCCCGGATGCTTGAACTTGTCGCCGCCTTCATCTGCCTCACCACCCTGCTCACCTATGTGAACTTCCGTTTTATCGGACTGCCGCCGACCATCGGCGTGATGGTCACCGCGCTGATCTTCTCGCTGATCCTGCAAGGCCTGAGCGTGCTCGGCTACCCGGGCCTGGAGGAACGCGTCCAGCAACTGATCGGCCAGATCGACTTCGGCGATTTGCTGATGAACTGGATGCTCTCATTCCTGCTGTTCGCCGGTGCCTTGCACGTCAACTTGAACGACTTGCGCAGTTACCGCTGGCCCATCGGCCTGCTGGCAACCTTTGGTGTGTTGATTGCCACCGTGGTCATCGGCAGCCTGGCGTACTACATCTTCGCCCTGTTTGGCTGGCACGTTAGCTTCCTCTACTGCCTGCTGTTCGGCGCTCTGATTTCCCCCACCGACCCGATCGCGGTGCTCGGCGTGCTGCGTACCGCCAACGCGTCGAAGCCGTTGAAGACCACCATCGTCGGCGAGTCTCTGTTCAACGACGGTACCGCGGTGGTGGTGTTTACCGTGCTGCTGGGTATCGCGCAGTTGGGTGAGACGCCCACCGTGAGCGCCACGGCCATGCTGTTTGCCCACGAAGCCATTGGCGGCGTGCTGTTTGGCGGGCTGATCGGCTATCTCGTGTACCTGATGATCAAGAGCATCGAACAGCACCAGATCGAAGTCATGCTGACCCTCGCCCTGGTGATCGGCGGCTCGGCCATGGCCTCGGAGCTGCATGTGTCCGCACCGATTGCGATGGTGGTCGCAGGGCTGATCATCGGCAACCTGGGGCGCAAACTGGCGATGAACGACATGACGCGTCGCTACCTGGATGGTTTCTGGGAACTGCTCGATGACATGCTCAATGCCTTGCTGTTTGCGCTGATCGGCATGGAGCTGCTGCTATTGCCCTTCAACTGGCTGCACGTGTTCGCGGCCAGCCTGCTGGCAGTGGCGATCCTGCTCTCGCGCCTGCTGACCGTGGCCCCGGCGATCCTGTTGCTGCGCCGTTGGCGCACGGTACCGCGCGGCACCATCCGTATCCTGACCTGGGGCGGCTTGCGCGGCGGGGTTTCAGTGGCACTGGCGCTGGCCCTGCCACTGGGCCCAGAGCGCGATCTGTTGCTGAGCATCACCTACATCGTGGTGCTGTCGTCGATCCTGTTGCAGGGTTTGAGCATCGGCAAGTTGGTCAAGCGCGTGACCCAAGACGAATCCCAGGCCACACCTGACGCTCACTGATCTTTGTTGATCCGCTGCGGATGTCTCGGGTCCGCAGCGCTCTTGCCCGGCAAGCTACCCTCGCTGCGAATCTGCGCATGGCTGATCAGCGCAAAAATGAAGCTGCCACCGATGATGTTGCCGGCCAGTGTAGGGCCGGCAAACACCAGCCAGAAATCCTTCCACGGCAACTCACCGGCAAACACCAGGTATGACACTTCCGCCGAACCCACCACGATATGGGTGAAATCCCCCAGGGCCATCAGGTAGGTGATCAGAATGATGATCCACATCTTGGCGCTTTCCATCGACGGGATCATCCACACCATGGTGGCGATCATCCAGCCGGAGACGATGCCCTTGGCGAACATCTGGCCGGCGTCGTTTTCCATGATCTTGCGCCCGATTTCGAGGAAGGCCAGGTCGGTCTTGCTGTCGAAAATCGGCAGGTGCAGCATCACATACGCCACCAACAGTGTGCCGCAGAGGTTACCCACCAGCACCACTGACCACAGCCGCAACAGACGCCCGGCATTCGCCAGGGTTGGCTTGCTCATCACCGGTAGCACGGCGGTCAGGGTGTTTTCGGTAAACAGTTGCTGGCGTGCCAGGATCACCGCGAGGAAGCCCGCGCAGTAGCCGAAGCTGGCAATTACCTTGAAGGCTTCGCCCTCAGGCAGGCGTGAATTGAGCAGCCCCATGGCCATCAGTGACAAGCCCATGGTCAGCCCGGCTGCCAAGGCCGACCACCACAACGCGGCGACACTGCGCTCCAGCTCCTGGTCGCCCTGGGTACGAATGATTTCGTGCAATACCGCTGCGCGGGGCGGCTGGTTCTTGTCGACGTCCTGCTGCTCTTCCTGGGACAGGTTGGGGGTCTTGCCGTCTTCTTGCGTAGCCATGGTGATACCTGAACGGGGGGCGATGTTCAGGTACGACCTATGGTTGATGAAGAGCGTTCACTGGTCCTGCGCGGGATTACTCGCTGAGGCCGTCTTCCTGGAACTGATCCTTGACGTACTTGATCTCTGTACGGCCGTGAGGCGCGGGCAAACCGTCTTCGCCGAGGTTGACGAAGACCATTTTTTCTACCGTCAGGATGCTTTTGCGCGTGATCTTGTTACGCACTTCACAGGTCAGGGTAATAGAGGTACGACCAAACTCGGTGGCCGTGATCCCCAGCTCGATGATGTCGCCCTGGCGCGAGGCGCTGACAAAGTTGATTTCCGAGATGTACTTGGTGACCACGCGCTGGTTGCCGAGTTGGACAATGGCGTAGATGGCCGCTTCTTCGTCGATCCAGCGCAACAGGCTGCCGCCGAACAGTGTGCCGTTGGGGTTGAGGTCTTCGGGTTTTACCCATTTGCGGGTGTGGAAGTTCATGGTCACTCCAAAGCGTCTTGCCAAATGATAGGCAACATCATGGCAGAGCAAGGGCCCAAGCTCTATGAGCCATTAGCTATCAAGCCCATGAGCGATCTTCATGCCGCCGACAGAAAGGCTTGGGAAGTGCCGCTTACACGGCTATAATCGCCTCCGCTTCAAAACGGTCATCTTCGATTGATACCGTTCTCCCGCCACCTGTCCGAGGGGCGCTGCAGCAGGTTCAACCTGTCAGGCTCGGATGGGGCGTTGTCCGGCCTGGTTGCCCTGGCCTGATACTAAACGCACAACGGCGCCCATTCGCACACTACGAATGGAGGCTCTCTATGAGCGCTGTAATGACGCCTGCAGATTTCAACGACTACAAAGTCGCCGACATGTCCCTTGCTGCCTGGGGCCGTCGCGAAACCTTTATCGCCGAATCCGAAATGCCAGCCCTGATGGGCCTGCGTCGCAAGTACGCCGCTGAGCAGCCGCTCAAGGGCGCCAAGATTCTCGGCTGCATCCACATGACCATCCAGACTGCTGTGCTGATCGAAACGCTGGTTGCCCTGGGTGCCGAAGTGCGTTGGTCGTCCTGCAACATCTTCTCGACTCAAGACCAGGCCGCTGCCGCTATCGCTGCTGCCGGTATCCCGGTATTCGCCTGGAAAGGCGAGACCGAAGAAGAGTACGAGTGGTGCCTGGAGCAAACCATCCTCAAAGATGGCGCGCCATGGGATGCCAACATGATCCTCGACGACGGCGGCGACCTCACCGAGCTGCTGCACAAGAAATACCCGCAGATCCTCGACCGCGTCCACGGCGTGACCGAAGAGACCACCACCGGCGTACACCGCCTGCTGGACATGCTGGCCAAGGGCGAGCTGAAAATCCCGGCCATCAACGTCAACGACTCGGTGACCAAGAGCAAGAACGACAACAAGTACGGCTGCCGTCACAGCCTGAACGATGCGATCAAGCGCGGCACCGACCACCTCCTGTCGGGCAAGCAAGCCCTGGTGATCGGCTACGGTGACGTGGGCAAGGGTTCGTCCCAGTCCCTGCGTCAGGAAGGCATGATCGTCAAGGTCTCCGAAGTCGACCCGATCTGCGCCATGCAAGCCTGCATGGACGGTTTCGAAGTGGTTTCGCCGTTCATCAACGGCCAGAACGACGGCACCGAAGCCAGCATCGACAAAGCCCTGCTGGGCAAGATCGACCTGATCGTCACCACAACCGGTAACGTGAATGTGTGCGATGCGAACATGCTCAAGGCCCTGAAGAAGCGCGCCGTTGTCTGCAACATCGGTCACTTCGACAACGAGATCGACACCGCTTTCATGCGCAAGAACTGGGCATGGGAAGAAGTGAAGCCGCAGGTACACAAGGTTCACCGTACCGGCGCTGGTGATTTCGACCCACAGAACGATGACTACCTGATCCTGCTGGCCGAAGGCCGCCTGGTGAACCTGGGCAACGCCACTGGTCACCCAAGCCGCATCATGGATGGCTCGTTCGCCAACCAGGTGCTGGCGCAGATCTTCCTGTTCGAACAAAAGTACGCCGACCTGTCGCCAGCCCAGAAAGCCGAGCGCCTGACCGTGGAAGTACTGCCCAAGAAACTCGACGAAGAAGTGGCCCTGGAAATGGTCCGCGGCTTCGGCGGCGTGGTGACTCAACTGACCAAGACCCAGGCCGACTACATCGGCGTGACGGTTGAAGGTCCGTTTAAGCCGCACGCTTACCGCTACTGATCGGCCTTGCTGGCGCCGGCTCTTCTGTGGGAGCCGGGCTTGCCCGCGATGCAGACGCCTCGGTGTTCCAGTAACACCGAGCTGATGCTATCGCAGGCAAGCCAGCTCCCACAGAAAGCCAGGCACCCGCATCGATTGCGTATGCCTTCCAGGCTTTCGAGTTTCCAAGGGTATGACCATGTCCCAAGACCGTCGCTACAGCTTCGAGTTCTTCCCGACCAAGACCGATGCTGGGCATGAAAAACTGATGGCAACTGCCAAGCAGTTGGCCAGCTTCAGCCCTGACTTCTTCTCCTGCACCTACGGCGCTGGCGGTTCGACCCGTGATCGCACGATCAACACCGTGTTGCAGCTTGAAAGTGAAGTCAAAGTTCCCGCCGCTCCGCATTTGTCCTGCGTGGGCGACAGCAAGGCCGACCTGCGTAGCCTGCTGACCCAATACAAAGCCGCCGGCATCAAGCGCATCGTTGCCCTGCGTGGCGACCTGCCATCGGGTATGGGCATGGCCAGCGGTGAGCTGCGCTACGCCAACGATCTGGTGAGCTTCATCCGCGAAGAAAGTGGCGATCACTTCCATGTCGAAGTAGCCGCTTACCCGGAGATGCACCCCCAGGCGCGCAATTTCGAAGACGATTTGCAGAACTTCGTGCGCAAGGCCAATGCCGGCGCCGACAGTGCGATCACCCAGTATTTCTTCAACGCCGACAGCTACTTCTACTTCGTCGAGCGTGTACGGGCGATGGGCGTGAACATCCCGATCGTGCCGGGCATCATGCCGATTACCAATTACAGCAAGCTGGCGCGCTTCTCCGACGCCTGCGGCGCCGAGATCCCGCGCTGGGTGCGCAAGCAACTGGAAGCCTATGGCGATGACGTCAAAAGCATCCAGGCGTTCGGCGAGCAGGTCATCACCGAGATGTGTGAGCAATTGTTGCAAGGTGGTGCACCAGGGTTGCATTTCTATACCCTGAACCAGGCTGAACCCAGCCTTGCCATCTGGAACAACCTCAAGCTGCCACGTTAACGCTTGACCGGTTGTACCAAGGCCCTCGTTCTGACGAGGGCCTTTGTCGTTTTACGTTACCCACGGAACCCCGCAGTCCATGAATACAGTGCCCTCGACGTCCCGCCCGCAACTGGTCTACCTGGTCTTCGGCGCCGACACCTACCATCAGGAAGCCGTATTCAGCATCGCCAGCGCACTGGCATTCCTGCAGGACACGCCGGACGCGAACATCGACATTCAGGTATTCAGCGACAACCCCGAACCCTATCGCTTGCTGCCGGTGCGCGTCCGCCCGCTGGACGAGGCCACCCGCAAACGCTGGAGCGAGCCCCACGGCTATCACTTTCGTACCAAACACGTGGTGCTGCGCCAGGTGCTGCAAGAATCCCCGGTGGCACTGCTGATCGACACCGACACTTTCTTCCATCATTCGCCCATGGCCCTGTTCGAACGCGTACAGCCCGGCACCCTGCTGTGCAACGCTTTCTACACCAAGTACGGCGACAATCACGAAAGCATCCTCTACACCGCCCTGCGCCAGCGCCTGCTGGACATGGGCGTGGCCGACGATGACATGATGACCCTCAACTCCGGCGTCATGGGCCTGACCCAACAGGATGCGCACATCCTCGACCGCTCCATCGAATTGATGGATGAACTGTTCCCCCACGCCCAGGGCGCCTACACCCTGGAAGAGTTCTGCCTGTCCATCGCCGCCTACCGTACCCTCAAGGTGCGCGAGTGCCCCGACCTGATCCACCATTACTGGAGCCGCAAACAGCTGTTCCGGGCCAAGGTCAAGGCGTGGATCGCCAAGCACGCCAGCGCACCCACCAGTGCACAAGCCCTGGCCGATACGCGGCAGGTCTCCTCGCACCTGCCGCGCCCGCCGCGTTTGCAGCGTTTGATGTACAAGCTGATCACCCTGCTGCTGCCCAAGCATCAGCAACAGTTCATCCGCGAGATTCTCTACGGCTGCTACGAACACGAAAACGAGTTCGACCAGGCGTGCGGCCCGGTCTGGTGGGACAAGGCCCGACAAAACCAGGAAGAACGCCAGAAGCGCCCGATTGATGCCCACCAGTTGGAACACTGGTTCGCCAACCCCGTGGTGCGTTTGATTCTGGGTGAGCGCCGGGCCGCGATCCACGAACACCTGCTGAACGCTCCCGCGAAGTAAGACCGCCCGCCAATGCGCGTGCCAGAGCTTCTCTTTCTTCGGGGAGCGTCGTAACCTCAGGGTATGCCCGTCCTCTTCAAGCTGTTGACCGCTGTGCTGTTTTCTTGCCTGAGCCTGACCGCTCATGGCGAGAAACTGCGCATTGTCACCGAACCCTGGGCGCCCTATGTCTACGAAGACAACGGCACCATGGCCGGCCTGGATTATGAAACCACAGTGATCGTGTTCCAGCGCCTGGGGGTGGACGTGCAATGGCAGTTCCTTCCTTGGAAGCGCTGCCTGGCGATGCTCGAGCAGGGCCACGCCGACGGCGCGCTGGATATCTTTCATAGCCAGGAGCGCGACGCGTTGCTGCTCTATCCCAGCGAGCCGTTGTCGGAAGTCGAATTTGTCTTGTTCTATGCCAACGAACGCCCTCACCCCGCCGCCACGCTCGACGACCTGCGTGGCCTGACCGTTGGCGTTTCGCCTGGCTACCTTTATGGCGACGCGTTCAGTAAGTCCAACGCCTTCCAGCGCGAACCCGCACCCAGCCATGAAGCCAACTTTGGCAAACTCATGCTGGGTCGCGTCGATATGGTGGTGACTGACCGGCGCGTGGGGCACCACGTGCTCAAGGCGCTGGGCCTGGAAGGTAAAGTCAGCCAGGCGTCGGTGGTGGTCAGCCGCCAGCAGCAATTTCTTGCGGTACGCCGTGGCGCAGGCATGGACCTGCTGGTGCAACGCTTTGCCGCCGAGCTCAAGCGCTTCAAGCAAGAGCCCGCCTATGCCACATTGAGCGCCAAATATGGGCGGATGCACGAGCAAACAGCCCCCATACCAGCCCCCGAACACGCCGTTGAGCAGCAGGAAAGCAGCGCGCAGTGATTGCTCTGTTATACTGCGGCCTTTCCGCCAGGCTTACGCCCGGCCGCTCGGGTCTTGAAAACGGCACCCAACCCAGCTACTGCGCAGCTTTGCAGCCCGCGCGAGCCGGTGGAGTGCCCGCCAGACGCAGCAGGACCGGACGGGGTTGCGCTCCCCTAAGCGCCATTCACGCCCGGCAAGATTATCCCTTTGGGCCAAGCCCTAACTAAAACAGGATTACTCATGTCCTTTGCTTCCCTCGGTCTCTCCGAGGCTTTAGTCCGCGCCATCGAGGCAGCGGGCTATACCGAGCCTACTCCGGTGCAACAGCGGGCCATTCCCGCCGTGTTGCAAGGTCGCGACCTGATGGTCGCGGCTCAGACAGGTACTGGTAAAACCGGCGGTTTCGCCCTCCCGATCCTGGAGCGGTTGTTTCCCAACGGTCACCCGGACAAATCCCAACGTCACGGCCCGCGCCAACCGCGTGTACTGGTCCTGACCCCAACCCGCGAACTCGCCGCTCAGGTGCACGACAGCTTCAAGCTGTATGCCCGCGACTTGAAGTTCGTCAGCGCCTGCATCTTCGGCGGCGTCGGCATGAACCCTCAGGTTCAGGCCATGTCCCGTGGCGTCGATGTACTGGTGGCCTGCCCGGGTCGTTTGCTCGACCTGTGCGGCCAAGGCAGCGTCGATTTGTCCCACGTGGAAATCCTCGTGCTGGACGAAGCCGACCGCATGCTCGACATGGGCTTTGTCCATGACGTGAAAAAGGTCCTCGCCCGCCTGCCGGCCAAACGTCAGAACCTGCTGTTCTCGGCAACGTTCTCCAACGACATCACCGCCCTGGCCGGCAAGCTGCTGCACAACCCCGAGCGCATCGAAGTCACGCCGCCCAACACCACGGTCGAGCGTATCGAGCAACGCGTGTTCCGCCTGGCCGCCAGCCACAAGCGCTCGCTGCTGGCGCACCTGATCACCCAGGGTGCCTGGGAACAGGTGCTGGTATTCACCCGCACCAAGCACGGCGCCAACCGCCTGGCCGAGTACCTGGACAAGCACGGCCTCACCGCCGTCGCCATTCACGGCAACAAGAGCCAGAACGCGCGCACCAAAGCCCTGGCCGACTTCAAGGCCGGCAGCGTGCGTATCCTGGTGGCCACCGATATCGCCGCACGCGGCCTGGATATCGACCAGTTGCCACACGTGGTCAACTTCGAGCTGCCAAACGTCGATGAAGACTATGTGCACCGTATCGGCCGTACGGGCCGTGCCGGTCGCTCGGGCGAGGCCATTTCGCTGGTCGCGCCGGACGAAGAAAAACTGCTGAAAAGCATCGAGCGCATGACCAAGCAGAAAATCGCCGATGGCGATCTGATGGGCTTCGATGCCAGCGCCGTGGAGGCCGAGAAGCCAGAAGCGCGCGAGCGTCCGGATGTGCGCAACCCTCGCAACCCACGTGGTCCGAAGGGCGATGGCCCGAACGGCGGCGGTGGTGGCGGTGGTCGTCGCGACAAAGGCAAGGACAAGGGCAAGGAAAAATCCGCGACCAGCAGCCGTGGCGAACGCCCGGCCCGTGAGCAGAAGCCCCGTGAAGGCACCCCGGCCCGCGAACAGCGCCAGCCGAGCCAGCCACCACGCGCCGCGGCCGACCGCGCCCCGGACGAGTTCCTTGACGACGATATCGATAACTTCGGTAACCGCGTCGACTACGTGCCCCAGGCCAAACCGGCCCAGGGCCGTGGCCGTCGTCCAGGGGCTCCGGCTCAGGGCGCAGGCGCTCCACGTAGCGGCCAGCCACAGGGCGGTCGCCAGAACGCCCCGCGCAACAGCAGCGGCGGTACCACCGGTACCCCACCTGCCAAGCGCAGCGGCCCGCGTAATGGCGCACCGCGTGACGGCCAGGCCCGTCGCGAAGATTCACGCAGCAACAACCGCCGCCCGGCCCGTGACGATCAGCCTCGCTCGTCCGAGCCTGCAGTACAAAACCCACGGGGTGGCCCGGCGCCGAAGATCATCCACAAGGAGTCGAAAGCGGATCGCTTCCCGACACCTGAGCAGTTGGATCAACTGCCAGGCCGTCCTCGTGGTGAGAAACCAGCGCTGCTGACTCGCAACCGCGAAGCATAAAAAAAACCCGTATCGCGAGATACGGGTTTTTTTTGCCTGTAGGAGCGAGCTAGCTCGCACCTACATACAAAGCATTACTTCGCTTTCACACCTTCAAAGGTGATGTACAGCTGAACAGCGTCGGACTGTGGGCCTACGTCCATGCCAGCCGGGAAGAATTCTTTGCGGCTGATCGAGGTGGTGCCTTCAAAGCCGGCACGGTAGCCGCCCCATGGATCCTTGCCTTCGCCCAGGAACGTGGCCTTGACCACGACAGGCTTGGTCACGCCGTGGAAGGTCAGGTCGCCAGTTACGTCCGCAGTCTGCTTGCCATCAGCGTTCTTGCCGGTTGGCTTGACGCTGGTGGAGACGAACTTGGCATCAGGGAATTTGCCCGAATCCAGGAAGTCTTTGCTGGTGACGTGCTTGTCGCGCTCGGCGTGGTTGGAGAACACGCTGGCGGTGCGAACATTCACTTCCACCTTGGCGTCTTCAGGCTTGGCAGCGTCAAAGCTGAACTTACCGTCCAGGTCCTTGAAGGTACCGGTGATGAAACTGTAGCCCAGGTGACTGATCTTGAAATCGACGAAGGCGTGCTGGCCTTCCTTGTCGATCACGTAGTCAGCGGCCATCGCCGAACCTGCGGACAGCAGGGCAGAACCGATTGCCAGCGCAGCGAGTGTTTTTTTCAACATGCTTTCTATTCCTTGTGAGTCGAGGTTGAACATCAGGCTTTGCGTCCCAGCATTCGCGTAAGGGTCGCATCACGATCGATAAAATGGTGTTTCAGTGCTGCCACACCGTGCAAGCCGGCGAAAACCACCAGCACCCAGGCCAGGTACAGATGCACCCAACCGGCGGTATCTGCCTGGTCCGGTAGACCGGAAACCACGGCAGGAATTTCAAACAGGCCAAACACCGGGATACCGACACCGTCTGCGGTGGAAATCAGGTAACCGGCAATCATCACGGCAAAAAGCCCGAGATAAAGAAAAGCGTGCCCAAATGCAGCACCCAGGCGCGTCATGCGGCTATAGGTGGCCAGCGGTGGTGGCGGCGGGCTGACCAGGCGCCAGACGATCCGCACCAGCATGATGGCGAACAGCGTGATGCCAATGCTCTTGTGCAAGTCGGGCGCATCTTTGCGCCAGGCGCTGTAGTAATCGAGACCGACCATCCACAAGCCCAGGGCAAATAAACCGAACACCACCAGGGCTACGCCCCAGTGCAGAACCATGCTGACCCAACCATAGCGGGCCGGCGAATTACGTAGCTGCATGTACTTAATCCCGTAAGAACTGTGCCCAAGACTAGCGCTTTACCTATCGAATTAAAGCGGAAAATTTTGCTTTGAAATATCGAGAAATACGATAAAGAGGCTAGGCATCATAAATTAACGAGGGATTAAGACTATCCCTGGGAAACGTGACAGACCGTCCTGCATTTACCGCGAATTTCCCCACAATGGCTTGTGACCCAAGCCACCATTGCATAGGCTTGCGCGATTGTTTCGCCTGCGTCCGCCGCAGGACCGCTTCGAGGAGATACCGATGGGCTTGAACAACCAGTGGATGCAACGCGACCTCGCGGTGCTGTGGCATCCCTGCACCCAGATGAAAGACCACCAGCAATTGCCCCTGGTGCCCATCAAGCGCGGTGAAGGCGTATGGCTGGAAGACTTCGAAGGCAAGCGCTACCTTGATGCCGTCAGTTCATGGTGGGTCAACGTATTCGGCCACGCCAACCCACGTATCAACCAGCGCATCAAGGATCAGGTCGATCAGCTGGAGCACGTGATCCTCGCCGGTTTCAGCCATCAACCGGTGATCGAGCTGTCCGAGCGCCTGGTCGCGATGACACCCGAAGGGCTGACCCGCTGCTTCTATGCCGATAACGGTTCGTCCTGCATCGAAGTGGCGCTGAAGATGAGCTTCCACTACTGGCTCAACCGCGGCCAGCCGAACAAAAAGCGCTTCGTCACCCTCACCAACAGCTACCACGGCGAAACCATCGCCGCGATGTCGGTGGGCGACGTGCCGCTGTTTACCGAGACCTACAAGGCGTTGCTGCTCGACACTATCAAGGTGCCGAGCCCGGACTGCTACCTGCGCCCCGAAGGCATGAGCTGGGAAGAACACTCGCGCAACATGTTCATGGCGATGGAACAGGCCCTGGCCGAGCATCACGACACCGTCGCTGCCGTGATCGTCGAGCCGCTGATCCAGGGTGCCGGTGGTATGCGCATGTACCACCCCGTGTACCTCAAGCTGCTGCGCGAAGCCTGCGACCGCTATGGCGTGCACTTGATCCACGACGAGATCGCCGTGGGCTTTGGCCGCACCGGCAGCATGTTCGCCTGTGAACAGGCCGGCATCCGCCCGGACTTCCTGTGCCTGTCCAAGGCGCTCACCGGCGGTTACCTGCCGCTGGCCGCCGTGGTCACCACCGAAGAGGTCTACAGCGCCTTCTACGACGACTACCCGACCCTGCGTGCCTTCCTGCACTCCCACAGCTACACCGGCAACCCGCTGGCCTGTGCGGCGGCGTTGGCGACGCTGGATATCTTTGAAGAAGACAACGTCATCGAAAACAACAAGGCCCTGGCCCAGCGCATGGCGACGGCCACCGCGCACTTGGTCGACCATCCTCACGTGTCGGAAGTGCGCCAGACCGGCATGGTGCTGGCGATCGAGATGGTGCAGGACAAAGCCACCAAGGCCGCCTACCCATGGCAGGAACGCCGTGGCCTGAAGGTCTTCGAGCACGCGCTGGAGCGTGGGGCGCTGTTGCGGCCACTGGGCAGCGTGGTGTATTTCCTGCCGCCCTATGTGATTACACCCGAGCAGATCGACTTCCTGGCTGAGGTCGCCAGCGAGGGGATCGATATCGCCACCAACAGCAAGGTCAGTGTGGCGGTGCCCAAAGATTTTCACCCAGGCTTCCGAGACCCAGGCTGACCGCTCCATCGCCACAAAAAACAGCCCTATCGATGTTGAATTTTCCAGAGAACAGACATGAGACTGTCCCGCTTTTTCACCGACACCCCGCTGAGTCTCGGTGACCACGAACTGCCCGAAGCCCAGGCGCATTACATCAGCCGTGTGTTGCGCATGAGTGAAGGCGATGCCGTGCAATTGTTCGACGGCTCCGGCCAGGAGTTTGGTGGCACCTTGCTGGAAGTCGGTAAAAAACGCGTCACCGTGCAACTCACGGATAGCTTTACCGGCCAGGCCGAATCGCCCCTGCATATTCACCTCGGCCAGGGCCTGTCCCGGGGCGAGCGCATGGATTGGGCGATCCAGAAGGCCACTGAACTGGGCGTCAACGCCATCACACCGATCTTCAGCGACCGCTGCGAAGTGCGCCTCAAGGACGAACGCGCCGACAAGCGCTTGCTGCACTGGCGCCAGGTGGCAATCAGTGCGTGTGAGCAATGTGGGCGTTCGACGGTGCCGGTGATTCACCCCCCGCTCTTGCTGGCAGACTGGCTCAAGCAAACCGAGGCGGATTTGAAGCTGGTGCTGCACCCGGTGGCAGAACCGATGATCAGCCACGCCAAGCCATCAACCCTGGCGTTCTTGATCGGCCCCGAGGGTGGGCTCACCGATAATGAAGTCGAGACCGCCCAGGGCGCCGGCTACCACGCCGCTCGCCTCGGCCCGCGGGTGTTGCGTACCGAGACCGCGCCCGTCGTCGCACTATCCGTCGCCCAACAACTCTGGGGCGACTTCTAACCTCAACCTGTAAACCCAATCAACTGTGGGAGCTGGCTTGCCTGCACCCACAGTTTTATCGGGTTACCCCAGGCTTACTCCACTGGGTCACTCACCGGCTTGGCGATGATCGCTTTCAACTCGCTGGTCATCGGGAACTCCAGGTTCAAGCCCTTGGGCGGAATCGGCTGCTCGAACCAGCGCTGGTAAATCCCGTTGATCTCTCCCGAGCGGTACAGATCGCCCAGGGTTTCGTTGACCACAGCCAGAAACTGCGGGTCATCCTTGCGCACCATGCAGCTGTAGATCTCCCGCGACTGCTCCTCGCCGACGACCACCCAGTGATGCGGGTCCTTGGCCTTGGCGCGCTCGCCGTAGAGCAACGCGTCGTCCATATAAAACGCTACCGCCCGGCCAGTCTCGAGCATCTTGAACGCTTCGCCATGGTCCTTGGCGCTGATCACGAACATATTGGCTTTGTGTTCAGCGTTATAACTTTTGAGAAAGCGCTCATTGGTGGTGCCGGCAGTGGTCACCACATTCTTGCCCGCAAGGTCGGCAAAGCCTTTGATCCCGCTGTCCTTGGCCGTGAGCAACTGGCCCTTTACGTAGATAAACCCGTAGGAGAATGCCACCTGCTTCTGGCGCTCAGCCGTCACGCCGGTGGAGCCGCACTCCAGGTCGACAGTGCCGTTCTGCACCAGCGGGATGCGGGTTTGGGACGTCACCAGGTTGTACTTCACCTTGAGGTCGCCCAATGCGGTTTTCTGCTGAATACGCTCGACAATCTTGTTCGCCAGGTCCACCGAGTAGCCCATCGGTTTACCACTGTTATCCCCCACGTAGGAAAACGGCACCGACGCATCACGGTAGCCCAGGGTGATGGACTTGGCGCTGGCGATTTTGCTCAAAGTGCCCTCCAGCGGCGCTTCGGTTGCATGGGCCTGTGCGTTCAACAAAAGCCCCAGCGCGCAGCCGGTCAACAGGATTGTTTTCATTGTTATTCTCCGTGGGTATTTGAGGTTATTTACGGACTGCGATCACGCTGATTTCCACCAGCACACTCGGCCGCGCCAGCTCTGCCTGCGAGGTAGTGCGCGTGGGCGCCATGCCTGGCGAGAGCCATGCGGACCAGACTTCATTCATCGGCGTAAAACCGGCAGCGATGTCCTTCAGGTAAATCGTCGCGTTGAGTAAGTGGTCCTTATCGCTGCCCGCCTCGGCCAACAGCGTGTCGATTCTGGCAAGCACTTCCCGGGTCTGGGTAGCCACATCCAGGCCGTCGCCCGGCACCTGGCCCGACAGGAACACCAGTTCCTTGAACGTCACGGCACCGCTGAGTCGTTCGTTGCTGTTGATTCGGGTAATGGTCACGGCTGCATCCTCAAGCGGCGCGGGGCGTCAGGCCCTGCATATCAATGGAAGGGGTGCGCTGGTCGATCAATTCGGCCAGCAGTTGGCCGCTGCCGCAGGCCAGGGTAAAGCCAAGCGCGCCGTGGCCCAGGTTCAGCCACAGGTTGCGATAGGGACTGGCACCAATCAGCGGCACGCCCGTTGGCGTGGCCGGGCGCATGCCAGCCCATTCGAGCGCGTGCGCGTAGTCAGCTGCATGGGGAAATGTCTCTACTGCCTGGCGCTTTATCAACGCCAGGCGCGAAGGTTCGAGGCCGGCATCGAATCCCACAATATCCACCATGGCCGCGACCCGCAGTTGCTCGCCAAGGCGCGCGTAGACGATCTTGCGGTCGTAGTCGGTGATGCTCACATTCGGCGCCTTGTGTTGCGGGCCAATCGGCACGCTCAGGCTGTAGCCCTTGAGCGGATATAAGGGCAGTGACAGCCCCGGCAGCGCCAACTCAGCGCTGCGATAACCGGCCGCCAGGACCAACTGTTCGACCGGCATCACCTCGTCACCCAGTTCGATGGCCTGCACCGCACCGCCAGCATGGCGCAGCCCGGTGACCTTGCGCCCGAGCAAGAACCTGCAACGCCCCGACGCCTCAAGCCGGGCTGCCAATTGCCGGCAAAAAGCGTGGCAATCCCCCACTTCCTCGTTCGGCGTGTAGATGCCGCCGACAAAGCCACCGGCCGCCAGTGCGGGCTCCAGGCGAGCGCACTCAACAGACGACAACACCTGTTGCTGCAGGAAATTTGTGACCTTGGCGCGGGCATGTTCAAAGGTGCTGGCGCTGCGAAACATCACCAGCTTGCCGTTGCGTCTCCAGTCGAAGTCGCCCAGGCGATCATCCTCGCGCCACTGCTGTAACGTGCTCTGACTCAGGGTAGCCAGGCGCAGAAGATGGGCACCGTTACGCTTATTGACCGAACCCCGGCAAGCGCCGATAAAGGCCGCCATCCAACGCCATTGCTGTGGGTCGAGGCGGGGTCGCAACTTCAAGGGCGAGTCGCCCCGCAGCAACCACCCGATTGCCTGCAAGGGCACCCCCGCGTCAGCCAGTGGCGCAACATAGCGATAGGACAGTTGCCCACCGTTGGCAAAACTGGTTTCGCTGCCCAGGGAGTCACGGGCGTCTATCACCGTGACCTCGTGGCCGGCCCGCACCAGTGCGTAAGCACTGGCCAGGCCGATGACCCCACCACCGATGATGCAAACCTGCCTCGCCATCCCAGCCCCCGGACCGTTGATTAACTGAAGGCCAAGCGTAGGCGCAGGTGACAGACCACCGACAATGAATAAAGATGGGTCACCTATAAACAAAGGTTATGGACCTGCCATGCGCTTGCGTCATATCGAAATCTTCCAGGCCATTCGCCAGACTGGCTCGATCAGTGCCGCCGCGCAGTTGCTGCACGTCTCGCAACCGGCGGTGACCAAAGTGTTGCAGCACGCCGAAATGCAGCTGGGCTTTGCGCTGTTTCTGCGCGTACGCGGCAAATTGCAACCCACCCCGGAAGCCCTGGCGCTGGAACGCGAAGTCGAGAAAGTCACCGAAAGCTTGCAAGGTGTAAGGCGCCTGGCCAAGAGCTTGCGCCGCGCCCCAGGGCAAAGCGTGCGCATTGGTGCGATACCCGCGTTGGCCTTGTCTCTGCTGCCTCCGGCGGTTCTGGAATGGAAGCGCGAATACCCCGACATGGCTTGCGAGCTGTCCAGCGACCATAGCCGTGAGCTGGTCCAGAAGCTGTTAATGCGCGAAATCGACCTGGCGCTGACCCTCAACTTTTCCGGCCATCCCGGGTTGACCACACAGGTGCTGGCCAATGGCGTACTGGTTGCATTGGCGTCGGAGGGCTATTGGTCGGCGGCTGAAATCAACCGGCCATTATCGCTGAGCGAACTGGCGGGCGCGCCATTGATCGGGCTTTCCAGTGCTGATCCGCTGGCGACCAAGCTGGACAGCTACCTGGAGAGCGTCGATCCACCGCCACGGGTGACCCTCTCGGTGCAAACCTATTCCCTGGCGCGTGCGATGGTCGAATCCGGCGCCGGTCTGACCGTGATCGACCCTTTCACAGCCCTGGGCGCCTCAACGGCCACCACTCAGATCCGCACGCTCACCCCACCGCTACCCATCACCCTCTACGCCCTGACCCGCGCCGACGAGCCACCGCCGCATATGCTGGCCAAGCTGCTGCAGATTTTCGGCAGTCGCGCCTGTGAGTTATTGGCACGTCTCTAAGACCACCAAAGCCCCCTCCCACAATCAGAGCACGTAATGCATGATCGCCACAAAATGCAGCAGGCTGCCGCCAATCACAAACAAATGCCAGATGCCGTGGGAATGGCGCAAGCGATCCTCCAGGGCAAAAAAGATAATGCCTACGGTGTACAGCACCCCACCGGACGCCAACCAGATAAACCCTGCCGTGCCCAATGCCGCCATCAGCGGCTTGACCGCTACCAGCACGATCCAGCCCATTACCGCGTAGATCACGATGGACAAAATCCGCGCCTCCGAACGCGGCTTGATCTCCTGCAGGATGCCGATCACCGCCAGCCCCCACACAATCCCGAACAACGTCCAGCCCCACGGCCCGCGCAGGGTCACCAGGCAGAATGGCGTATAACTGCCGGCTATCAACAGGTAAATGGAAAAGTGATCGACCTTCTGCATGATCGCTTTTCGCCGCCCCCGCACGCTGTGGTAAACCGTCGACGCGCTGTACAGCACCATCAGGGTAAAACCATAAATCGCCACGCTGACGATCTTCCAGGGGCTGCCGTCAAGGCTCGCCACTACCAACATCCACACGGCGCCAATACAGGCCGCGACTGCACCGAGCAAATGGCTCCAGGCGTTGAATCGTTCCCCGTGGTACATCTGCCATTGACCTCCCGTAACCCTCAAGAACAGGCGGACAAGCGTCCAGCCTTGCGCATCAGAGTGCAAGCGGCACGTGACGTTCCGGCGACGACAGCCGCGTTTACGGGCACAATCGAGTGCAATCGAACAAGAGCCCAAGGCCATGCTGATCGACGAAGAATTCACCCTCAAGAAGCTGGAGATCTTCCTGGCGTTCATGCGCACCGGCAACCTGGCCCGCGCCGCCGCCGAGTTGCAAACCAGCAATGTCAGCGTGCACCGCGCCATTCACTCCCTGGAAAGTGCCCTGCGCTGCCCGCTGTTCAAACACGAAGGGCGCAACCTCACCCCGCTGGAAAGCGCCTACGTGCTCGAAGAGCGTGCGCAGAAACTGGTGACTGATGTGGTGGACAGCGTGCGCCTTACCCGCGAAGCCGCCGGGTTCTCGGCCGAACGTTTCAAGCTCGGCTCGCTGTATTCGCTGACGGTCAAGACCGTGCCGCAATTGATCATGGGCCTGAAAATCCGGCGCAGCGAACTGAATATCGACCTGATCCTGGGCTCCAACTTCGACCTGCTCTATAAGCTCAAGAACATGGAAGTGGACGCGATCCTCATCTCCCTCGACGAACACGCCCACGACCCCGACTGTGAGCAGATCGCGCTGTTCAGCGATGACATCTTCCTCGCCACCCCGGCCGATTCGCCCCTGGACCGCGATCAGGAAATCGACCTGGCCGACGTGCGCGATGCCACCTTCATCACCCTGACCCAGGGCTTCGCCACGCATCAGGACGGCAACCGGGTGTTCCATCAGGCCGGGTTCGAGCCGAAGGTGGCGATGCAGGTGAACGATATCTTCACCTTGCTGAGCATGGTCAGTTCAGGGGTGGGTTATGCGCTGCTGCCAGGACGTATCGCAGCGGTGTATGAGAACCGCGTGAAGCTGATACCGCTGCAGCCCAGGTATCGCTTGCAACAGCAGATCGGTGTGGTGTTCCTGAAAGCCAAGGAGCGCGATCCGAACTTGCTGGCGTTGTTGGCGGAGTGTCGGATGTATGCCAATCGCCAGGCTTGAGGCCGCCATCGCAGGCAAGCCAGCTCCCACAGGGGACCGAGATCGCCTGTAGAGCTGGCTTGCCTGCGATGAGGCCCGACCCGTCAGCCCACCAACCCACGCATCAGCAAAAACAACAACGACGGCCCCAGCAAACACCCCAGCGCCGTATAGAACGCCGCGGTCAAACACCCATAAGGCACCAGCTTCGGATCAGTCGCCGACAGGCCGCCCGCCACGCCGCTGGAGGTGCCCATCAAGCCACCGAAGATCACCGCGCTGCGTGGGTTGTTCAGCCCGATCAGCGGCGCCACGAACGGCGTCATCACCATCACCAGAATGGCCTTGATCAACCCTGCGGCAATCGACAGCGCCATCACCTCGGAGCTGGCCCCAATCGCCGCGCCGGTCACCGGGCCGACGATATAGGTCACGGCCCCGGCGCCGATGGTGGTGAGGCTCACCGCATCGGTGTACCCGAACGCCATCGCCACCCCTACCCCGGCAACGAACGACGAGCCCACGCCGACAAACAGCGCCAGCACACCCACGAAGCCGGCGCGTTTGAGCTCATCGACACTCACGCCAAACGCCGTGGCGACAATGGCAAAGTCGCGCAGCATCGCACCGCCCAGCAGACCGATGCCCGACAACAGTGGAATATCCACCACGCCCTTGGAACCACCCGTAAACGCACCGCCCACATACGACAGCGCCAACCCCAGCAAAATGGCAATGGCCGAACCATGCAGGCGGCCCTTGGTGAAGGTATCGGAGATCCAATAAGACACCCACATGGTCAGGCCGATCACGGCGAAACCACTGATCAAGCCGTAGCCGGTGATCACTTTCATCATCGATTCGTACATGGCGATCACCCTGCTTCTTTAGTGGGAGCAACCGCAACCGGCTCGCGGTTACCGATACGCACCAGCACGGGCACCAGGGCAAAGCCAAGCACCACGGCGAGGGTCCCGGCCAGAATCGCCATAGGCCCACCGCTGATCGCGCCATACACGTTTTGCTGGGCAGCCATCGCCACCACAATCGGGATATAGATCGCGGCCCAGAAACTCACGCCTTGCTCTGATTTGCCGGTAAACAGGCCGCGTTTGCTCAGGTAGCTGCCCAGGCCGATCAACAGCAGCATGGCAATACCCACGCCGCCGACGTTGGCCGGAATACCCAACAGCTTGCCCAGCAGTTCACCCACAAACAGCCCTGCCAACGTGCAGAACGCCAAAAAAGCCACACCGTAGATAATCATGGTTGTTGTCCTCAAAGTGCTCGTTCGAAATTGTTGTTTTTGTGCTTCGAAAGCCTTGGGTACTGCGTTATCGGTGGCGGCGCTCCTCCTCTTGCAGCAGGGCCTGCAAGGTGTCCAGGCGGGCGCCTTCGCAGGCGATCACCGTGCCTTGTTCGAAAACACGGCGTGACAGACCGGTGAGCACCGCGCCCGGGGGCAGTTCGATTTGCAGCCGCACACCACGCTCGTAGGCACTTTGCACGGTGCCGCGCCAATCGACGACGCGGCACATATTGAAGGCCAGGTCGTCACGCAGTTGTTCGGGGTTGTGGATAGGTCGCGCGCGGGTGCTGCTCAGGTAAGTAATGCGCGTCGCCTTGAGTGGGACGAAGGCTTGGAACAGTGCCTGGGCGGGTTGCTCCAGCAACGGGCAGTGAGACGGCACGCTGACGGCCAGGCGCTTGGCGACACCGTTGCCTTTGATGCGCTCGGCAACTCGCTTCATTGCCTCATTGCTGCCGGCGATGACGGTCTGGTTGTCGGCATTGATATTGGCCAGGTACACCGGCATTTGCGGGCTGTGGATATCCGCCAGCAAGGCCTCGACGCTGGAAAGATCAGGGCCGATCAGCGCGGTCATGCCATAGCCCTGTGGATAAGCCTGCTGCATCAGTCCGCCCCGCAGGCTGACCAGTTTTATCGCATCAGCGAAGTCCAGGGCCCCGGCCATCACCGCGGCTGGGTAGGCGCCGATGGACAGGCCCGCCACATAATCCGGCGTGCACTCTAATCGCCGGGCATGGGCCACGCCGGCGATCAACAGGCACAGTTGCACAGCCCGCGTCGATTCAAGCGCCTGCGCCGAGTCGAGTCGACGAACGTCTTCACCCAGGGCATCACTGGCCTCTTGCAGAATGTCGGCCGGCAACCCCTGGAGCATGCCGCTGCGTTGGGCGCCCTGCCCCGGAAACACCAGAAGGCTGCTCATGCCACGGCCTGCCAAGGGTCGAATACAAGGTGCGCACCGCTGACGGTCTTGAGCAGCACACGGCGTGAGGGGCCGGCCCATTCGCGCAAGGCGACGGCGCCGAAAGGGGTTTGCAGTTGCAGGTCGACGGCACAGGGCGCGGTGTCCAGGATCGCCAACAGCGCTCGCGCCTCGCTACGATCCAGGGGCTTGGGCGTGCACAGAATCAAATCCAGGTCACTGTTGGCATGCAGCGCTTCAATGCCACTGGCCAATTCAAACCCGGCACTGCCGCTGACGCCCCAGTCTTGCTGCGCCAGCACCGGCCGCAGTTGATCGAGGGCCCGCAGCGCCGGTAAATCCCGTGGTGAGACCACCGCTCGCAAAGCTTGCGGAGCCACCCGCCGTTGCACCGCCGCCACGGGCATCCGGGCGGCAAAACGCTGCTCACGCAAACGCCCACGCACACCGACCGCCACATGACCCGGCTCGGCGATGGCGCGCCGCACCACTACCGGATGCCCGGCACGGATCGCGTCCCGCACCCAGTCCGGGGCATCGGCAGGCAAATGCGCCAGGGTCATGCCCCAGAGCAAGTCGTGGGCGTTCACCATTGCTCCCGCAACAGCTGGCGCACTCGGCTGGAGGCGGCTCGGTTGGTGGCGCCGAGGCGTGAGTTCAAGTCGGTACTGCCGATATCCTTGACTGCCTGCACCAAGCAATCGCTGACTCGCGCCACGTCATCCGTCGTGGGGTGTTCAATCCGGGTGACTGACAACGTCTCCCACAGCAACCCCAGGCTGGCATAGCTGTCGATGTCGTAGGCCATCGGCGGCACGCTGGCGGCCAGGGTTTCCAATTCTTCGACGCTGCGCAAGGTCACCCGGGCGGCCGAGGCTTTGCCCATGGCATGCACCATCACGCCCGGGTCGCGCAGGGCGATCAGGCGATTGGCCTGGTAGCCGTGGGCGAGGAACGCCCCCGACATGGCCTTGCCCACCAGCAGGGCGATCACCGGGTGGCCGGCGAGCCGAGCGCGAGCGTAGCTGTCAGCGGCGGCGGCCAAGGCCTGATGAATGCCAAGGGCTTCTTCGCGACGACCATAGGCTTGGCTGGGTACGTCGACGATAGCGATGATGGGGCGCTTGTCACCCCGGGCGATGGCTTCGTCCACCGCCTTGGCCAAGCCCCAGCCTTCCAGTAGGCCGACTTCGCCATTGCGGGCGCGGGGGAAGCGGTTGTGCGGGTCGGGGACCACGGCGATATAGCGCACCGCCTGTTCACCCAACACACCATCCGCCACTTTCAATGAGCCCGGCAAACCTTCGACCGGCGTTGCGTTGGCGCTCAATGCGTTGAACCACTGCAAGCCTCTCATGAGCGTTCTCCCTGATACAGCGCGCGAACCGTCGCCGGCTCGATTTGCGCGCTCGCGTCCAGTTCGGCCAGGCGTGCCAGGTAAAAATCAGCGCGCCGGCTGCGTGGTTGTGCGGGCACGCCCTGCTGCAACAGCGCGCTGACGGTTTGCTGGATCTGCGCCACATCGTCGGCCACATAACGGTCGGCCAAGCCACTGTTGAAGCGCTGCTCGCCACCGGTAAGGCTCCAGATAAAGGGGCGGTCGCGGGAGTCGTATTCCTCCAGGCCAGCCTCCTGCTCGATCACCTGCGGGCCATTCAAGCCCAGGCGTGCTTCGCGAGTGACCACCAGGTAACTGCACAAGCCAGCCGCGATGGACATGCCCCCAAAGCAACCGACAGTGCCGGCCACCACGCCGATCACTGGCTGGTACTGGCGCAGGTCGACAATCGCCGCATGAATGTCGGCAATGGCAGCCAGGCCCAGGTTGGCTTCCTGCAAGCGCACGCCGCCCGTTTCCAGCAGTAGCACCGCGCAGGTGGGGATGCCGTTGCGGTTGTCTTCGGCCGCCAGCTCCAAGGCGCCCGCGATTTTCGCGCCGCCAACTTCACCCAGGCTGCCGCCCTGGAAATTACCCTCGATCGCGGCAATCACCACAGGCTTGGCGCCGATGCTGCCCTTGGCGATCACCACACCATCATCGGCCTGGGGCACCACGCCCTGGCGGCTGAGCCACGGCGACATGACCCGCTGGAACGGGTCGATCAACTCGCGGAAGGTGCCCGCATCCAACAGCGCCTTGGCGCGCTGCCGGGCGCCAAGTTCGACAAAGCTGTGTTTAGCGAGTAAGTCAGTCATGGCCGACCTCCTCGAAACCTTGCTCCAATCGCAAGCGCACCACACCGGGCGTGGCACCGAAGTCGTGGATATCAATGTTCAGGGCCGGTGGCGTCTGCTCCTGGAAGATGCGTTCGAACAGGTGCTGCCAGCGTTGCTGCGCGCCATTGACCGAGGTTTGCACCTGGATGGTCAAGGTGCCGGGCGTGCCCGGCTCCAGCAGCACTTCCAGGTCGCCCGAGCCGACGCAACCCACCAGCGCACGGCCTTTGGGGGGCTGCCCGGCGGGGAATTCAAAGGATAAGGTTTCCATCACAACGCTCCGTCGAGGCGGTCGATAAACAGGCAGGCGGCCAACAGGTCGGCGGCGCCGCCGGGGGAGGCATTCAAGGCCAGCAGTTGCAGGTCCAGTTCATGCAGTTGGCGGCGTCCGGCCAGGGTTGCGCTGCCACCGGCGTCGAGCACGGCCTGGGCGCCCTGTTGCATGGTAGCCAGGCCTTCGGTACCGGCGCGGTAGAGCACGCAGGTGTCTGCCAGGTCCGTCATGATCGCCAGCAAAGCATCCAGCCGGGCGTTCTGCTCACCGGCGTTTTCGCGGCGGCTCTTGTGCAGTTGCGGCAGGCCGCGCTGCATCACCGAGGGAAAACCGAGCTGGGCTTCTTCACGGGCACCGCGTGCGCCGTAGAGCTGCGCAACCTGGGCACCATGGCTCATGGGCTGCGGGGCGAAGCGGTCGTTGAGCAGGGCCAGCTTGGCGGCGGTCAGGGTTATGGTGCGCGGCTCCAGGGCCGCCGCAGCGGTGAGCAACCCCAGGGCCCAGATCGCACCGCGATGGGTGTTCACGCCCTGGGTGGTGGCAAGCATGGCCTGCTCGCCTTCCCGGCCAATACGCCCGAGCGCTTCGCGCAGGGGCAGGCCGACTTCGCCGATGTCGAGCGCGGCCTCGGCCATTTCCTTGAGCATCGGCCACAACGACAGCGCCGAGGCGTGCATCAGCCCCAGGTGCAAATCGCTGTGGGCGCCGTTACCGCGCCGGTCTACCAGGGCAGGTTTAGGCGACAAATCCGCTTCGTCGATCAGCGCATCCACGGCCATATCCGCCAGGCGATCGGCCAGGCTCAGTTCATGCTGTTTGAGCGCGCGCATTTACCAGCTCCTGAATTTGGCGGGCGGGTTGTAGAGGCCACCGGACCAGTCCACCAGGTCGGCCACGCTCTTGGCGGCCAACAACTCGCGGGTGGCGTCGGTGCGGCGAATACCCAAGTCTTCGGGCAAGGCAATCAAGCCTTCGCGGCGCATGCGCGCAGTGTCCTTGGGGTTGTGGCGCATACCGATGGCGGTCACCCCGGCGACGGCGGCGATCATCGCCTGACGTTCTTCCAGAGAGCGTGCCTTGTACAGGTAGGCGATGCCTTCTTCGGTGAGCAAATGGGTAACGTCGTCGCCGTAGATCATGATGGGCGCCAGGGGCATACCGCTTTTGCGGGCCACTTCCACCGCATCGAGGGTGTCGACAAAGGTCGGTTTGCCGCCTTCCTGGAAGGTCTCGACCATTTGCACCACAAGTTTTTTGCCGCGTTCAAGCAAGGCTTCGGGGGCATCGTCGTGGCGCATATCCAGCCAGGCTGGTGTGCCATGACGGCGGCCCCGTGGGTCGTGGCCCATGTTCGGCGCGCCACCGAAACCTGCGAGGCGGCCACGGGTCACGGTGCTGGAATGCCCGTCGCCATCCACTTGCAGGGTGGCGCCGATAAACAGGTCCACGGCGTATTGGCCGGCGAGTTGGCAGAACATGCGGTTGGAGCGCATCGAGCCATCGCGGCCGGTGAAGAACACATCCGGGCGTGCGGCAATATAGTTTTCCATGCCCAGTTCGGTGCCGAAGCAATGCACGCTTTGCACCCAACCGCTTTCAATCGCCGGGATCAATGTGGGGTGCGGGTTGAGGGTCCAGTTGCGGCAGATCTTGCCTTTGAGGCCCAGGGATTCGCCGTAGGTGGGCAGGATCAATTCGATGGCGGCGGTGTTGAAGCCAATGCCATGGTTGAGCGACTGCACATTGTGTTTTTCGTAGATGCCACGGATCGCCATCATCGCCATCAACACATGCACCGGCTTGATATGGCGCGGGTCGCGGGTGAACAGCGGTTCGATGTAGAACGGCTTGTCGGCCACAACCACGAAATCGACCCAGCTTGCGGGGATGTCGACGCGGGGCAAGTCGGTGACGTCATCCACCAACTGGTTGACTTGCACGATGACGATGCCATCGCTGAAGGCGGCGGGCTCGATCAGCGCCGGGGTGTCTTCGGTGCTGGCGCCGGTGTAAATGTTACCGGCCCGGTCAGCCATGAAACCAGCGGAGAGCACCACGTTGGGGATCAGGTCCACCACCAGCCGGGCGTAAAGTTCTATGTAGGTGTGGATCGCGCCGATTTCCAGCAGGCCGTCTTCCAGCAACTGGCTGATGCGCAGGGATTGGGTGCCGGCGAAGGAAAAGTCGAGCTTGCGGGCGATGCCTTTCTCGAACAAATCCAAGTGCTCGGAGCGCCCGACACTGGGCATGATCATGTGCAAATCGTGGAGCTTGGCCGGGTCGGCCTTGGCCAGGGAGCGCGAGAGAAAATCGGCCTGCTTCTGGTTGTTGCCCTCCAGCACCACGCGGTCGCCGGGGAGGATCAAGGCTTCAAGGGCCTCGACGATCTTGTCACTGGGCAACACCGCCCCGTCTGCATACTGTTTGACCAGCCCGAGCCGCCGCTGCTTCTCGTCGCGCCGCCGCGTCCAGCGCGAGTCGGGGGTGATGGTTGTTGTCATGGTCGCTCCACGGGGTTTGCTGTCGTGGGCTGTACCTTAGGAGCGAATGTGGAGAGGTATCAATCAAGCTTGGTGCTGGATCGTTACGGCTGGAGTAACGGTGCAGCACCACGCCTGCGGTAATACATTGATGTGCTCACTATCGAGCAAGCCACCAGACTATTTAACGTCAGTATCCAACCCGGTGCCTTGGACCATACCGAGGCGAGCGTCCCTGTATAGAGCACCAAGAGCACAAGTAGTAAAAGGAATAGACCCAGTCCGACCGACTCTTCCCATTTAGCGAATTTGTTACGGCACTCAAGCAGCACAATGCTCAAAAAGGTGAACAGGAAGGTAATAAGCATGATGCCAAGCGCATGATCAGTTGCCACTATGCGACCGGAGAGCTTCGAAATAAGGAAAAGAAAAATCATGGACAGAGAGGACAGCCCCAACCAGACAAAGGCGTAATCAAGAATGTTGAACAACGCCAGTTTGAATTTCAACGCCTCGACCGCGTTCGGCTTGGTCACGAGTGCAACAGCTAGCAGACCGGACCCCAGCCCTCCTAGGGTCATGATGATGAAGTTGTTTAAAACGTTAATTGTGTCTTCGGGAACACCGATCAACTGGATCAGCAGTAGGATGATCACTGCACCTACAGTCGAAATCATGGCCCCCCATAGCGCACCACGCCCCTCAGCCAATGACCTGACTGCGGACGCTGTTGCGGTCACTGTCAGGCCCCATAAGATCAAAGCGCCGGTAACCATGTTGTAGAGAAATGAAAAACTGTTGCCTACTGCGCCAAGAAATTCCATCACGCCCACATCACTCCATCCCTAAAACTGAATCCTCCTTATCGGCCGTAGCACATAAAGCTTGATGTAGAAGCTGGCTTGCCTGCTCCAACATTGGTCGGTGGTGTTGATTAGATAGCGGTCCCAAAGAGGGAACGATCAGTCACTTTTTGGGACCGTTTCAAGTTGCTGGCGACGGGCTGACTTGCTCCAGCGCTCTATCAACCAACAACTGCCCCAACTCTACCAATTGCTGGATCCCCAGCATGATGGCGCGCTGGGAAGTGTCTAGGTCGAAGGCCAGGTTGCAGGTGAGTGCGTTGAGGGAGGACAGGGTTTCGCTGGCGTTGACCAGCAGGGTTTCGGTGTCTTGGTGCGGGTTTACGGTGAAGAGGTTGGATGAGGAGGAGTTCGACATGGTATGCGGTTCCTGAATGTCTCATTAAGGAACGCCTTTGGTTCTAGGCGTCTTGTGCGCCTAAACAGGTTTCTCGGACTTGCACGTCCGTGTCACCGTTTTTTGCGATGACGGAGCGAAGACTAGGCGTGCGGACCTCTCACCACAAGTTCATGCATAGCCCAAAATCTTGCGGGAAAAATCCTAAGTCCACCTCCACCATCATCCTTCCGATAGGCAGCAAAGAATGCTCCGACAGGCTTTTCAGGTTGTTGCTCGGAACTCGCCTCTCTAGCCTTTTCCATCCGAATCGTGCCACGGGCAGACATCATGAATCCGACCGTTAAACCCGATGCAAGGCCATTGCAGAGTGTGATGCATCACATCACAATCATGCCATGATCGTTAGCTGGAAACATAAGGGACTCAGGGCCTTCTATGAGACCGGTTCAACCAGAGGCATCAACGCAAATCATGCAAAGCGCTTGCGCCGCGTTCTGCTCATTCTGGACAAAGCCGAGCACCCAGATGCACTGGACCTGCCCGGCTGGCGCTTCCATCGTTTGAAGGGCGACCTGCTTGACTACTGGTCCGTCAGCATAAGTGGTAACTGGCGCATTATTTTTCGGATGTTCGACGATCAGGTCGAACTAGTCGACTATCTTGACTACCACTGAGTAGAGGCATTGATATGGGTATGCACAATCCACCTCACCCAGGTGAGATCCTGCTTGAAGATGTGATCCCTGCCTTGGGCATCACCATCACCGAGATGGCGAGACGCCTGGGTTTCGCCCGTGAGACTTTTTCAAGGATCTTGCATGGCCACGCCCCGGTCAGCCCGGATCTTGCCGTTCGGTTGGAGCGCGCGGGCGTGAGTACCGCCCAGTTATGGTTGTCGATGCAAAGTGCTTATGACTTATGGCAGGCCGAGCACCGGGAGCAGCCAGTGATTGAACGGTTTGCGCGGATTGATTGAGACCTAGAGATGCGCGTAGCTCGTTGTGGGAGCTTGCCTACTCCCACATTGGTCGGTGGTGTTGGTTAGATAGCGGTCCCAAAGAGGGAACGATCAGCCCCTTTTTGGGACCGTTTCAAGTTGCTGGCGACGGGCTGACTTGCTCCAGCGCTCTATCGACCAACAACTGCCCCAACTCTGCCATTTGCTGGACCCCCAGCATGATGGCGCGCTGGGAAGTGTCCAGGTCGAAGGCCAGGTTGCAGGTGAGCGCATTGAGCGAGGACAGGGTTTCGCTGGCATTGACCATGATTTACAGCTCCGATATGTGATGGAGGCTGCCCTCTTCCGCTTGCACGCAGATAAGGTGCAGCCGTGCGCAGGTGTGCAAGACCGGGCATATCGGACCCCGGCAGATTCCGAAGATTCTCCCACGCACAGCTGTCATAACGAGTACGGCAGGCATAAAAAAGGCCCGCTTGCAGGAAAAATCTGAGCGCCGGCCCATCACAACACCATCATCACCCTGACCTTCCCAAGGCCCTCCAGCGCATAACTGTGGTACTCATACACTTCTCCCTGAATAACCAGATGCAGGGCACCACCCTCATTATTGACTTGAACATCCGGCTCTTTTGTTTTGAGAAAAGCAGGTGCCGACACTAATGCGCTGAGTATTTCCTGATCACTTCCCAAATCCTTATGCACGTAGTACCTGTAGGAAAACCCCACCGTCGCGCCACCTTGGGCATCTCGCGCACCATAGATCGACATACCGTTGCCCAGGGAATGCTTCAACACCACTTCATCCAGGTCCGGTGTTCCGGGCGACAGGACCCAACTGCCGCCGATATAGAGCAGGCAGATCACAAGCAGGCAATTACGCAGAACAGGTATGAGGCGCTTAGTGGCCTTGCGAAATGGCATATTCGATACCTCTTCTTATCCAATATTGGTCCCGTGGGTCATCACCAAAAGGCTCACCGCCCCACCATGATCCAAAATCCGGACGAGTCGTTCTGACGACGGTTTGAGCCACACCGGCGGCTCGCAGCAACACATTTTCGGGAATGCCCAGCACCGTGCCCGTGGCACCGTAATTGAAGTTACCAAAGGCTTCGTACTGACGCCCCTGCTTCTTGTAGTTCCAAGGGCCGGCCGCACGGACCTGGGAGTAAAACCGGGAATAGGCGAATGCCGAGCCGGGCTTGAGATAAATGCGTTTGCAGTTGGATATCGCCATGTTTTCAAGAATTGAAACACCGGGCGGCATTAACGGTACGGCCATTTGCGAGTCCTTGCTGGCAGTGAGGAGTGCAGAAACTAGCCACTGCACTACGGCCTAAAACCCGCCTATTCCAAATTCAGAACTCGCCTACAGCAACTCCATCCTATTCCGACACTCATCGATTATTTGCACGCTCTGCGTGGATTGATTGAGACCTGGAGATGAGCGCAGCTCAGTGTGGGAGCAGCTTGCCTGCGATAACGATGGGTCAGTTGCAGAGATGTTGACTGACAGGCCGCTATCGCAGGCAAGCCAGCTCCCACATTTGATCGTCATAGGGCTCAGGATCAGGCCAGGCCGGACTCTACCAGCAGCGCTTCAAGCCCCATCAAATCCGGCACCTTCGCCACCTGCTCGCCCACTTGCACTGCTGCCAGCTCCAGCGGGCACAGGGGCACGTCCACGTAGCTCAATTCGCTGTCGAGCTTGTACGAGCGGGGAATACCCTGGATCACCAGGGCAATGAACTTCAAGGTCGGTCGCCCGCCCAGTGCATTCAACACCACGATGCGTGAGCGTTCTCCCGTCATGCTGGCTTCACCGCAGGCAGCCTCAAAACTGATCAACGGAATTTGCCGATCGCGCCAGGTCACTTGCCGCAGATACCACGGCGGCGCATCGCTGGCCGGTTCGCCGCGCTGGAAGTCGATCAGTTCGGCCACGGCAACGTTGGGCAGCACCAGGTGGCGGTCGGCCAGGGGCAGTAGCAGGCCGGTGAGCTGGCTGGTGCGGTGTTCAAGCATGGGACTTGCTCCAATAAGCGATGCTTTCCAGCAGCACCGACTCTTGGTACGGCTTGCCGAGGTAGTCGTTGACGCCAATGGCCATGGCGCGGTCGCGGTGTTTCTGGCCGGTGCGTGAGGTGATCATGATGATCGGCAAGCGCATCAGGCGTGGGTCGTTGCGTATCTGAATGGCCACTTCGAAGCCGTCCATGCGCGGCATTTCGATGTCGAGCAGCATCAGGTCCGGGGTGTGCTCCTCAAGCACCGCGAGGGCGTCGATGCCGTCCTTGGCGGTGAGCACGTTCATGCCGTTGCGCTCCAGCAGGCGGCTGGTGACTTTGCGCACGGTGACCGAGTCGTCTACCACCAGCACCAGTAGCGGGCGTTTTTTCAATGGGTCGTTGAGGATCAGCGGCGCATCCACTGCCTGGGCCGGCAAGGCCGGTTGCCGAGCGCGGATGTGCGCCAGCAGGTCGATGATCAGCACCACATGGCCGTCGCCCAGGATGGTCGCGCCGGTCACGCCCTGCACCCCGGAGAATTGCGGCCCCAGGCCCTTGACCACAATCTCGCGGGTACCGGCCATGGCATCCACGTGCACCGCCACGCGGCGTTCATTGCAGTGCACCAGCAGTACCGGCACCGGCTGGTACTGGCCCAGCAGTTTAGGGCGGCTGGCGGTGTGCAGCAGGTCACCGAGGTAGAACAACTCGTAGCGCTGGCCGGCGTATTCATAGTGCGGTGGGTCTTGCTGGTAGTGCCCCGCCAATTCGTGGGGCAGCACGCGCACCAAGCCTTCGATGGTGTTGAGCGGGATCGCGTATTGGTCGTCCGCGCAGTGCACCATCAGCGCACGATTGACCGACACGGTAAACGGCAGGCGAATGCGAAAATGCACGCCCATGCCCGGCGTCGAGTCGATCACCATCGAGCCGCCGAGCTGGCGTACTTCTTCATGCACCACGTCCATGCCCACGCCGCGCCCGGAAATCTGGGTGATTTTTTCGGCAGTGGAAAAGCCCGGTTGCAGGATGAACTGCAACACGTCACGGTCGCTGATCTCTTGATGGGGCGCGAGCAGGCCGCGCTTGATCGCCTTGCGTCGCACCGCTTCGAGGGGCACACCCGCGCCGTCGTCACGCATGTCGAAGACGATGTCGCCGCCTTCGTGGGTCAGGTCCAGGGTGATGCGGCCCTTTTCCGGTTTACCCGCAGCCAGCCGCACTTCGCGGGACTCCAGGCCGTGGTCGACGGCGTTGCGCAGCATATGCTCCAAGGGGGCCGCCATGCGTTCCAGCACATTGCGGTCCATCTCGCCTTCGGCATTGCCGACGATAAACTCCACGTCCTTGCCCAACTCGCCCGCCACTTGCCGCACGATGCGCTTGAGGCGTGGCAACATGCGCTCGAAAGGCACCATGCGCGTGCGCATCAGGCCTTCCTGCAATTCGGTGTTGATGCGTGCCTGTTGCTGCAGCAGGTTGTGGGCATCCTGGTTGCGGCGCTCAAGGGTGTCCTTGAGATCGAGCAGGTCGGAGGCAGATTCGGACAGCGCACGGGCCAGCTGTTGCAACTGCGAGTGGCGGTCCATTTCCAGCGGGTCGAATTCTTCGTAGCCCAGGCGTTCGGCCTCGGCTTGCTGGCGGCTCAAGAGGCGGCCCTGGGTTTCGCTGTCGAGCCGACGCAGTTGGTCGCGCATGCGCTCGATGGTGGTTTCCATCTCACTCAAGGCAATGCGCGCATCCTTGACTTGCTGCTCGATACGCCCACGGAAGATCGAGGTTTCGCCGGCCAGGTTGACCAGGTCATCGAGCAAGTCGGCAGAGATTTTCACCATGTCGGCAGCCGGATCGGCGACCGCTTCGGCCTTGCCCGCCGGCAGCGCCACCGGTGTGACCGGCTCATCACTGGGGTGCACCAGGCTCTTGATGCGTTCGATGAGTTTATCCACCGAACCCACCGGCAACCCCTCGGCCACGGCGTCGATCATCTGCGCCAGGCGATCATGGCAACCTTGCAGCAGTGCAAACAACTCAGGGCTCGGCGCGAGCAAACCGGCGGAAAGCCCTTCGTAAAGAAATTCCAGCTCATGGGCCAGATCGCCGATCGGCCCGATCTCGACCATGCGTGCACCACCCTTGAGGGTGTGCAGGTCACGCAGCAGGGTTTCCACCTCTTGGCGATTGCCCGGCTCGTCTTGCCAGCGCAAAAGCGCGCTGCCTGAGCTGTCGAGGATATCGGCGGCTTCTTCGAGGAATATATCCAGCAATTCCGGGTCGGCACCCGAGGCTGGCGCCACCGCAGCCGGCGCTGCCGGGCTGCTGGCCTGGCGCAATTGCCGCAGCCCTTCGATCAGTTCGGCGCCGTCACTCAAGGGTTGCTGTTGTTGCAGTTCTTCCAATTGTTGTGCCAAGCGTTCGTGGCTGGCCATCAGTGCCTGGGACAGCTCGACGGAATAGCTGTAGCGGCGGTCTACCAGACCCTCATAAACGCATTCGAGCTCATGGGCCAAGTCGCCCACCGGGTCGATTTCGGCCATGCGCGCACCACCCTTGAGGGTGTGCAGATCCCGCTGCAACGAGGACAAGGGCGCAGCGCTGTCGGGCTCCAGTAACCAGCGCTTGAGCGACTGGCCGGCGCTGTCGAGGATGTCTACGGCCTCCTCAAGGAAGATCTCGACAATCTCGTCGTCCATCGCGGTGGCGTGATCCAACTGCGCAGTGGCCGCGCCCAACTCGGAGATACTCAGGGTGCGGCTGCCGTCGCTTTTGATCAGGCCTGTGGCGGACGGGTCCAAGGCTTCGTCCAGCAACGCACGCAACGCCTGCAGCCGTGCGGGCGCGGGGCTGATTTCCTGGCCGGCGGCCAACTGGTCGAGCATGTTGATCAGCGCGTCATGGGCCTGTTCGGCCTCGTGGAAGAACCGGGCGCTGACCGCCAGGCTGCTTTCCTCTACCGCGCCATACAGGTCGAGCAAGGCTTCGCACAACGCGTCGATAGGATGCAGGTCGGCAAGGTGCGCACCCTCGCCCAGGGTGGTCAGTTCGTCCAGCAACGCCGTGAGTTCCTGACGGTCGCCGGGGTGTTGCTGCCAGCGGCGCAGCAGGCTTTCAGCGTCGAGCAGGATGTCCATGCCCTGGGCCAGGAAGTTGGTGATCAAGTGCGGGTCACGCTTGACGCGCAGGCCGGCCGTGGGCGCGTCGAGCAAGGCGGCCAGTTGATGCTCCAGCAGGTGTTGGGTGCGGCTGATCACGCTGGCCGCGCCGTGGATCGGCGCCAGGGGATTGTTGTCCAGGTCACGCACCCCGCGCTGGAACAGCCCTTGTGCCTCAAGCAACAACGCCACTTCGTCCTTGTCCAGCGGCACGCGGTGGGCCTTGTACTCACGGGTGAGGTGATCCAGCGGGCGCGCCAGTTCGGCAATGGGCAACACGCCGGCCATGTAGGCGCTGCCCTTGAGGGTGTGCAAGGCGCGCTGCAGTTCATCGCTGACCTGCAGCGGCACCTGCTCGGCGGCCTGTTGCAGGAAGTGGTCGAGGCTGTCCAGATGGCCCAGGGCTTCGTTGCGGAAGATCTCCAGCAGCATTGGGTCATGGGGCTCGGTGGTCGACGTTGCAGCGCCACTGGCCAGGGCATGGGCACGGGCGGCCAAGGCGTCGACTTCATCGCGCTGGCGCTGGTCGTCGCTAGCGAAATCGGCGATCAGCTCCGGCAGCAGGGCCACGGCCTCATCCAACACCTGCCGCACCTCAGGGCCAAGAACTACACTGCGTTCCAGCACGCGATTGAGCAGGTTCTCCACGGCCCAGGCCAGCTCGGCCAGCACCAGGGCGCGCACCATGCGGCCGCTGCCCTTGAGGGTATGGAAAGCCCGGCGCATTTCGCCCTGGGCGGCTTTGTCCGCGCTGTCGGGCAGGTAGCGATGCAACACGTCGAGGACTTCATCGGTTTCTTCCAGGAAGACTTCGCGCAGTTCATCGTCAATCGGTTCTTCACCGGCCGGCGGCGGCAACAGGCTACCGGGACGCTGCAAGGCTGGAGGGTTGAGACGTGATGCAGGGCTGGCCAAGGCATCGAACTGGGATTGGTTTGGCGCAACCTCGGTGGACAGTGCCCCCTCCGGCGCGACCAAGGCCTGGCGCCAGGGTTTTTCCACCGGCAGGTAGCCCAATGCATTCAAGCCCTGGGTGGCCAACTCCAGCACTTTTTCCCCTGCCGCGTCAGGGTCTTGAAGCATGCGTTCGAGGTAGTACTCCAGGCTGCTGACCACTTCGGCGAAATGCGCCAGTTGTGTCGCTGAAGGGGCGGCCTCGTTGATCATCAATTGCTCGTCGACGTAATCGGTGCAACCGCGCATCAGGCTCGCCGCACGCGGCAAGGGAATCATCGCCAGGGCACCACGCACCTGGCTCAGTAGCTCGGGCAAGGACTCCAGGCGCTGACGATCCCAATCAGCCTCAATGCAGTCGATCACCAGCTCCTTGGCTTGGCGCAGGCACTGGCACGACTCACGAATCACCAACTGATGGATCTGGGTCAGGTCGGTGGTGGGCAAGCGGCTGTCTTCACGGCTTTGCGGTTCGACGGTGCCGATCATCCCGGCCAACGTCGCTTCGACATACAGCAACGCGCCGGCCACATCCATCAACACCGCGTCATTGGGTTCGCGCTGCCCCTGGACCAGGCTCAACACCACGGCGAGTTGGTCGATGATCACTTTGCGCGGCTGGCCGAAACCCAGCACCGCGAGGGTATCGGCGATCTGCCGCAACGGCGCCAGCAACGGCTCGAGGTCCTGGGTGTGCTGCCGATCACTGCGCACGAACAGATCCAGGCGTTCCTTGACCCGCACCAGTTCCTCACACAACGCCCCGAGTACCGAGCCCATGGCATTGCGATCCGGCCCGGCCAGCCGTGCACGTTCAGCATCGACCACGGCGCTGTCGGGCAAGGCTTCGTCCAAGCCGTAGCGCTCCTTCAGGCTCTGCATGCGCGGCGTCGGCCGGGTGACTTTGGCGACGTAGAACAACAGGCTCTTGAGCAACTCGTCCGGTGCCGGCTGGTTGATGCCATTGATGCCTTGAACCAGCAAGCGCTTGAGTTGCTTGTCGCTGGCCTTGAGCAGGCTGCGCAGCGCCGGGCTGTTGGCGACCACGCCGGTGAGCATGCCTTCGACCAACGCCGAGGTGACCTGCCACAAAGGCAGCAGCGGCGCACCCTGGCATAGCGCTTCAAGGCGTGCGAACACCCGCGCCATGTCTTCCAGGTTGCTGGGGCCGTGGTCTTCACGCAGCAACCCGGCGAGGGCTTGTTGCAGCAGGTGGCGCCATTGGCGCAACTGCTCATGCAGATCCGGCGTGGCCCGTTGGGCCAGGGCTTGCTCAGGCAACGGTTCGATCGATAGCAGTTGCGGGCTGAACAGGCTGGTTTCCGATAGCAGGCTTTCACCACGGGCGCTGCGCAGGTCGTTGAGCAGCGGTAGCACCACCAGCGGCAAGTCGCGGCGGGCACTGTGCACGCGGTCGAGGTACAGCGGCAGTTGGCCGAGGGCTTGTTGCAGCAGGCGGATACTTTCATCGCGTTGGCCAACGTGCCCGGCCTGTAGCGCAAGGGCCAGTTCCTCGATCTCTTCGGCCAGCAGCGCCGCGCCGTAGAACTCGACTATTTGCAGCGCGCCATGTACCTGATGAATACCGGCCAGGCATTCGTTTAGAGCGTCGTCGTCATGGGTTTCAACGTACGCGTCCAGGGCCGACCGGGCCTGCTTCAGGGTTTCGGCAATATCGCCCTTGACCCATTCGAGGGCCACATAGTCGTGCCGATCAACCATAACTGCTCCGCTTAGAATTCATGAGTTGCTGGTATCTCACAAACAATGGAGATCCAATGGGGGAGCTGGCTTGCCATAGTTGGACTGTGGTGTTCTTCAGGTCGTATTTCAATCATCGACCTGCTTGGGCGGCGGCAAGGTAAAACCCGATACCGACCTGCGCAACTGGCTGGCCATCTTCGCCAGGTTACCAATGCTTTCTGCGGTGGCGGTGGAACCCGACGACGTCTGGGTGGTGATCTGCTGGATCACGTTCATGGTCAGGGAAATCTGCCCCGCCGATGAGGTCTGTTGCTGCGCCGCGTTGGAAATACTCTGGATCAGCGCTGCCAGGGTTTTGGACACGCCTTCGATCTCTTCCAGCGCCACCCCGGCGTCCTGGGCCAGGCGTGCGCCGCGCACCACTTCGGTGGTGGTCTGCTCCATGGAAATCACCGCTTCGTTGGTGTCAGCCTGAATGGTGCGCACCAGGGTTTCGATCTGCCGGGTGGCCGCCGAGGAGCGTTCGGCCAACCGTTGCACTTCATCGGCCACCACCGCAAAACCGCGCCCGGCGTCACCGGCCATGCTGGCCTGGATCGCGGCGTTGAGAGCGAGGATGTTGGTCTGGTCGGCGATGTCGTCGATCAGGCTGATGATGTCGCCAATTTCCTGGGACGATTCGCCCAAACGCTTGATGCGCTTGGCGGTGTCCTGGATCTGCTCGCGAATGTTGTCCATGCCGTGGATGGTGTTGTGCACCACCTCGTTGCCTTTGTTGGCGATCTCTACCGAGCGTTCAGCTACCGCCGAGGATTCGGCCGCGTTGGCCGACACCTGGTCGATGGACTGCGCCATCTGATTGATCGCCGTGGACGCTTCGGCAATCTGCTGGGCCTGATGCTCCGACGCCTGGGCCAGGTGCATGGCGGTGGCCTGGGTGTCCTGCACCGCACCGGCGACCTGCCCGGCAGTGAGGTTGATGGTGGCGACCAGGTCGCGCAGTTGATCCACGGAATAGTTGATGGAGTCTGCGATGGTGCCGGTGAAGTCTTCGGTGACCGAGGCGGTGACGGTGAGGTCGCCGTCAGCCAGGTCTTCGATTTCATCCAGCAGGCGCATGATCGCGTTCTGGTTGCGCTCGTTCTTCTGCGCGGTTTCATGCAGTTGGCGGTTGGTCTCGCGCACCATGACCAGGCCGATCAGGATGATCGAGGCCAGCGCCAGCAAGCCCAGCACGTAACCGCCGATGGTGTCGAAGCTGCGCCCGCTGGCGAGGTTTTCAAAACCCGTGGCCAGGTGCGAGGCTTCATCGAGCAGGGTTTGCGACAGGTTGAAAATATTGCTCGCCGAGGCGCGCACCTGGAACAACTGCGGCGAGGTCTCGAGAATTTCATCCACGGAGCCGGAGACAAATTCGAACAGCTCGGCGATGTCCGCCAGCCGCGCCCGGGCGTCCGGGTCTTCAACCTGGGTGATACGCAGCCCCGGGTTGCCGTTGAGCATGCCATTGAGCACCACGCCAAAACGGTTGGCATCGCGACCGAAGGCATCGGCGGCCTGCACGGCGGTTTCATCCCCCGCCAGCACCGTGTTGACCGCCCCCAGGATACGTTCGGCCAGCAGCGACTGGCGCTGGGCCAACGCCACCTGGCTGGCCGGCGCGCCGCGTTGCAGCAGGATATCGACGACCTTTTCCGACTCCATTTGCAGTTGCGGCACGGTTTCGGCCAGGGTCGCCGCCACCTGGTGCAACGACAACACGGTCTGCTCGCTGGCCAGGATGGCGTCGGTGTTTTTCAGCAGCGCCTCCCAGTCGGTCTGCACCGCCCGCATTTCGGCGCGCACCGCACTGGGCGCCGCCGGCAAGCCGGTTTGCGGGTCACCTTTTTTCAGGTAGCCCCAGCGTTGGGCAAAATCGTTGCGCGCATCGCCCAGCAGCTTGAACGCCGCCGCTTTCCCGGCAGCGGCCTCGGTGGCGTTCTTGGCAATGCGCTGGGACAGCACGCGCAGCTCACCGGCGTGGCCGATGTACTGCTTATCGTAGGTGGACTGGGTGTTGAGGTACGCGAAGTTGGCGAACAGCAGCATGATGAACACGATCAAGGCGATAAACAGCACGATGATCTGCGAACGGCTGCGTGAAGCGGCCTGGGGTTTGGGCGTGGTAGCGGTGCTCATGCGGCAACATCCATGAAGCCAGGGGCCTGGGCCAGGGCGAAGGGGCTGAAGACGTGCCACGGCGGGTCGCCGTCGAACTGGCCCTGAATAAACGGCGCGCTCGAGGCAGCGCTCGCCACCCAGGCATCCAATGGGAAATGCTGCATGCCTACCACCTCATCTACCAGCAGCCCGACAAACAGGTCGTTGAACTCCACCACCAGCACCCGCCGTTGCTTGCGCGCCCTGGACAACTCAAGGCCCAGGAAACCGCCCAGGTCCATCACCGGCAGCAAGCGCCCGCGCAGGTTGGCCACGCCCTTGACCCAGGGCTTGACCCCCGGCATCAAGGTGCAACGTGGCTCATGCAACACCTCGGCGACTTCGCCCATGGGCGCCACGTAGGCGTTTGGCCCTATGCGGAAAGCGATGCCGCTCCAGCGTTGCAGGCGCGTTTCCTGGGATGGCAGGTCCGCGGCCAGCAAGCGGCAGCGGCGGTCGATGTCCAGCAGCAGCTCGAAGGCGGTTTGCGACTCGGTCATGATCGCAAGCCTTAGCCGGCCAGCACCTTGTTCAGGGTGGCAATCAGGGTTTCTTCATCCACAGGCTTGGTCAGGTAGTCCTTGGCGCCCTGGCGTGCGCCCCAGATTTTGTCGGTTTCCTGGTCCTTGGTGGTGATGATAATGATCGGGATACCGTTGGTTTCCGGCTCCTTGGACAACTGGCGCGTGGCCTGGAAGCCGTTGAGGCCGGGCATCACGATATCCATCAGCACCGCGTCGGGCTTTTCCTGGCGGGCCAGGGCCACGCCGTCCGCGCCGTTTTCGGCCTTGAGCACCTGGTGACCATGCTTTTCCAGCATGCCGGTGAGTTTGTACATTTCGGTCGGCGAATCGTCGACGATCAGAACACGTGCCATGGTTTTCCCCGCTACATTGGTCGGCGCCGGCCCTCGTGAGGCGGCGTCAGTGTGCTTGTTCTACTGCGGCGAACCCAGGCACATAGGCCTTGATCGCCCCCAGCAGTTCTTCCTTGCTGAAAGGCTTGGTCAAAAATTGATCGACACCCACGATGCGCCCCTTGGCCTTGTCGAACAGGCCGTCCTTGGAAGACAACATGATCACCGGGATCGACTTGAACGCCGGGTTGTTCTTCACCAGGGCGCAGGTCTGGTAGCCGTCCAGGCGCGGCATCATGATGTCGACGAAGATAATGTGCGGGTGATGATCGACAATACGGGCCAGGGCGTCGAAACCGTCGATCGCCGTGATGACCTCGCACCCCATGTTCTTCAACAGCGTCTCGGCGGTGCGGCGGATCGTTTTCGAATCGTCGATCACCATCACCTTCAAGGCGTTGGAATGCTGTTCCATATCTGCTCTACCATCGCCACAGCGAATCGGTTTTCGGTGTGTACTGCCTGATGTTGCACAGGATGAACGCCGCAAGCCTTGGAATTCAAGGGCTGCTGCGCCGTGCCAGCCTTTTTAGCACAGTCTCCTGGCGCAATCTATCGAGGCACCCGCCCAGTGGTTTTTCCTTGACCCACAACAGCCGCAGCGCCACTCTGACGCCACTTTTATGCGCCCTAATTTGCTAGAGGAAATCCCCATGAGCGTTCGCGTCGGCATTGTCATGGACCCTATCGCCAGCATTTCCTATAAAAAGGACAGTTCGCTGGCCATGCTCCTGGCCGCCCAGGCCCGCGGCTGGACCTTGTTCTATATGGAGCAGCGCGACCTTTACCAGGGTGACGGCGAGGCCCGCGCACGCATGCGCCCGCTGCAGGTGTTTGCCAACCCCGAGAAGTGGTTCGAGCTTTCTGACGAAATCGACAGCCCGCTGAGCGACCTCGACGTGATCCTGATGCGCAAGGATCCGCCGTTCGACATGGAATTTGTGTACTCCACCTACCTGCTGGAGCAGGCCGAACGTGCAGGCGTGTTGATCGTCAACAAGCCGCAAAGCCTGCGCGACTGTAATGAAAAGCTGTTCGCCACCCTGTTCCCGCAGTGCACGCCACCGACCGTGGTCAGCCGCCGCGCCGATGTACTGCGTGAATTCGCCGCCAAGCATGGCGACGTGATCCTCAAGCCGCTGGACGGCATGGGTGGCACCTCGATCTTCCGTCACCGCGCCGGCGACCCGAACCTGTCGGTGATCCTCGAAACCCTGACCGCCCTAGGCACCCAGCAGATCATGGGCCAGGCCTACCTGCCGGCGATCAAGGATGGCGACAAGCGTATCCTGATGATTGACGGCGAGCCGGTGGATTATTGCCTGGCGCGCATCCCGGCAGCCGGCGAGACCCGTGGCAACCTGGCGGCCGGTGGTCGCGGTGAAGCGCGGCCGTTATCAGAAAAAGACCGCTGGATTGCCGCTCAAGTCGGTCCAACCCTGCGGGAAAAAGGTCTGCTATTTGTCGGATTAGACGTAATTGGCGAGAGCCTCACTGAAATCAACGTCACCAGCCCGACCTGTATTCGCGAGATCGACAACGCATTTGGCACGAACATCGGCGAAATGCTGATGGCCGCCATTGAACGCAAGCTACAAGCCAAGTGACATAGAACAGCCGGACACCTACCAACATTGCGTTATCATGCGCCACCTGTGAAACGCGCGATGTTGGTTTTCTTGTCATGACACTCCCGTCCGATCTGCCCCCCGAATTCTCCCCCAGCGGCGTGCGCCCGGCCGATCGTCTCGGTTTTACCCTGTTTCTTGCTGCCTTGATTCATCTCGCCCTGCTCCTGGGCGTGGGATTCACCCTGGTCGAACCCAAGCAGATCACCAAGACCCTGGAAATCACTCTCGCCACGTTCAAGAGCGAAAAGAAGCCCGAAAAGGCTGACTTTCTCGCCCAGGACAACCAACAGGGCAGCGGCACCCTCGACAAGAAAGCAGTGCCCAAGACCACCGAGGTAGCGCCCTTCCACGACAACCAGGTCAAGAAGGTCACTCCGCCGCCAGCGCCCAAGCCTGAGGTCAGGCAGGCCACGCCCAAGGCTGCGGTGACCACTGTCGCGCCCAAACCGCAAAAAGCCCCGACCCAGCGCGAAAAGGCCAAGACCGAACCCAAGCCCGAGCCAGTGAAACCTGCGCCGACGTTCGACAGTTCGACGTTATCCGACGAAATTTCCAGCCTGGAAGCCGAACTGGCCCATGAGCAACAGCTTTATGCCAAGCGCCCGCGCATCTACCGCCTGAACGCCGCCTCAACCATGCGCGATAAAGGTGCCTGGTATAAGGACGAGTGGCGCAAGAAGGTCGAACGCATCGGCAACCTCAATTACCCGGACGAGGCGCGGCGCCAACAGATTTATGGCAATTTGCGCTTGCTGGTGTCGATCAACCGTGACGGCTCGCTGTATGAGGTGCAGGTGCTGGAGTCCTCCGGCCAGCCGCTGCTGGACCAGGCTGCGCAACGCATCGTGCGCCTGGCCGCGCCCTTTGCGCCGTTCAGCGGCGACTTGAGCGACGTGGACCGCCTGGAAATCATCCGCACCTGGCGGTTCGCCAAGGGCGACCGGTTGTCCAGCAACTGATCGCACAGATCGTTCCCACGCTCCGCGACCGGGCTCGCGCCCGCACTTGTCAGTTCGTCCCTCCAACGCCACACTAGCGGACATGAAAAACGTCAGCCCGACCTACCTCAAGCACCAATTCCTGATCGCCATGCCCCATATGGCCGACCCGAACTTTGCGCAGACCTTGACCTACATCGTCGAGCACACGGCCAATGGTGCCATGGGGTTGGTGGTCAACCGCCCGCAGGAGCTGAACCTGGCCGATATCCTTGAGCAACTGCGCCCGGAAATCGACCCGCCGGCGCGTTGCCAGGGCGTACCGATCTACATCGGCGGGCCGGTGCAGACCGATCACGGTTTTGTGCTGCACCCCACCGGGCCGACGTTTCAGGCCACGGTAGACCTTGATGGGGTGTCACTGTCCACATCCCAGGACGTGCTGTTCGCCATCGCCGACGGCGTCGGCCCTGAGCAAAGTGTGATCACCCTGGGCTACGCCGGTTGGGAAGCCGGGCAACTGGAGGCCGAACTGGCCAGCAATGCCTGGCTGACCTGCCCGTTCGACGCTGACATCCTGTTCAACACCGCCAGCGAACTGCGCCTGGAAGCGGCAGCAGCCAAGCTGCGGGTCAACCTCAGCCTGCTGACCAGCCAGGCGGGGCACGCCTGATGGCTTTGCGTCTGATCCTCGGTTTTGACTACGGCACCAAACAGATCGGCGTAGCGGTTGGCCAGGTCATCACCGGCCAGGCCCGCGAACTGTGCACCCTCAAGGCCCAGAACGGCGTGCCGGACTGGAACCAGGTCGAAGCCCTGATTAAAGAGTGGAAGCCTGACGCGGTGGTGGTCGGCCTGCCCCTGAACATGGATGGCACCCCCAGTGACATGTGCCTGCGCGCCGAGAAATTCGCGCGCCGCCTCAATGGCCGCTACAACCTGCCCTTCTATACCCACGACGAACGCCTCACCACCTTCGAAGCCAAGGGGGAGCGCCGCGACCGTGGCGGGCAAAAGGGCAGTTACCGCGACAACCCGGTAGACGCCATCGCCGCGGCCTTGCTGTTGCAGGGCTGGCTGGATGAAAACACCGCTTTATTTGAATCCTGACCCGCCGCGATCCTGTGGGAGCGGGCTTGCCCGCGAAGAACGTTAACGATACCGCGATAAGGCTGGATGAACGCGGTGCCCATGAGTTTTTCGCGGGCAAGCTCGCTCCTACACACTTGATAAGGAGCCACCATGAGCTTGCCGAACCCTGCCGAACTGATCAGCCAGATGGCGATACGCCTCAAGGCGCACCTGGAACACCGTGCCATCAGCGAACCGCGTTTTATCGGCATACGCACCGGTGGCGTGTGGGTAGCCCAGGCATTGCTGGAAGCACTGGGCAGCGATTCGCCCCTGGGCACCCTGGATGTGTCCTTCTACCGCGACGATTTCAGCCAGAACGGCCTGCATCCACAAGTGCGCCCTTCGGCCCTGCCCTTCGAGATCGAAGGCCAGCACCTGGTACTGATCGACGACGTGCTGATGAGCGGCCGCACCATCCGCGCCGCCATGAACGAACTGTTCGACTATGGCCGCCCGGCCAGCGTGACCCTGGTGTGCCTGCTGGACCTGGATGCCGGCGAACTGCCGATCAGCCCGGACGTCGTAGGCGCGACCCTGTCGCTTGCCCCCCAGCAGCGGGTAAAATTGTCCGGTCCTACGCCGCTCGAACTCGAACTGCAAGACCTTGTCCTTTAAACCGCCTTGTAAAGAGTCCCCGCGATGACGCCTCTAGATGCCAAGCGCCCGCTGCAGCTCAATGCTCAGGGCCAGTTGCAACACTTCTTGTCCCTCGACGGTTTGCCCCGCGAGTTGCTCACCGAGATCCTCGACACCGCCGACTCGTTCCTGGAAGTCGGTGGCCGGGCAGTGAAGAAAGTCCCGCTGTTGCGCGGTAAAACCATCTGCAACGTGTTCTTCGAGAACTCCACCCGCACCCGCACCACCTTTGAACTGGCGGCCCAGCGGCTGTCGGCCGATGTGATCACGTTGAACGTGTCCACCTCGTCGGCGAGCAAGGGCGAAACCCTGCTCGATACCCTGCGCAACCTGGAAGCCATGGCAGCCGACATGTTCGTGGTACGCCACGGCGACTCCGGCGCTGCGCATTTCATCGCCGAGCATGTGTGCCCGAACGTGGCGATCATCAATGGCGGCGACGGCCGTCACGCGCACCCGACCCAGGGCATGCTCGACATGCTCACCATTCGTCGGCACAAGGGCAGCTTTGAAAACCTCTCGGTAGCCATCGTCGGCGACATCCTGCATTCGCGGGTGGCGCGTTCGAACATGCTGGCTCTCAAGGCCCTGGGTTGCCCGGATATCCGCGTGATCGCGCCCAAGACCCTGTTGCCAATCGGCATCGAACAGTATGGCGTGAAGGTCTACACCGACATGGCCGAGGGCCTCAAGGATGTGGACGTAGTGATCATGCTGCGCCTGCAACGCGAGCGCATGGCCGGGGGCTTGTTGCCCAGCGAAGGTGAGTTCTACCGCCTGTTCGGCCTGACCACCGCACGCCTGGCCATGGCCAAGCCGGATGCAATCGTGATGCACCCGGGGCCGATCAACCGCGGCGTGGAAATTGAGTCGGCGGTGGCCGATGGCCCGCAGTCGGTGATTCTCAACCAAGTGACCTACGGCATCGCCGTGCGCATGGCCGTGCTGTCCATGGCCATGAGCGGGCAAACCGCGCAACGTCAATTCGAGCAGGAGCAGGCCCAGTGAAGCTCAGCATTCTCGGCGCCCGAGTCATCGACCCGGCCAGTGGCCTGGACCAAGTTACCGATCTACACCTGGACGCCGGCAAGATCGTCGCCATGGGCGCCGCCCCCGCAGGCTTCAACGCCGGCCAGAGCATCGATGCCAAGGGCCTGGTGGCCGCGCCTGGGCTGGTGGACCTGAATGTCGCACTGCGTGAACCGGGCTACAGCCGCAAAGGCAATATCGCCAGCGAAACCCAGGCCGCGGCAGCCGGTGGCGTGACCAGCCTGTGTTGCCCGCCCAACACCAAGCCGGTGCTGGACACGTCGGCCGTGACCGAGCTGATCCTCGACCGCGCCCGCGAAGCCGGCAACTGCAAAGTGTTTCCCATTGGTGCCTTGAGCAAGGGCCTGGATGGCGAACAACTCGCCGAATTGATCGCTCTGCGTGACGCCGGTTGCGTGGCCTTCGGCAACGGCCTGGAAAGCTTTCGCAGCACGCGCACCTTGTGCCGCGCCCTGGAATACGCGGCCACCTTCGACTTGACGGTGATCTTCCATTCCCAGGATCGCGACCTGGCCGAAGGCGGCCTGGCCCACGAAGGCGCAGTGGCCAGCTTCCTCGGCCTGCCGGGCATTCCGGAAACAGCAGAAACCGTGGCTCTCGCTCGTGACCTGTTGCTGGTGGAACAAAGCGGCGTGCGTGCGCATTTCAGCCAGTTGACCAGCGCCCGGGGCGTGGCTCTGATCGCCCAGGCCCAGGCCCGCGGCTTGCGGGTCACCGCGGATGTCGCCCTGTACCAATTGATCCTGACGGATGAGGCGCTGATCGACTTCTCCAGCCTGTACCACGTACAGCCCCCGCTGCGCACCAAGGCTGACCTTGACGGTTTGCGTGCGGCGGTGAAGTCGGGTGTGGTGTCGGCGATTTCCAGCCATCACCAACCTCACGAGCGAGACGCCAAGCTGGCACCGTTTGGCGCGACCGAGCCAGGCATCAGCAGCGTGGAGTTGTTGTTGCCACTGGCGATGACGCTGGTGGAAGACGGCTTGCTGGACCTGCCGACACTGCTGGCACGCCTGAGCGCCGGCCCGGCCGAGGCCCTGCGCTTGCCGGCGGGCCAGTTGGCGGTGGGTTCACCGGCGGACCTGGTGCTGTTCGACCTGGCAAGCTCGACGGTGGCTGGTGAGCGTTGGTTGTCCAAGGGCGAAAACTGCCCGTTCATCGGCCACAGCCTGCCGGCGACGGTGCGGTATACCTTGATGGATGGGCGGATCAGCTACCAGGCTTGATAGCTCGCCGATCTAATGTGGTTACGGTCAATGTGGGAGCTGGCTTGCCTGCGATAGCATCACCTCGGTCTACCTGATACACCGAGGTGCCTGCATCGCAGGCAAGCCAGCTCCCACATTGCGCTAAAGTGCTCAGCGCCCGCTGTTGCGCTCGGCATTGCGGATCGAGATCTGCGTGTTCAGCGTCCAGAAGTCATACAGCACCCCGATCAGGAACAAACCGCCGGTCAGCAGGTAGATCAGGCCGGTGATCCATTTGCCCTGGTACATACGGTGCACACCAAACACCCCCAGGAACGCCAACAGAATCCACGCGACGCTGTATTCAATCGGCCCAGCGGTAAACCGCAGGTCGGCTTCACGGTCCATGGCCGGGATCAGGAACAAGTCGATCAACCAGCCAATGCCGAACAAGCCGAAGGTGAAAAACCAGATCGTGCCCGTCACAGGCTTGCCGTAATAAAAGCGATGAGCCCCGGTAAAACCGAAAATCCACAGCAGGTAACCAATCGCCTTGCTGTGGGTGTCTTGCTGCTGAGCAACCTGTTGATAGGTGTTCATGAAGGACCTCTTTTGCTTCGATAGATAAATTTTTTCATTTTCTTTGTGACTTTTTTACGGGCGCCCGACGTACGGCAAATGGTATCGTTCTGCCCTCAAAGCCTTGTAGCGCCTGACTTGTGTAGGACAATTGCGGCGAATCGTCGCGTTTTTCCTGAATTTGACCCCAAGGTTCAGTCGACAAACGGGCTGAGAACAGCACAAAAAGCTGTTATAAAGTTGCGCGCAAACCCATAAGAGCCACGCCTAATGCGACCATTTTTCAAGACATGGCTAACCATTTGCCTATTAATGCCACTGGCCGCCCACGCCACCAATCGTGAGCAACGACTTCCGAACGTTAACGGTTTCACCCCTAAAGTCCATAGCACGCCCAGCACTGCCAAATCGGCAAAGCCGACCGTCAGCCGCCCGACTCAACTGAGCAAGGCCCACGGCAAAGCGCTTTCCACCCAGTTGGCCGTGAACACCAAGCAAAGCAGCAACGTCTTGAGTCGTGCCGTCAACGTGCTCGGTACACCTTATCGTTGGGGCGGCAGCAGCCCAAGTAAAGGGTTCGACTGCAGCGGCCTGGTGAAATATGCATTTAACGATGTAAAAGCGGTGGACCTGCCACGCACTTCCAACGCCATGGCGGCCGGCCATGGGTTGAAGGTTGACCGCAAAGACCTGAAACCGGGCGACCTGTTGTTTTTCAAACTCAAGAGCCGCCAGGTCAATCACGTTGCCATCTACTTGGGCAACGACCGCTTTATCCACGCACCGCGCCGTGGCAAGTCGGTGAGCATCGACACACTGAAAAAGCCGTTCTGGGACAAGAACTACGTGATTGCCAAGCGGGTACTGCCTAAAGAGCAGAACAACAACCTGCGAATCGTGCAGCGCTAAGCCTGGCGCCACTGAAGCTCCCCATTTGAAATGCAATCAAATGTGGGAGCTGGCTTGCCTGCGATGACGGTGTGTCAGTTGGCAGAGAGAGTGCCTGACAGTCCGCTATCGCAGGGAAGCCAGCTCCCACATTGTGTATCTGTCTGTTCTAGATATCTGCCGGCACCCTCGCCTTCTCCCGGGCCTCTTCCCGACTGACCAGCCCCGCGCCGACCAACGCCTTCAAACTCATATCCAGGGTCTTCATCCCCAACGCCCCTCCCGTCTGGATAGCCGAAACCATCTGCGCCACCTTGTCTTCGCGAATCAAATTACGAATCGCCGGGGTGCCCAGCATGATTTCATGGGCGGCCACGCGCCCACCGCCCACCTTCTTCACCAGCACCTGAGACACCACCGCCTGCAACGACTCCGACAGCATCGAGCGGACCATGGCCTTCTCCCCGGCCGGGAAGACGTCTACCAGCCGGTCCACTGTCTTTGCCGCCGACGAGGTGTGCAGGGTGCCGAACACCAGGTGTCCGGTCTCTGCCGCCGTCAGCGCAAGGCGGATGGTTTCCAGATCGCGCAATTCACCCACCAGGATCACATCCGGGTCTTCCCGCAGGGCTGAACGCAGGGCCACCGAGAAACTGTGGGTGTCGCGATGCACCTGGCGCTGGTTGACCAGCGCCAGTTTCGGCCTGTGGATAAACTCGATGGGGTCTTCCAGCGTGAGGATATGCTGGCGTCGATGCCGGTTGAGGTCGTCGATCATCGCCGCCAGGGTCGTGGACTTGCCCGAGCCGGTGGGCCCGGTCACCAGCACCAGGCCGCGAGGAAGGCGGGCGATACGCTGGAACACCTCGCCCAGTCCCAGGTCCTCCAGGCTTTGGACCTCCGTCGCAATAGCCCGGAACACCGCACCCACGCCGCGATCCTGGCGGAACACGTTCGCCCGGAACCGGGCGACGCCTGGCAATTCGAAGGCAAAATCCGTTTCAAGAGATGTTTCGAAATCCTTTTGTTGATGTTTATTCAGCAAAGGGCTCAATAAGTCGACCACTTGGGTAGCGTTCAGCGCTGGCCCATCCAGCGGCCAAACCTCGCCATCAATGCGCAGCATCGGTGCCAGGCCGGCTGACAGATGCAGGTCTGAGGCGCCTCGGCTTACGCTGGCCGTCAGCAATTGCGTGATATCCATAGGGCTTTCCATTTCCAGTAGAATGCCGCGGACTCCATATCCACGGGCGTATCTTGAATGTCGACGATAGCAGACAACATCGGCCTGGTTAGCCAGCGCATCCGCGCCGCAGCCGACGCCGTGCAACGTGACGCAAGCAGCATCCACCTGCTGGCCGTGAGCAAGACCAAACCCGCGCAGGCGGTACGCGAAGCCTATGCCGCCGGGCTGCACGACTTTGGGGAAAACTACCTGCAGGAAGCCTTGGGCAAACAGGCGGATTTGACCGACCTGCCCTTGAGTTGGCACTTCATCGGCCCCATTCAATCGAACAAGACTCGCGCTATCGCCGAGCACTTCGCTTGGGTGCATTCCGTGGACCGCCTGAAAATCGCACAACGCCTGTCCGAACAACGCCCGGCCGACCTGCCGCCGCTCAATATCTGCATTCAGGTCAATGTCAGTGGCGAAGCCAGCAAGTCCGGCTGTACACCCGCCGACCTGCCGGCCCTGGCCACGGCGATCAGCGCCCTGCCGCGCTTGAAGCTGCGGGGTTTGATGGCAATTCCCGAGCCGACTGAAGACCGGGCGGAGCAGGATGCGGCGTTTGCCACGGTGCGCGACCTGCAAGCCAGCCTGAACCTGCCGCTGGACACACTTTCCATGGGCATGAGCCATGACCTTGAGTCGGCCATTGCCCAAGGCGCCACCTGGGTGCGGATCGGTACCGCCCTGTTTGGCGCCCGCGACTACGGCCAGCCGTGAAATGGCTGACATCCCTCGAAAATAAGGACCTGTCATGAGCAACACGCGTATTGCCTTTATCGGCGCCGGTAACATGGCGGCCAGCCTGATCGGTGGCCTGCGGGCCAAGGGCCTGGACGCCGAGCAGATCCGCGCCAGCGACCCGGGCGCCGAGACCCGCGAGCGCGTCAGCGCCGAACACGGCATCCAGACCTTCGCCGATAACGCCGAGGCCATCCACGGCGTCGATGTGATCGTGCTGGCGGTCAAGCCCCAGGCCATGAAGGCCGTGTGCGAGAGCCTGCGCCCGAGCCTGCAACCTCACCAACTGGTGGTGTCGATTGCCGCTGGCATCACCTGCGCCAGCATGACCAACTGGCTCGGCGCCCAGCCCATCGTGCGCTGCATGCCCAACACCCCGGCGCTGCTGCGCCAGGGCGTCAGCGGTTTGTATGCCACTGGCGAAGTCACCGCGCAGCAACGTGACCAGGCCCAGGAACTGCTGTCTGCGGTGGGCATCGCCGTGTGGCTCGAGCAGGAACAGCAACTGGACGCGGTCACCGCCGTCTCCGGCAGTGGCCCGGCCTATTTCTTCCTGTTGATCGAGGCCATGACGGCCGCCGGCGTCAAGCTGGGCCTGCCCCACGACGTGGCCGAGCAACTGGCGGAACAAACCGCCCTGGGCGCCGCGAAAATGGCGGTCGGCAGCGAGGTGGATGCCGCCGAACTGCGCCGTCGCGTCACCTCGCCAGGTGGTACCACACAAGCGGCTATCGAGTCGTTCCAGGCCGGGGGTTTTGAAGCCCTGGTGGAAACAGCACTGGGTGCCGCCGCACATCGTTCAGCCGAGATGGCTGAGCAACTGGGCAAATAGTCGTCCCTTACCAAGGTAATCAAACATGCTCGGAATCAATGACGCTGCCATTTTCATCATCCAGACCCTGGGCAGCCTGTACCTGCTGATCGTGCTGATGCGCTTTATCCTGCAACTGGTGCGTGCGAACTTCTACAACCCGCTGTGCCAATTCGTGGTGAAGGCCACCCAACCGCTGCTCAAGCCGCTGCGCCGGGTGATCCCAAGCCTGTTCGGCCTGGACATGTCGTCGCTGGTGCTGGCGCTGTTGCTGCAGATTTTGCTGTTCGTGGTGATCCTGATGCTCAATGGCTACCAGGCCTTCACCGTGCTGCTGTTGCCATGGGGCCTGATCGGTATTTTCTCGCTGTTCCTGAAGATCATTTTCTGGTCGATGATCATTAGCGTGATCCTCTCGTGGGTCGCACCCGGCAGCCGTAGCCCGGGTGCCGAGTTGGTCTCTCAGATCACCGAGCCGGTGCTGGCGCCGTTCCGTCGCCTGATCCCGAACCTGGGTGGCCTGGATATCTCGCCGATCTTCGCGTTTATCGTGATTCAGCTGCTGCAGAGCTGGGTGATTCCACGCCTGGCGTACTTTGCCTACATGCCAAAAGAGTTGTTTGGCCTGATCTGAATGCCGTAGCCCCTATGGGAGCTGGCTTGTGTGGGAGCTGGCTTGCCTGCGATAGCATCACCTCGGAGTGTCTGAAAAACCGCGGTGCCTGCATCGCGGGCAAGCCCGGCTCCCACAGAAACCCTTCCCGTATTTTGTATCTGCGTAAGGGTGCAGGCCTTTGCTTGCCGCTAGGGTCCCCGCTCTTTAGACTTACGCCTCATTTAAACGAGAGCAGGGTCGATGCCAGCTGCCTTCCCCCCCGATTCTGTTGGACTGGTCGTGCCACAAGTGGCGCACTTCAGCGAACCGCTGGCCCTGGCCTGCGGCCGTTCGTTGCCAGCCTACGACCTGATCTACGAAACCTATGGCCAGTTGAACGCCACGGCGAGCAACGCCGTGCTGATCTGCCATGCCTTATCCGGCCATCATCACGCCGCCGGCTTCCATAGCGTTGACGACCGCAAGCCCGGCTGGTGGGACAGTTGCATCGGCCCCGGCAAGCCCATCGACACCAACAAGTTCTTTGTGGTCAGCCTGAACAACCTTGGCGGCTGCAACGGTTCCACCGGCCCCAGCAGCCTCAACCCGGAAACCGGCAAGCCGTTCGGCGCCGACTTCCCGGTGCTGACGGTAGAGGACTGGGTGCACAGCCAGGCACGCCTCGCCGACCTGTTGGGCATCAGCCAGTGGGCCGCCGTGATTGGCGGCAGCCTGGGCGGTATGCAGGCGCTGCAATGGACCATCACTTACCCGGACCGTGTGCGCCATTGCCTGGCTATCGCCTCGGCGCCCAAGTTGTCAGCGCAGAACATCGCCTTCAACGAAGTGGCGCGCCAGGCAATCCTCACCGACCCCGAGTTTCACGGCGGTTCGTTCCAGGAAGCCGGAGTGATCCCCAAGCGTGGCTTGATGCTGGCGCGGATGGTCGGCCACATTACCTACCTGTCCGATGACTCCATGGGCGAGAAATTCGGCCGTGGCCTCAAGAGCGAGAAGCTCAACTACGACTTCCACAGCGTCGAGTTCCAGGTGGAAAGCTACCTGCGTTACCAGGGCGAGGAGTTCTCGGGGCGTTTCGACGCCAATACCTACCTGCTGATGACCAAGGCCCTGGACTACTTCGACCCGGCCGCCAATCACGATGACGACCTGGCGAAAACCTTCGAGCACGCCACGGCCAAGTTCTGCGTGATGTCGTTCACCACCGACTGGCGCTTTTCGCCAGCGCGCTCCCGTGAGCTGGTGGATGCCCTGATGGCCGCCAAGAAAGACGTCTGCTACCTGGAGATCGATGCACCGCAAGGCCACGACGCCTTCCTGATTCCGATCCCACGCTACCTGCAGGCGTTCAGTAACTACATGAACCGTATTTCGCTTGTGAGAACGCCATGAGAGCCGACCTGGAAATCATCCAAGACTGGATCCCCGCCGGCAGCCGCGTGCTCGACCTGGGCTGCGGCGACGGCGAACTGCTGAGCTGGCTGCGCGACCACAAGCAAGTCACCGGCTACGGCCTGGAAAACGACCCGGACAACATCGCCCAATGCGTGGCCAAGGGCATCAACGTGATCGAGCAGGACCTGGACAAGGGCCTGGGCAACTTTGCCAGCAACAGCTTCGATATCGTGGTGATGACCCAAGCCCTGCAAGCGGTGCACTACCCGGACCGCATCCTCGACGAAATGCTGCGCGTGGGCCGCCAATGCATCATCACCTTCCCCAACTTTGGCCACTGGCGCTGCCGCTGGTACCTGGCCACCAAGGGGCGCATGCCGGTCTCCGACTTCCTCCCGTATACCTGGTACAACACGCCGAACATCCACTTTTGCACCTTCGAAGACTTCGAAGCCCTGTGTGGCGAGCGTGAAGCCAAGGTGATCAACCGCCTTGCCGTCGATCAACAGCACCGCCACGGTTGGGCGAGTAAGCTATGGCCCAACCTGTTGGGCGAAATTGGTATCTACCGGGTCAGCAGTCCTGGCCTGACCGACCACAAAGTTGCCGTCTAATCATCTTCAAGAGGGACGTTCATGAGTCGTTTGGCTATTTTTCTATTGACCGCATGCCTGGGCGCCAGCGCCATGGCCGCCGACACTATCGACGCTAATCGCAAAAAAGACTTTGGCGATATCACCGTTCATTACAACACCTTCACTTCAAGCTTCCTGCCACCCGAGACCGCCCAGAAAGTCGGCGTGGTGCGCAGCAAGGAGAAGGGATTGATCAACGTGACCGTGATCAAGGGCGTAAGCCCAGTGGCCGCGCAAGTCACCGGCACTATCAAGGACCTGGGCGGCAAAAGCGAGATCCTGACGTTCAAGCAGATCGAAGAAAAAGGCGGCATCAGCTACCTCGCGCCCTACACCGTGACGCAACGGGAATACAAGACCTTCACCATCAACGTTGAAACCGGCGGCAAGGCCCACGGCTTCCAATTCAACCAAGAACTGTTCCCGGCCCAATGATGAACCTCACCCAACTCGTACTCGCCAGCCATAACGCCGGCAAACTCAAAGAACTGCAGGCCATGCTCGGCGAGTCTGTGCAACTGCGTTCGATCGGCGAGTTCAGCCAGGTCGAACCGGAAGAGACCGGCCTGTCGTTCGTCGAGAATGCCATCCTCAAGGCCCGCAATGCTGCGCGTATCTCTGGCCTGCCGGCCCTGGCGGATGATTCGGGCCTGGCCGTGGATTTCCTCGGCGGCGCCCCTGGTATCTACTCGGCCCGTTACGCCGACGGCCGGGGCGACGCAGCCAACAACGCCAAGCTGCTCGACGCCCTCAAGGACGTGCCGGAGGCCGAGCGTGGTGCGCAGTTCGTTTGCGTATTGGCCCTGGTGCGGCATGCCGACGACCCGCTGCCGATCCTGTGTGAAGGCTTGTGGCACGGGCGCATCCTGCACGCGGCCAGCGGTGAACATGGCTTTGGCTATGACCCGCTGTTCTGGGTGCCGGAGCGCAATGTCTCCAGCGCCGAACTGAGCCCGGCCGACAAAAATCAGATCAGCCACCGCGCCCGCGCCATGGCGTTGCTGCGCCAGCGCCTGGGCTTGAAATGACCCAGAACACCTCTGCGCAGCCGCTGATCCACGGTGGCGCGCAAACACCACGGGCGGCCCTGCCCCATCTGCCGCCCCTGGCGCTGTATATCCACATCCCGTGGTGCGTGCGCAAATGCCCGTATTGCGACTTCAACTCCCACACCGCGAGCAAAGTGCTGCCGGAAGAAGAGTATGTGGATGCCCTGCTGGCCGACCTGGACCAAGACCTGCACGCCGTATATGGCCGTAAGCTAAGTTCGATCTTCTTTGGCGGCGGCACGCCCAGCCTGTTCAGCGCGGCTGCACTGGGCCGCCTGCTCAAGGGCGTTCAAGCGCGTATCCCGTTTGCTGACGATATCGAGATCACCCTGGAAGCCAACCCCGGGACGTTCGAACAAGAGAAGTTCGTGGCGTACCGCAAACTGGGGATCAATCGCCTGTCCATCGGCATCCAGAGCTTCCAGCAAGAGAAGCTTGAAGCCCTGGGCCGCATCCACAATGGCGATGAAGCCGTGCGCGCAGCCGGCATGGCGCGCCAGGCCGGGTTCGACAACTTCAACCTGGACTTGATGCACGGCCTGCCCAACCAGTCCCTGGAGGACGCCTTGGGCGACCTGCGCCAGGCCATTGCACTCAAGCCGACGCACCTGTCCTGGTACCAACTGACCCTGGAACCCAACACCGTGTTCTGGAACCAGCCACCCGCGTTGCCGGAAGACGACACGCTGTGGGATATCCAGGAAGCCGGCCAGGCACTGCTCGCCGAACACGGTTACGCACAATATGAAGTCTCGGCCTACGCCCAACCGGGGCGGCCGGCGCGGCATAACCTCAATTACTGGAGCTTTGGCGACTTTATCGGCATCGGCGCCGGGGCCCACGGCAAGCTCAGCCACCCGGACGGGCGCATTATCCGCACCTGGAAAACCCGTGCACCAAAGGACTACCTCAACCCGGCCAAAAGCTTCCAGGCCGGCGCGAAAGAACTGACCAACGATGAACTGCCGTTCGAGTTTCTGATGAACGCGCTGCGCCTCACCGAAGGGGTTGATGCCAAGCTCTACGCCGAGCGCACCGGCCTCGATCTGGCGAGCCTCGATGAAGGCCGCCGCGACGCAGAACAAAGTGGATTAATGCAGGTCGAACCGTCACGCCTGGCGGCCACCGACCGCGGGCAACTCTTTCTCAATGACCTGTTGCAGAAGTTTTTGAGCTGATAGCTCTTAAGGAAATCGAATGGATCTGGTACTCGACCTGCTCGCCACCGTATCCCGCTGGAGCCGTAGCAACCTGTCGGAAATCTCGTTGGCCCTTGTGGGCTGTTTGCTGGTGCTGTTCGGCGCCGACATCAAGGGCTGGGTGGAAGCACGCCTGGGCAACATTGCCGGCGCCTTGCGCGTACCCTTGATGGCCCTGCTGTGCCTGATCGGCAGCGGCGCGGCGTTGATCTATGCCACGCCGTGGATTGTGCGGGGGTTGAGCCAGTTCAATAACTACAGCCTGGCGCCGGTGTTGATCGTGGTGCTGGTGTTGATTGGCGTGGTAGCAGACCGCCGCTGATCCAGCAGGCACTACAAAACACATGTGGGAGCTGGCTTGCCTGCGATACAGACACCTCGGTGTATCAGTGATACCGAGGTGATGCTATCGCAGGCAAGCCAGTTCCCACATTTGATTGCGTTTCAAGCTGATGACTGTTTAAGCCAGCTTCTCGAATTTCAAATCCCACACCCCATGCCCCAATCGCTCGCCACGGCGTTCGAACTTGGTGATCGGCCGCTCGGCCGGGCGTGGCACGCATTTGCCGTCTTCGGCCAGGTTGCGGTAGCCGGGGGCGACGTTCATCACTTCCAGCATGTATTCCGCGTACGGTTCCCAGTCGGTGGCCATGTGCAGGATGCCGCCCACTTTCAGTTTGCTGCGCACCAGCTCCGCGAAGGACGCCTGGACGATACGGCGCTTGTGGTGACGGGCCTTGTGCCATGGGTCAGGGAAGAACAGCATCAGGCGGTCGAGGCTGTTGTCGGCGATGCAGCGGTTGAGCACTTCAATCGCATCGCAGTCGTAGACCCGCAGGTTTTTCAGGCCTTGGGTCAGCACACCGTTGAGCAGTGCGCCGACGCCTGGGCGGTGCACTTCCACACCGATGAAATCCTGCTCCGGCGCGGCTGCGGCCATTTCCAGCAGGGAATGGCCCATGCCGAAACCGATTTCCAGGGAGCGTGGGGCCGAACGGCCGAACACTTGGTCATAGTCCACCGGCGCGTCGGCCAGGGGCAACACGAACAGCGGCGTGCCCTGTTCCAGGCCCTTTTGTTGGCCTTCGGTCATGCGGCCGGCGCGCATCACAAAACTCTTGATGCGGCGGTGCTTGGACTCGTCGCCTTCTTCCACGGTGTTCGGCGTTTCGTTTGATTCAGTCATCAATAGCTCTTACTTGATCAGACCATCCAGCGGCGAAGAGGCGCTGGCATAGAGTTTTTTCGGCATGCGCCCGGCGAGGTAGGCCAGGCGGCCCGCGACGATGGCGTGGTTCATGGCTTGGGCCATCATGATTGGTTGCTGGGCATGGGCAATGGCCGAGTTCATCAGTACGGCGTCGCAGCCCAGTTCCATGGCGATGGTCGCGTCGGAGGCTGTGCCCACACCCGCATCCACCAGTACCGGAATCCTGGCTTCTTCGAGGATGATCTGCAGGTTATAGGGATTGCAGATCCCCAGGCCGGAACCGATCAGACCGGCCAGCGGCATCACCGCGATGCAGCCGATTTCTGCCAGTTGGCGCGCGATGATCGGGTCATCGCTGGTGTAGACCATCACGTCGAAACCTTCCTTGACCAGGGTTTCGGCGGCCTTGAGGGTTTCGATCACATTGGGGAACAGGGTTTTCTGGTCGGCCAGCACTTCCAGCTTCACCAGGTTGTGGCCGTCGAGCAGCTCACGGGCCAGGCGGCAGGTGCGCACGGCTTCGATGGCGTCGTAGCAGCCCGCGGTGTTTGGCAGAAAGGTGTAGCGCTCCGGCGACAGCACTTCGAGCAGGTTCGGTTCGCCCTCGATCTGGCCGAGGTTGGTGCGGCGCACGGCGAAGGTGACGATCTCGGCACCCGAGGCTTCGATGGCCAGGCGGGTTTCTTCCATGTCGCGGTACTTGCCGGTGCCGACCAGCAGACGGGACTGGTAGGTACGACCGGCCAGGACGAAAGGCTTGTCGCTACGAACGATGCTCATGGGAAATCCTCTGGTTGGATGAGGTTCTGCAGAATGCGTTGCGGCCGTGGCGGGCTAGCCGCCGCCGATGGCGTGGACCACTTCGATCTGGTCACCTTCGGTGAGCGCAGTCTCGGCGTGCTGGCTACGCGGGACGATATTCAGGTTGAGCTCCACTGCGACGCGACGCCCGGTCAGCTCCAGACGGGTCAGCAGGGCCGCAACGGTTTCGCCGTCGGGCAGTTCAAAGGGTTCACCGTTCAACTGAATGCGCATGCCACGGGCCGCCATCGTTTTTAGGGGCCCGCATTCTAGCGCGATTGGAACCTGAAGGTCAGCTCCAAGCGTCAAGCGGTCAAAGCTGCAAACGCCACGCCGCCAGGCCCAGGAAGAACCAGCCGAGCAGGAACGCCAGCCCGCCAAACGGCGTGATGATCCCCAGTTTACTGATGCCGGTCATCGTCAACACATACAGGCTGCCCGAGAACAGCAAGATGCCGACAGTGAACGAAATACCCGCCCAAGTGACCAGTCGGCCCGGAATATGCGCCGCCAGCAAGGCCACGCCGAACAGTGCCAGGGCATGCACCAACTGGTAGGTCACACCGGTATGGAAGATCGCCAGGTAGTCGGAGCTCAGGCGGTTTTTCAGGCCGTGGGCGGCGAACGCGCCCAGGGCGACACCGGTAAAGCCGAAAAAGGCAGCCAGCATCAGAAAGCTACGCAGCATGGGGAACTCCAGTCAGACTCATCGGGCAGGGTCTGTATAATGGCCCGCTCAACGGGTTCGGCCAAGCCATCTCTATGCTGCGTGTCCTCTTCAAACGCTTTCTCAACGTCGTGAAATGGTTTGCCATCGGCAGTGTGTTGCTGGTGCTGCTGTTTCGTGTGGTGCCGCCACCGTTCACTGCGCTGATGGTGGAGCGCAAGGTCGAGTCCTGGGTCGACGGTGAGCCTATCGACCTGCAACGCAGCTGGGTGCCGTGGGATGAAATATCCGATGACCTGAAAGTGGCGGTGATGGCCGGTGAAGACCAGCGCTTCCCACAACATTGGGGTTTTGATTTCGGCGCGATCCAGGCGGCGATTCTGCACAACGAGCGTGGCGGCTCGATTCGCGGCGCCAGCACCCTGAGCCAGCAGGTGTCGAAAAACCTGTTCCTGTGGGCCGGCCGCAGCTATTTGCGCAAAGGCCTGGAGGCGTGGTTTACCGGTTTGATCGAGGTGTTGTGGCCCAAGCAGCGGATTCTTGAGGTGTACCTCAACAGCGTGGAATGGGATGAAGGTGTGTTTGGCGCAGAGGCAGCGGCGCGGCACCATTTTGGCGTGAGTGCCAAAGGGCTTTCGCGGCAGCAGGCCAGTTACCTGGCGGCGGTGTTGCCCAATCCACGGGTGTGGAGTGCCAGCCATCCGACGGCCTATGTGGCACGGCGAGCGGCGTGGATTCGCCAGCAGATGAGCCAGTTGGGTGGGGAGGGTTACCTGGTGGAGCTGAACAACTCTCGAAAGGCACCCTGGTCCGACTGACACAATATGGGACCTGTGGGAGCTGGCTTGCCTGCGATAGCGGTGGGTCAGTAACCCATGCTTCAGCTGACACGGCCTCATCGCAGGCAAGCCAGCTCCCACATTAAGCCGAGTTGGGCTTGAGACTTTTCGAACACATACAAAAATGCCCCGATCTTTCGACCGGGGCATTTTTTGTTCGTAGCGTTTTAAGCGGCGATCGACAACTTCAGCTTGTTCATCGCGCTTTTCTCAAGCTGACGAATCCGCTCGGCCGACACGTTGTACTTCTGCGCCAGGTCGTGCAGCGTGGCTTTTTCTTCTGCCAGCCAACGCTGGTAGAGGATGTCACGGCTGCGGTCGTCCAGCACTTCCAGCGCTTCGTGCAGGTTGTGGTTGGAGTTGTCGCTCCAGTCGGCGTCTTCCAGTTGACGCGCCGGGTCGTACCGGTGGTCTTCCAGGTAGTTGGCCGGCGATTGGAAGGCGCTGTCGTCATCCGCTTCGGCGGCTGGGTCGAAGGCCATGTCATGGCCGGTCAGGCGGCTTTCCATCTCGCGCACTTCACGCGGTTCCACGCCGAGGCTTTCGGCCACGCGGTGGACTTCTTCGTTGTTCAGCCACGCCAGGCGTTTTTTCTGGCTGCGCAGGTTGAAGAACAGCTTGCGCTGGGCCTTGGTGGTGGCCACTTTCACGATGCGCCAGTTGCGCAGGATGAACTCGTGGATTTCCGCCTTGATCCAGTGCACGGCAAACGACACCAGGCGCACGCCCATTTCAGGGTTGAAACGCTTCACTGCCTTCATCAGGCCAACGTTGCCTTCCTGAATCAGGTCGGCCTGGGCCAGACCGTAGCCGCTATAGCTACGGGCGATATGTACGACAAAACGCAGGTGGGCGAGCACCATCTGCCGAGCCGCCCCCAAATCCTGCTCATAGTAGAGACTCTCGGCCAGTTCACGCTCCTGCTCGGGCGTCAGCAATGGAATGCTGTTGACCGTGTGCACATAAGCCTCCAGGTTCGCACCCGGGACCAAGGCATAAGCAGGTTGCAAAGAAGTGGTCATACGAAAAAACCTCCGACTCACATAACTCGTGCAGTTCAGCACTGCGAAAATTGACCTGGGAACCGTAGGACAAGTTCCCTAAACCGCTGATACGGTCAATACAAACGAAACCACATTAATCTGGCATTAACTACTTCGGCGCCAGCTCGCGTAAATGCCGTGCCACCGCAATCCACGCACCGATATACCCCAACAACACCGCGCCAAGCAAGAGACTCAGACCATCGGCTACCGGCACACCGGCCAGCGCGAAATCACTGCCGTAGAGCCCGGCCAAGCCGACAACCGCGTCGTTCAACCAATCCAGGCCAAACGCCAGTACCCCCCAAGACAAGATCCCCGCACCCAGGCCATACAGCGCGCCCATGTACAGGAAAGGCCGACGCACATAGCTGTCTGTGCCGCCCACCAGTTTAATCACTTCTATCTCGGTGCGACGGTTTTCAATATGAAGACGAATGGTATTACCTATCACCAAAAGTAATGCAGACACTAATAACACCGTCAGGCCGAACACAAAGCGGTCACCCAGCTTGAGGATCGCGGCCAGGCGCTCTACCCAGACTAGATCAAGTTGCGCCTGTTGCACCTTCGGCATCTCTGCGAGTTTTTGTCGCAGGGCTTCCAGCGCCGGCTTGTCGACCTCGTTCGGCGTTACCAGCACCACGCCCGGCAGCGGGTTCTGCGGCAGCTCCTTGAGCGCCTCGCCCAGGCCGGATTGCTGCTGGAACTCTTCGAGAGCCTGGTCGCGGCTGATGTACTCGGCCTCGGCTACCCCCGGGATGTTCTTGATATCGTCACGCAGCGCTTCGCCTTCCTTGCTGCTGGTGTCCAGGTTCAGGTACAGCGAAATCTGCGCCGCCCGCTGCCAGGAACCGCCCAGGCGCTCCACATTATTAAGCAACAGCGACAAGCCCATCGGCAGGCTCAAGGCCACCGCCATGACCAGGCAGGTGAAAAAGCTGCCAATCGGCTGCTTGCCCAGGCGCCGCAGGCTGTCCAGCAGGCTGGCGCGATGGCTTTCGATCCAGGCGTGCACCAGGGTGCCGAAGTCCGGGCCGTCGTCGTCGTCGTGCTTCTTCTTTTTCGGTTGCGGGTCGGCCGGTTTCGGCGCCACGCGTTCGGATACTTTAGGGCTGCGTGTAGCACTCATACGCCAGCCTCCCCATCGCCGATCAGGCGGCCGCGTTGCAGGGTCAGCATGCGATGGCGCATACGGGCAATCAGGGCCAGGTCGTGGCTGGCGATCAAGACGCTGGTGCCCAGGCGGTTGATGTCTTCGAACACCCCCATGATCTCGGCCGCCAGGCGCGGGTCGAGGTTACCAGTGGGTTCGTCCGCCAGCAGCAAAGCCGGGCGATGGACGATGGCACGGGCGATACCGACACGCTGTTGCTGGCCGGTGGACAGGTCGCCGGGAAAGAGGTCGGTCTTGTCCGACAAGGCTACGCGCTCCAGGGCTGAATCCACGCGCTTGACGATCTCGGCCTTGGACAGCCCGAGGATCTGCAACGGCAGGGCCACGTTGTTGAACACCGTGCGGTCGAACAGCAACTGGTGGTTCTGGAATACCACGCCGATCTGGCGGCGCAGGAATGGAATTTGCGCATTGCTGATAGTGGCCAGGTCCTGGCCCGCCAGCAGCAACTTGCCGGTGGTCGGGCGTTCCATGGCCAGCAGCAGGCGCAACAGCGTACTTTTGCCCGCGCCTGAATGGCCGGTGACAAACAAGAATTCGCCGCGACGCACTCGAAAGCTCAGCTCATGCAAGCCCACATGCCCGTTGGCATAGCGTTTACCGACCTGTTCGAATCGAATCATGAACGCTCCCGCTCGGCAAACAGTGCCTGTACAAAGGGTTCGGCTTCAAAGGTGCGCAGGTCGTCGATGCCTTCACCGACGCCGATATAGCGAATCGGCAACCCGAACTGTTTGGCCAGGGCGAAAATCACACCGCCCTTGGCCGTGCCGTCGAGCTTAGTCAATGCCAGGCCGGTCAGTTGCACCGTCTGGTTGAATTGCTTGGCCTGGCTGATGGCGTTCTGGCCGGTACCGGCGTCGAGCACCAGCAAGACTTCGTGGGGTGCATCGGCGTCAAGCTTGCCGATCACGCGGCGCACTTTCTTCAGCTCTTCCATCAAATTGTCTTTGGTGTGCAGGCGGCCGGCTGTATCGGCGATCAGCACGTCAATGTTGCGCGCCTTGGCGGCTTGCACAGCATCGAAAATCACCGACGCAGAGTCGGCACCGGTGTGCTGGGCAATCACCGGGATCTTGTTGCGCTCGCCCCACACCTGCAACTGCTCGACGGCTGCGGCACGGAAGGTGTCACCGGCGGCGAGCATGACTTTCTTGCCTTCACCTTGCAGCTTCTTGGCCAGCTTGCCGATGGTGGTGGTCTTGCCAGCGCCATTAACCCCAACAACGAGGATGACGAACGGCTTTTTCGGGGTGATCACCAGCGGCGCTTCAACCGGCTTGAGCATGGCGGCCAGCTCAGCCTGCAGGGATTTGTACAGGGCGTCGGCGTCGGTCAACTGCTTGCGCGCGACCTTCTGCGTCAGGCTCTGGATGATCACGGCGGTGGCTTCGACGCCCACGTCGGCGGTGAGCAGGCGGGTCTCGATGTCTTCCAGCAGCTCGTCATCAATGACTTTCTTGCCCAGGAACAGGCTGGCCATGCCTTCGCCAATACTGGCGCTGGTCTTGCTCAGGCCCTGCTTGAGGCGGGCGAAAAATCCGGTTTTGCTGGTTTCGGTGGTGGCGACGACAGGCTCTGGCTCGACGACGGCAGGTGCGGCAACAACCGGTGCCGGCACTTCAACGACGGGCGGTACTTCAGCCACAACCTCTACCGGCGCCGGCTCAACCACTGCAGGAATCGGCGGCACGACGTGCTCGGCCTGAACATCCTCTACCAACGCCACAGGCTCTTCGGCCACCGGCAGATCCAACCAGGGCTTGTGCTCGGGCGCAGGCTCAGGTTCCGGCTCGGCCTCGACGACCGGCTGCAACACCGGCTCAGCCATCGGCAACACCACCGGAACTGGCGTCTCGGCAACCGGTTCGGCTTCTATTACGGGTTCAGGGGTCGGTTCAGCGTGAACCTGCGGCTGTTCGACGACGGTTTCCTGCGGCTTTTTGCGCAGCCATCCGAACAGGCCTTTCTTCTCGCCAGCCGCAGCTGGGGTCTTCTTGTCGTCGTTGGAACCAAACATGGAGACGGCTATCTCAAGGTAGCGACGCGCCACAGGGCGCGTCGGTAAATAAAATTCGATGCGTAACAGACTGTTTTTTAGCCAGCTCGTTCATGCGCAACATTTTGTAAGGCCTAAATAGAGCCTCAACAAGACAGCCGCAGTGGCCGTCCTTAAGTCGGATCAGTATCCTAGCACCTCCTCGCCCGCCGACGCTAAGACCAAGCGGGCAGCCCAACAGGTTTAAAAACGAATGAATGCTCTAGCCCGCCGCGCCGCAGGCCTGCTGTTCAGCACAGTTTGTCTGCCTCTCTCAGCTCTGGCTGCCGATCCACAACCCACCCATGAATTCACCCTCGATAACGGCCTCAAAGTGGTCGTGCGCGAAGATCATCGCGCGCCGGTGGTGGTTTCCCAGGTCTGGTACAAGGTTGGCTCAAGCTACGAAACCCCGGGCCAGACCGGTTTGTCCCACGCCCTGGAACACATGATGTTCAAGGGCAGCGCCAAGGTTGGCCCCGGCGAAGCCTCGCTGATCCTGCGCGACCTGGGCGCCGAAGAAAACGCTTTCACCAGCGACGACTACACCGCGTATTACCAGGTATTGGCCCGTGATCGCCTGGGTGTGGCCTTTGAGCTGGAAGCCGACCGCATGGCCAGCCTGCGCCTGCCGGCAGACGAGTTCAGCCGGGAAATCGAGGTAATCAAGGAAGAACGCCGCCTGCGCACCGACGATAACCCCATGTCCAAGGCGTTCGAGCGCTTCAAGGCCATGGCGTTCCCGGCCAGTGGCTACCACACGCCGACCATCGGCTGGATGGCCGACCTGGACCGCATGAAGGTCGAGGAACTGCGCCACTGGTACCAATCCTGGTACGTGCCGAACAACGCCACCCTGGTGGTGGTCGGCGACGTGACCCCGGACGAGGTGAAAAACCTCGCCCAACGTTACTTCGGCCCGATCCCCAAGCGTGACGTGCCGCCGGCAAAAATCCCGATGGAACTGGCCGAGCCCGGCGAGCGCCTGCTGACCCTGCACGTGCAGACCCAACTGCCAAGCGTGTTCCTGGGTTTCAACGTGCCTGGCCTCGCCACCGCCGAAGACAAACGCTCGGTGCAGGCCCTGCGCCTGATCTCGGCCCTGCTGGACGGCGGCTACAGTGCACGGATCTCCGAGCAACTGGAGCGCGGTGAGGAACTTGTTTCCGCGGCTTCCACCAACTACGACGCCTACACCCGTGGCGACAGCCTGTTTACCCTCTCGGCCACGCCGAACCAGCAGAAGAAGAAAACCGTCGCCCAAGCCGAAGCCGGCCTGTGGCGCCTGCTCGATGAGTTGAAGGCCAAACCGCCGACCGCCGAAGAACTGGAGCGCATCCGTGCCCAGGTCATTGCCGGCCTGGTGTACCAGCGTGATTCCATCACCAGCCAGGCCACGGCCATCGGCTCCCTGGAAACCGTTGGTCTGTCCTGGAAGGTCATGGACACGGAGCTTGCCGATCTGCAAAGCGTGACCCCGGAAGAGATCCAGAAGGCCGCACGCACTTATTTCACCCGCGAACGTCTGAGCGTCGCCCATGTTTTGCCTGAGGAGACCGCTCATGAGTGATCGCAAAAACAGCCGCCTGATCCTGCCCGGCCTGATCGCCGTCACCCTGATGGCGGCCAGCGCCGTTTACTTTTTGCGCCCGAGCGAGTCGGTCGCCAGCCAGGCCCTGGACAAGGCTCAAACGGCCAGCACCCTGCAGTCCCTGGCGGAACTGGATGGCAAGGCACCGACCAACCGCAAGCTCGACGTACAAACCTGGACCACCGCCGAAGGCGCCAAGGTGCTGTTCGTCGAAGCCCACGAATTGCCGATGTTCGACATGCGCCTGCTGTTTGCCGCCGGCAGCAGCCAGGATGGCGACGTGCCAGGCCTGGCGCTGATGACCAACGCCATGCTTAACGAAGGTGTGCCGGGCAAGGATGTCAGCCAGATCGCCAGTGGGTTCGAAGGCCTGGGGGCCGATTTCGGCAACGGCGCCTATCGCGACATGGCGCTGGTGACCCTGCGCAGCCTGAGCGACAACGATAAGCGCACCGCCGCCCTGGCCCTGTTCGACCAGGTGATTGGCCAGCCGACGTTCCCGGCGGATTCCCTGGCGCGGATCAAGAACCAGATCCTGGCCGGTTTCGAGTACCAGAAACAGAACCCCGGCAAACTGGCGAGCATCGAGCTGTTCAAGCGTCTGTACGGCGACCATCCTTACGCGCATCCGAGCGAAGGCACCCCAGAAAGCGTGCCGAAAATTACCCTGGCACAGCTGAAGGCGTTCCATGCCAAAGCCTATGCGGCGGGCAATGCGGTGATTGCGGTCGTCGGCGACCTGACCCGTGCAGAAGCCGAGGCCATGACGGCCAAAGTGTCGGCATCGCTGCCCAAAGGCCCGGCCATGGCCAAGATCGCTCAACCGACCGAGCCAAAAGCCGGCCTGAGCCGTATCGAGTTTCCGTCCAAGCAAACCCACCTGCTGTTTGCGCAATTGGGCATCGACCGCGCCGACCCGGACTACGCAGCCTTGTCCCTGGGCAACCAGATCCTTGGCGGCGGCGGCTTCGGTACCCGTTTGATGAGCGAGGTGCGTGAAAAACGCGGCCTGACCTACGGCGTGTACTCCGGTTTCTCACCGATGCAGGTGCGCGGCCCGTTCATGATCAACCTGCAGACCCGCGCCGAAATGAGCGGCGGCACCCTGCGCCTGGTTGAGGATGTACTGGCTGATTACCTCAAGAACGGCCCAACACAAAAAGAACTGGACGACGCCAAGCGCGAATTGGCTGGCAGCTTCCCGCTGTCCACCGCCAGCAATGCCGATATTGTCGGGCAGTTGGGCGCCATGGGTTTCTACAACCTGCCGCTGAGCTATCTGGAAGATTTCATGAAACAATCCCAGGCCCTGACCGTCGATCAGGTCAAGGCTGCAATGAACAAACACTTGAGCGCCGACAAGATGGTCATCGTGACCGCCGGCCCGACGATTGCGCAAAAGCCACTACCGCCCCCCACTGATAAACCTGCCGAGCAGCCGCTCGGGGTTCCGGAGCATTAATGGCCAGTTCATCTCGCCCGAAAAAACCTGTCCACAACGTGCATAACGGTGTGGGCCAACTGCGCATCATTGGCGGTGAATGGGGCAGCCGCAAGCTGAGCTTCCCCGACGTCGTGGGCCTGCGCCCGACGCCCGATCGCGTGCGTGAAACCCTGTTCAACTGGCTCGCGCCGTACATAGGCGGGGCCAAAGTGCTGGACCCGTTCGCCGGCAGCGGCGCGCTGTTCCTGGAGGCGCTGTCCCGTGGCGCGGCCCAGGGCCAGGCGCTGGACGCCAGCAATGTGGCGGTGTCCAGCCTCAAGGAGCACCTGGGCACGCTGCGTTGCACCACCGGCCAGGTGCAGACGGCCGACGCGCTGCGCTACCTGGAAACCCAGGCAGCGACTGAATACGACGTAGTGTTCCTCGACCCACCGTTCAACCAGAACCTGCTGCCGACCGTCTGCACACTGCTGGAAGAACGCCAGTGGCTGGCACCGGATGCCTGGATCTACACTGAGAGCGAGACCGCGCCCTCCACGCTCGGCCTGCCAAGTGGCTGGCGCCTGCACCGGGAGCAGAAGTCCGGGCGGGTGTATTACGCGTTGTGGCATCGTTTGGTCGAAAACGCCGCCTGATCGTGTGGCTAGAGATTGCTCCCGCTGGGCTGCGAAACGGCCCTGAAACCTGCCAAGGTGTTCCGACTGAATAAACGCAGTGTTCTTGATGGGGCCGCTACGCGGCCCAGCGCGAGCAAGCTCGCTCGCCACAGTGAGTTCACTTGCCACCGAGAGCGTCATGACCCCTTCTTGCGACCTGTTCAAACCCGCCTTCGGCCTCGGCAATCCACACTTGCAGACACTGTGGGGGCCGCTGTGGCGCCCGACCACCCACATCGAGCGTCAGCGTGAGCGCCTGTGGCTGGAGGATGGCGACTTCCTCGATCTCGACTGGCACGGGCCTCATGACGTGCAAGCGCCTTTGGTGCTGGTGTTGCATGGGCTGACCGGTTCGTCCAATTCGCCCTATGTGGCCGGCCTGCAAAAAGTCCTCGCCACCCAAGGCTGGGCCAGTGCTGCGTTGAACTGGCGCGGCTGCTCGGGCGAGCCCAACCTGCTGGCTCGCAGTTACCACTCCGGCGCCAGCGAAGACCTGGCGGCGGCGATTGCTCATCTGCGCGCCAAGCGGCCGTTGGCGCCCTTGTACGCGGTGGGTTACTCCCTGGGCGGCAACGTGTTGCTCAAGCATTTGGGGGAAACCGGCGAGGCTTCAGGGCTGCAGGGCGCGGCGGCAGTGTCGGTGCCGTTTCGCCTGGATCAATGCGCGGATCGCATCGGGCTGGGGTTTTCGCGGGTGTATCAAAAGCACTTCATGCGCGAGATGCTGGCGTATATCCGCGTCAAGCAACGCCAATTCCTGCAGGACGGTCGTGAGGATGGGCTCAAAACCCTGGAGGCACTGGGTTCTCTAGAGAAAATGCGCACGTTCTGGGACTTCGATGGGCGAGTGACGGCGCCGCTGCACGGTTTCTTGAGTGCCGAGGATTACTATCGCCGCGCCTCCAGTCGCTATTACCTGGGCGGTATCCGCACGCCGACGCTGATTATCCAGGCGGCTGATGATCCGTTTGTGTTTGCGCACAGCTTGCCTGACGCCAGTGAGCTGTCGGACTGCATCGAGTTCGAGTTGCTGGCCAAGGGCGGGCATGTGGGGTTTGTGGAGGGTTCGCTGAAGCGCCCTGGTTACTACCTGGAGCGCCGGATCCCGCAGTGGCTCCAGACCCAATACGGTCAATAGTGTGGGAGCTGGCTTGCCTGCGATAGCGGTGGGCCAGCCAATTTTGAGGTGGCTGACACTCCGCTATCGCAGGCAAGCCAGCTCCCACACTTTCATGAAGTGCTCACACCTATCGTTTAGTCGCCCTTCGCAATTTCCCGCGCCGGTTCCGTAATCCACTCACTCCACGACCCCGCATACAACTTACCCAACGGGTACCCCGCCAGGCTCAACGCAAACAGGTTATGGCAGGCCGTCACCCCAGACCCGCAATACGCCACCAACTCCTGCGGCGGGCGCCCTTGCAGCTGCGCGGCAAAGCGTTGCTTGAGCTGATCAGCCGGTAAGAAACGACCATCACTGCCCAGGTTTTCACTGAACGCCGCGCATTGCGCGCCAGGGATATGCCCGGCAATCGGGTCGATGGGTTCTACTTCGCCACGAAAGCGCGGCTGGGCGCGGGCGTCGATCAAGGTCAGGCCGGGTTGGCCAAGGCGCTTTTGCAGGTGTTCGGCATCCAGCAACAGACGATGATCCGGCGTACCGGCGAAGGTACCTGGCTCAACCACGGGCGCATCCAGGCTCAGGGGGAAACCGGCGGCATGCCAGGCCTTGAGGCCACCATCCAGAATAAACACGCCATCACGCTTGCCCAGCCAGGCCAGCAGCCACCAGGCACGGGCGGCGTAGGCACCGGGGCCGTCGTCATACAGCACCACATCGGTGTCGGCACTGATACCCCAGGCCCGCAGTTGCCTGGCGAACGTGTCCGCCGCCGGCAAAGGATGACGACCGGTCACGCCCTTGGTCACCGGGCCGCTCAGGTGGCGCTCCAGGTCGGCGTATTGCGCGCCCTCGATATGCCCTTCGGCGTAACTGCACAAGCCGTAGTCCGGGTCTTCCAGGGCAAAGCGGCAATCCAGGATCACCCACCCGCTCGACTGTTGGCGCTCGGCCAATTGCTGGGGGCTGATCAGTTGGGCAAGCGGCATGACTGACTCCTGTGAATACAAAGGGGAAAGGTCTTACTTCACTTCTTCCAGTGCCTGATTCAACGGCACATAAAACTCTTTGAACAAGGCGTCCACCGCCTCTTTGGCCTGCGGCGTGACAAACCCCGCCTCCAGCACCAGCACCTGATAGACCCCACGCTTGATCGCCTCGGCGCTCAGGTGGGTGGATTTTTCATTGGTGGTACACAAAAAGCGCACCCACGAGGTGAGGATGATCCACGCATTCAGGGTCAGGGCTTCGGTTTGCACCGGGTCCATATTGAGAATGCCGGCATCGACAAAGCCCTGGTAGATCGCGCCGCCCTGGATCAGGCAACGCTGGGAAAAACGCCGGTAGCCGGTCGCCAGTTCCGGGTCGCTCTCCAGCAGGTGTTCGAGGTCGCGATGCAGGAAGCGATAACGCCACATGCCGGCCAATACGGCTTGCAGGTAAAAGCGTTTATCCTCCACCACCATCGTGCGTCCCTGGGGTGGGCGCAGGAAACTGTCTACCAACGCTTCATATTCGCGGAACAGCACGGCGATGATCGCCTGCTTGTTAGGGAAGTGGTAGTACAGGTTGCCCGGGGAAATTTCCATGTGGGCGGCAATGTGGTTGGTACTGACACTGCGCTCGCCCTGCTGGTTAAAAAGCTCCAGGCTGGTTTGCACAATGCGCTCGCTGGTCTTTACTCGTGGTGCCATAGGGGATCAGCTTCTATACACGGGATGGGGCATCTTACGGCCTAACCCGGCCAGGATAAATCTGGATGTTACTGCAATGTTATTTGACAATTTAGAGCAATGACTCTAAAAATCCAGGCAGACCAATAACAATCGGTGCCGCGCCATGTCTGCCAACGTTGCCTACCTGCAAGATTCCCAGGCGCTGGATCAACTCCAGGACCTGTTCGACGCCCAACGCCGCGCCTATGCCGCCAACCCGATGCCGCCGGCCGGGCAGCGCCAGCAATGGCTCAAAGCTCTGCGGGATCTGCTGAGCGACGAACGCCAGGCGCTGATCAATGCCATCAGCCAGGATTTCAGCCATCGCAGCGCCGACGAAACCCTGTTTGCCGAATTGATGCCTAGCCTGCATGGCATTCACTACGCGAGCAAACACCTCAAGGGCTGGATGAAACCTTCCCGCCGCGCTGTAGGCATTGCCTTCCAGCCCGCCTCAGCCAAAGTCATTTACCAGCCACTGGGCGTCGTCGGCGTCATCGTGCCGTGGAACTACCCGCTGTACCTGGCCATCGGCCCGCTGGTTGGGGCATTGGCTGCCGGTAACCGGGTGATGCTCAAGCTCAGCGAATCCACGCCGGCCACCGGCGAGCTGCTCAAGGCGTTGCTGGCCAAGATCTTCCCCGAGGACCTGGTGTGCGTCGTGCTGGGCGAAGCTGACGTGGGCATGGCGTTTTCCAAGTTACGCTTCGATCACCTGCTGTTCACCGGCGCTACCAGCATAGGCAAGCACGTGATGCGTGCGGCGGCCGAAAACCTCACGCCGGTGACCCTGGAGCTGGGCGGCAAATCGCCAGCCATTGTCTCGGCCGACGTGCCGCTCAAGGATGCTGCCGAACGCATCGCCTTCGGCAAAGCCTTGAACGCCGGGCAAACCTGCGTGGCACCAGATTATGTGCTGGTACCGGAAGATCGCGTGGAGGGCTTTGTCGAGGCCTATTCCAAAGCCGTGCGCGGGTTTTATCCGACGCTGGCCGACAACCCGGACTACACCGCCATCATCAACGAACGCCAACTGGCCCGGCTCAATGCCTACGCCAAGGACGCCACCGACAAAGGCGCCACCTTGATCCCGCTGTACGAGCAAGGCCAGGCTCGGCGAATGGCCCACAGCCTGCTGTTGAATGTCAGCGACGACATGACCGTGATGCAGGACGAAATCTTCGGCCCGCTCCTACCCATCGTGCCGTATCGCGGCCTTGACCAAGCCTTTGCCTACATCAACCAGCGCCCACGCCCATTGGCCCTGTATTACTTCGGCTACAACAAAGGCGAACAAGCGCGGGTGCTCCACGAAACCCATTCCGGCGGTGTGTGCCTGAACGACACCTTGCTGCACGTCGCCCAGGACGATATGCCGTTCGGTGGCATCGGCCCGTCAGGCATGGGCCATTACCACGGTCACGAAGGTTTCCTGACGTTCAGCAAGGCCAAGGGTGTGCTGGTCAAACAGCGCCTGAACGCGGCGAAGTTGATCTACCCGCCCTATGGCAAGTCGATCCAGAAGCTGATCCAGAAGCTGTTTATCCGCTGATAACCGCCACCTTCGGGACTATAAAAACAATGAACCCCAGCCTGACTGATTCACCCGCGCTGTCACGGCGCGGCGTCTTGAAAATCGGCCTGTGTGCCAGCGCCTTCCTCGCCACCGCCGGGTTGGGCGCCAGCCTCAGTGGTTGCTCCAGCAGTACGCCGGCCAGCGGCTTTGCGATGTTGCGCACCAGCGACTTGCCGTTCTTGCGGGCGGTGATCCCGGTGCTGCTGGAAGGCGCGGCCAGCGCAGAGCAAGTGCTTGCCGGTATTGAAGACACCCTGAAAAAGCTCGATTACAGCCTGCAGAACTTGTCGCCCGAAATGTTCAAGCTCACCCAGCAATTATTCGACGTACTGGGCATGGGCATTACCCGCGGCCCGCTGACCGGTATCTGGGGCAGTTGGGAAAACGCCAGCAGCGAACAGATCCGCAATTTCCTGCACCGCTGGGAAAACAGTTACCTGAACCTTTTGCGCATGGGCCAGGGCTCGCTGCTCAAGCTAGTGATCATGGCCTGGTACTTCCGGCCCGAGTCCTGGGCCCATTGCGGCTACCCCGGCCCGCCCAAGATCTAGCCTGTGCAATCCCCAAGATTGCATCTTCCGACAAGAATAAGAGAGCACATCTATGCCCGTACCCGATCTGTTCCGCGACGGCCTGGCCCGTGGCTGGAAAACCCACAATGGCGCCGCCCTGGATAACGACCTGACCCTGGAAGCGGATGTCGCCATCATCGGCAGCGGCGCCGGGGGCGGTACCACCGCCGAAATCCTCAGCGCCGCCGGCTACAAGGTGTTGCTGATCGAAGAAGGCCCGCTCAAGACCAGCAGTGATTTCAAGCTGCTGGAAGACGAAGCCTACGCAAGCCTTTACCAGGAAGGCATCGGGCGGATGAGCAAGGACGGCGCTATCACCATCCTGCAGGGCCGGGCGGTGGGCGGTACCACCTTGATCAACTGGACCTCCAGCTTTCGCACCCCTGACGCTACCCTCGCGCATTGGGCCAGCGAATATGCGGTCAAAGGCCACAGCAGCGCCGAAATGGCGCCCTGGTTCGAAAAAATGGAACAGCGCCTGGGCATCGCGCCCTGGGCGCTGCCGCCGAATGCCAACAACGATGTGATCCGCAAAGGCTGTGAAAAGCTCGGCTACAGCTGGCATGTGATCCCGCGCAATGTGCGCGGCTGCTTCAACCTGGGGTATTGCGGCATGGGCTGCCCGGTCAACGCCAAGCAGTCAATGCTGGTGACGACCATCCCGTCCACCCTGGAAAAGGGCGGCGAACTGCTTTACCTGGCCCGCGCCGAACGGCTCACATACAGCGGCGACACCATCAGCAGCCTCGAATGCGTGGCCATGGACGAACGCTGCGTAGCGCCCACAGGGCGCAAGATCAGCGTGAAAGCCAAGCACTATGTGCTGGCGGGCGGCGGTATCAATAGCCCGGCCCTGCTGATGCGCTCGGACGCGCCCGACCCACACTCGCGGCTGGGCAAGCGCACCTTCCTGCACCTGGTCAATTTCTCCGCCGGGCTGTTCGACGAGGTGATCAACCCCTTCTACGGTGCGCCGCAATCCATCTACTCCGACCATTTCCAATGGCAGGACGGCACTACCGGCAAAATGTCCTACAAACTGGAAGCACCGCCCCTGCATCCAGGCCTGGCGAGCACCCTGTTTGGTGGCTATGGCAACCAGAACGCCCTGGACATGAACCAATTACCCCACACCCACGCCATGCTCGCCCTGCTGCGCGACGGCTTTCACCCCGACAGCCCGGGCGGTACGGTGGAGTTACGCGGTGACGGCACCCCAGTGCTCGACTATCAGGTCTCGCCCTACGCCTGGGACGGCCTGCGCCGGGCCTTCCACAGCATGGCCGAGATTCAGTTCGCGGCGGGGGCCAAATCGGTCAAGCCCCTGCATCACGACGCGCGCTTTGTGAACAACTTGGCCGAAGCGCGCAGCGTGATCGACGGTCTGAGCCTGGAACTGCATCGCACCACCCTGGGCAGCGCCCACGTGATGGGCGGTTGTGCCATGGGTGAAGATCCGAAAAATGCCGTTGCCGACAGCCTGGGTCGCCATCATCAGTTGCGTAACCTGTCGATCCACGATGGCTCGCTGTTCCCCACCAGCATTGGCGCCAACCCGCAATTGTCGGTGTACGGATTGACCGCGCAACTGGCGAGCGCATTGGCCGAACGTCTGAAAACGGCATGAAAAGACAGGGTATTCACGTTATCTATCTACATAAGTCGACTTGGCCCACCGGTAATGCTGCGATACCATCCGGTTCCCCAACGGACTCCGCCAGGACGACGCGATGAACCGAGTGTTGTACCCAGGTACCTTCGACCCGATTACCAAAGGCCATGGCGATCTGGTCGAACGCGCCTCTCGCCTGTTCGACCATGTGATCATCGCGGTCGCGGCCAGCCCCAAGAAAAACCCGCTGTTTCCCCTGGAACAACGTGTGGAGCTGGCGCAAGAGGTCACCAAGCACCTGCCGAATGTGGAAGTAGTGGGTTTTTCGACATTGCTGGCGCATTTCGCCAAGGAGCAGAACGCCAATGTGTTCCTGCGTGGCCTGCGTGCGGTGTCGGACTTCGAATACGAATTCCAGCTGGCCAACATGAACCGCCAATTGGCGCCGGACGTGGAAAGCCTGTTCCTCACGCCGTCGGAGCGTTATTCGTTCATTTCCTCGACGTTGGTTCGTGAAATCGCTGCTTTGGGCGGAGATATCACCAAGTTCGTGCATCCAGCTGTAGCCGATGCACTGACATTGCGCTTCAAGAAGTAAGACTCATTGTGGCGAGGGAGCTTGCTCCCGCTGGACTGCGCAGCAGTCCCAATCCTTTCATCCCTCACCACAGAGACAGGCTCGCACTGCGGGCGTCAATGCGGCACAATTGCGCGCATTAGTTTTCAGATGCCTTGGCAGAGTGCCCTGGCAGGAGTTTCCATGTCCCTGATCATCACCGACGATTGCATCAATTGCGACGTCTGCGAACCCGAGTGCCCGAACGCCGCCATTTCCCAAGGCGAAGAGATCTACGTGATCGACCCCAACCTGTGCACCCAGTGCGTCGGCCACTACGACGAACCGCAGTGCCAGCAGGTATGCCCGGTCGATTGCATTCCTCTGGACGAGGCACACCCTGAGACTGAAGAGCAGTTGATGGAGAAGTACCGCAAGATTACCGGTAAGGCCTAAGCCTCTTCATTGCCCGTAAAGGCCTCATCGCAGGCAAGTCAGCTCCCACACTTGGATATGTGAATACATTCAAATGTGGGAGCTGGCTTGCCTGCGATAGCAATCTCAGCCCTCACCCAACCATCAGCTCTGACACCTAGGGCAAAACACACTCGCCCGCTGCCCCAGCACCACATTGCGCAGCTCAGTGCCGCAGACCTTGCACGCCTCGCCGCCCCGGCCATACACGAACAGTTCCTGCTGGAAATACCCCGGCTGCCCATCGCCGCCGATAAAGTCCCGCAACGTGGTACCGCCCCGCTCAATGGCAGCGGCCAGCACCCGCTTGATCTCAATCGCCAGCTTCAAATAACGCCCGCGTGAAATCCCACCGGCGGCGCGGCGCGGGTCAATCCCCGCTGCAAACAGCGCCTCTGTCGCATAGATATTGCCCACGCCCACCACCACCGCGTTGTCCATGATGAACGGCTTCACCGCCATCGACTTGCCGCGAGACAGCTGGAACAAGCGCTCGCCATCAAACAGGTCGGTCAACGGCTCCGGCCCCAGGCGCAGCAGCAGTTCGTGGTTGTGCGGGTCCTGGCTCCAAAGCATCGCGCCAAAACGCCGTGGGTCGGTGTAGCGCAGGGCCATACCCGATTCCAGCTCGATATCCACATGTTCATGCTTGGCCGCCGGCATACCTACCTCAACCAGGCGCAAGTTGCCCGACATGCCCAGATGGCTGATCAAGGTGCCCACTTCGGCATTGATCAACAGGTATTTGGCCCGGCGCTCCACCAGCACGATGCGCTGCCCCGACAGGCGCACATCCAGGTCTTCCGGAATTGGCCAGCGCAGGCGCCGCTCACGCACTACCACGCGGCTGACGCGCTGGCCTTCCAGGTGCGGGGCAATGCCGCGTCGGGTGGTTTCGACTTCTGGTAACTCGGGCATGTGTACCTCTTGAATGACGGGTCAGTGCGCGCCCAGTTCGCGGATCGACAACTTCAGGCTCTCGAAGTCGTAGTCCGACAGGCCCACGTAATCCAGCACCAGATGGCCGATGGCATTCCACTCATGGTCCACCGCCTGGTTACCCAGTACGCGATAGGACGAACAGATATGCTCGGCCATCTTCAAAATTGCCAGCAGGTTCTTGAGCTGCGGGTTGCGCGACGTCTCATCGCTGAAAATCGCCAGGGCGTTATGGTGATTGGCGATGGCGTCGGTGACATGCTCCGGCAGGCGCCAGGACTTGGCGGTGTAGTAGCCGACTACCGCATGGTTGGTGTGGAACGCGTTGTTCTCGGTATCGACCACGCGGCAATCGGGGCCGGCGTTGGCGTAAGCCTGTTCCAGCACGGACATGTAATTAGGGAAGCGCTTGAGCATCAACGGCACGCCGCAATCGTGGAACAGGCCCAGGGCATAGGCCTCGTCGACGGTTTGCGAGCCGGTGCGCTTGGCCAGTGTGAGGCAGGTCATGGCCACATCCTGGGCGGTGTCCCAGAAGCGGTTGAGGGTGACGATGGTGTCGTCGCTCATCTCGCCCTTGATCGACTGCGCGTTGATCAAGTTGATGATTGAGCGGCTGCCCAACAGGTTTACCGCGCGCTGGATCGATGCAATTTTGTTGCTCAGGCCGTAATACGGCGAATTGACGATCTTGAGCAGCGCGCCGGACAAGCCCGGGTCCTGGGAGATCAACCTTGCAATCACTTCCAGGTCCGGGTCGGGCATATACTGCTCCATCTGCAAATCCACCATGATTTGCGGCTGGGGCGGCACGCTGATGCCTTGCAGGGCCTGTTGGATCTGCTCGGCGGAAAGCTCTTGGGACATAAGTACACACTCTGGGCTAGGCGCGAATTCTACCCCTTATGCAGATGTGGCCGACACCCAAAAACCCAAGTGAAACCCGATCGAATGTGGGAGCTGGCTTGCCTGCGATAGCATCACCACCGTACGTCTGATACACCGCACCGCCCGCATCGCAGGCAAGCCAGCTCCCACATGAAAGAGTGCGCAAAGGGTATACTCCCGCTCTTTTTTCCGGAGCGACGTCATGTCCCTGCCAAGCCTGCGTCTCAAAGCCAACGCCGATCGTCGTTTGCGCAACGGCCACCTGTGGGTCTACAGCAACGAAATCGACGTGGCCGCCACCCCACTCCACGGCTTCCAGGCAGGCGACCAGGCTATCCTGGAAGCGGCCGGCGGCAAGACCCTGGGCATCGTGGCCATGAGCCCGAACAACCTGATCTGTGCCCGCCTGCTGTCGCGCGACATCAAGTTGCCGCTGGACAAGTCGCTGCTGGTACACCGCCTCAACGTGGCGCTGTCCCTGCGTGACCGCCTGTTCGACAAGCCGTTCTACCGCCTGGTCTACGGTGATTCCGACCTGCTGCCGGGCCTGGTGGTCGACCGTTTCGGCGACATCCTGGTGGTACAGATCGCCTCGGCGACCATGGAAGCGCATAAAGACGACGTGATCGCTGCGCTGACCCAAGTGCTCAAGCCCAGCGGCATCCTGTTCAAGAACGACTCCGCCGCGCGTGACGCCGAAGGCCTCAACCGCTACGTCGAAACCGTGTTCGGCCTGGTGCCGGAGTGGGTGGCGCTGGAAGAGAACGGCGTCAAGTTCGAAGCCCCGGTGATCCAGGGCCAAAAGACCGGCTGGTTCTACGACCACCGCATGAACCGCGCCCGCCTGGCCCCGTATGCCAAGGGCAAGCGTGTACTGGACCTGTACAGCTACATCGGCGGCTGGGGCGTGCAAGCCGCCGCCTTTGGTGCCAGTGAAGTGTTCTGCGTCGACGCCTCCGCCTTCGCCCTCGACGGCGTAGAGCGCAACGCCGCGCTGAACGGCTTTGCCGAGAAGATGACCTGCATCGAAGGCGACGTGTTCGAAGCCTTGAAAGAACTGAAAGCCAGCGAAGAACGCTTCGACGTGATCGTCGCCGACCCACCGGCCTTCATCAAACGCAAAAAAGACATGAAGAACGGCGAAGGCGCCTACCGCCGCCTCAACGAACAAGCCATGCGCCTGCTCAGCAAAGACGGCATCCTCGTCAGCGCCTCGTGCTCCATGCACCTGCCGGAAGACGACCTGCAAAACATCCTGCTCACCAGCGCCCGCCACCTGGACCGCAACATCCAGATGCTCGAACGTGGCGGCCAAGGCCCGGACCACCCGGTGCACCCAGCGATTGCCGAAACGCGCTATATCAAGAGCATTACGTGCCGGTTGTTGCCCAATAGCTGATTAAAACCGACCCCTTTTGTAGGAGCGAGCTTGCTCGCGAAGAACGAATAGACCCCACGGGCTACCTGATAGCGCTGCGTTATCGTTGTCGATCTTCGCGAGCAAGCTCGCTCCTATGTATGGACTCGCCCCCACTTTCAACCCGCTTTTCAAACATTGGTACCCGGTTGCATCTATGTATCAGGCCTATCCGAGGAAGCTCCAAACAGCTTCTGGCCA
>NZ_JAENSV010000060.1:0-27367 GCF_016613265.1 Pseudomonas sp. MF6751
TCAAGCCCTGGTCATCATCGCCCGCAAGTTAGCGCGTATCGCCTTTTCGCTCATGAAAAACCAGAGCGAGTACCAATCAAAAGCGGGTTTAGGGGCTTCCCCCCAACCATAGAATCTCCCACAGTTGGGTCAGCGTTAACCGCTAGTTCAGCCAATTGCCGCCATCGACGTTGTAGGTCTGGGCCACCACATAGTCGGCCTCCGTCGACGCTAGGAAGATCGCCATGCCAGTCAGGTCTTCAGCCGTGCCCATCCGCCCAAACGGCACCTCATCCCCTACGCGTTTTTTCTTCTCGCCAGGCGCCAGCCCTTCATGCCTGGCGAACAGCGCATCCACCCCATCCCAATGCTCGCCGTCCACCACACCAGGGGCGATAGCATTGACGTTGATGCCCTGCTTGATGAGATTCAAGCCCGCCGATTGCGTCAGGCTGATCACCGCCGCCTTGGTCGCGCAATAGACCGCCACCAACGGCTCGCCCCGCCGCCCGGCCTGGCTGGCCATGTTGATGATCTTGCCGCCATGCCCCTGGTTGATCATCTGTCGGGCTGCGGCCTGCAGGGTGAACAGGGTGCCGGCGACGTTGATCGAGAACAGTCGTTCAAAGCTGTCGCGGGTGATGTCGACGATGGGCGCCAGGTCGAACAGGGCGGCGTTGTTGATCAGGATATCGAGCTTGCCGGCGTGGCTCACCACTGTGGCGATCGCCGCGTCGATGGAGGCTTGGTCGGTGACATCCATCGCCACGGCGTAAGCCTGGGGCCCCAGTTCGGCGGCGGTGGCCTGGGCCTGCTGCAGGTTGATGTCGGCGATGGCCACGGTGGCGCCTTCAGCGATGTACGCCTGGGCGAACGCACGGCCAATGCCCCGCGCTGATCCGGTGATCAGCGCGCTTTTACCTTCGAGTCGTTTCATGGGGGATCCTGTAAAGGTTATTGCCGGTAGCCGGTGAACACCGCCGAGAACAGCTTGCCGACCTTTGTTGTTGAGCCTCGATTACAGCAGCTTGGCCTACCGCCTCACAAACGGCTGGCGAATGCGAGGCTGATACTTTTTTAACCTGAGGCACAGGATCAAAAAAGTATCAGCCTCAGGCGAAACCAGGGCTAGCGCAGCGATTGCCAGTGCGGGTATTTTGGGAAAATTGCACCACCACAAGAGGCAGCACCATGCCCGTCAGCCCCGCTACCCTGTTCGAGCATCGCCCTGCGGAGCTTGAGGTGATCCTGCCAGAACCAGAACATGGTTTTCGCTGGTTCGAACATGATTATCCTTATGAACTGGCACGCTGGAACCACCACCCTGAATTCGAAATCCACCTGATCCGCCAAGGCAGTGGCAAACTGGTGGCGGGCGACTATATCGGTGCGTTCAGCGCCGGGCATGTCGCACTGATCGGCCCTGGCCTGCCCCACGACTGGATCGGTGACCTGGCCCCGGGCGAATACCTGCACGGGCGTGATGTGGTGCTGCAATTCGACGGCGCCGCCCTGCTCGCTCTGCGCACCACCCTGCCTGAGCTCGGTGATTTACAGTCACTGTTTGCACGGGCGCGACGGGGCATCGAATTCACCGGCGAGACCGCAACGAGCGCGACACGGCTGATGGAGGCCATCGGCTGCGCCCAGGGGCTGCAACGCCTGGCCCTGTTCCTGCAATTGCTCGACACCCTGAAGAACGCACCGCCTGCACAGGCCAATACCCTGGCCAGCCCGTGCTATGCACCGACCCTGGATGCGCGCAGCGCCGAACGTATCAACAAGGCGCTTGACTACCTAATGCGGGAACTGACCGGCGATGTACGCCTGTCGGACATTGCCCGGCAACTGGACATGAGCGAACCCGGCTTTTCGCGGTTTTTCAAACGCAACACCGGCCACGGCTTTATCGACCTGATGCGCAAGTTCCGCGTGCAGCGTGCCTGCCGCTTGCTGTTGCACAGCCAAATGTCAGTGGCGGACATCTGCTTTGAGGTGGGCTACGCCAACCTGTCGAATTTCAATCGCCACTTTCGGATCGAAATGCACCAGACGCCGAGTGAGTACCGGCGGCAGGCCGCATTGCCGATGTTCACGCCCATCGCCTCTGCGCGATGACAACACTCCCACTGCTTTCCTGACCAAAGCGTCGGCTAATTGCTCTTTTTTCTAAACAGTTCAAGCCATTGACCCAAGTTGGTACAACCTGTGCAAACGTTTGCGGAACGAACTTGACCGCCAAGTTCACTCCTTCCCGTCGAATCGGGTTTAAACCGCGTAAGAATAAGGACTTTCAATGCACCCCACCTCAAAGCCTCGTGCTGGTCTTGGCGTTTCGTTGCTACTGGCTGCCGTTACGGGAGTACTCAGTGCACCCATTTTGGCGCAGGAAAAGCCCGTGGATGACTCAGCACAGGGCGAAACCCTCAGCCCTGAAGCCAACCCCCCGGCGAAAAAAGGCGTGTATCTGTCCGAGTGGTTTAACCAGGACCTCACACTGATTGGCAGCAAAGACATCAGTTTCGGCCCCAAGCCTCAAGATGACGTCTACCTGGAATACGAGTACTTCGGGCGCAAGGGCCCCTTTGAGTTGTACGGCTATATCGATGTGCCGAAGATCCTCACCATTGGTAACAGTAATGACAAAGGTGTGTGGGACCATGGCTCGCCGGTGTTCATGGAGCATGAACCGCGGATCTCCATCGACTACCTCGCAGGACGCAGCCTGGCAATTGGCCCATTCAAGGAATGGTATGTGGCCTTTGACTGGATCTATGACCACGGCAGCCGCAAGGAAAACCGCGCCAACACTCTGTACAGCGGCCTGGGCACCGATATCGACACCCACTCGCGAGTCAACCTGTCGGCCAATTTCTACGGGCGCTACCAGTGGGAAAACTACGGCGCCAGCAATGAGTATTCCTGGGACGGCTACCGAGCGCAGATGAAGTACATCGTGCCCATCGGCAAGTTCGACAACGGCGCCTCGCTGACCTACATCGGTTTCACCAACTACGATTTCGGCTCGGACCTGCACAAGGACAACCCGGCGCGCACCGCCAACTCCCTGGTGGCTACCAACGTATTGCTGTACTCGTTTACCCACCTGCGCTTTACCCTGGTCGGCCGTTACTTTCACAACGGCGGCAACTGGGAGGATGGCAGCGAGTTGAATTTCGGCGAAGGCAACTTCCGCGCACGCTCAGACGGCTGGGGTTACTACGCTGGCTTGGGCTATCAATTCTGATCAAGGAGCTGTAGATGAACGCATTGACCCGTGTCTCGCTGGCCGTCGGCCTGGCCCTATTGCCTCACGTGGTGCTGGCGGATAACCCACCACCGATCAAACCCAAGGTGATGCTGATCACCATGTTCGCCCCCGAGGCGCAAACCTGGATCGACCGCCTCGAACTTAAACAAGAGGTACGCGTTCCGGGCTTGTCCGCCGAATATCCCGTGATTCGCTGCAACACCCAAGACGTGTGCCTGCTGGTGACCGGCATGGGCCAGACCAACGCTGCCGCGTCTACCCTGGCCCTGGCCTTGTCGCCCAAGTTCGACCTGCGCCAGAGTTACTTCCTGATCGCCGGAATCGCCGGTATCAGCCCCAAGCACGGCACCATCGGCACCGCCGCCTGGGCTCATTACCTGGTGGAGTTCGGTACGCAGTGGGAGCTGGATTCACGGGATGCACCCAAGGACTGGCCGACGGGCTATATCGGGATCAACACCAAGGGCCCCAACGAAAAACCACCGTTGGACTACAAGACCGAAGTGTTTGAGCTCAACCCCAAACTGCAAGCCAAGGCATTTGCCTTGTCGCACAAGGTGGAGCTGACAGAAAGCACAGAGTCCGCCGCCTGGCGCAAACACTACCCCGCCGCCCCCGCCAACCAGCCGCCGCAAGTCACCCGCTGCGACACCCTGGCGGGCAACACCTGGTTTTCCGGTACCCGGTTGAGCGAACGTGCCGAAGTCTGGACCAAGTTGCTCACCGACAACAAAGGCGAATACTGCACCACCCAACAGGAAGACAACTCCACCTACGAAGCGCTGCTGCGCGCCAGCCGCGAAGGCTTGGTGGATATTCAGCGCCTGGCCGTGGTGCGCGCAGGTTCCGACTTTGACCGGCCTTACCCTGGCTACAGCGAAGTGGACAACCTGCTCAAGTATGCGGACCAGGGTGGGTTTGTACCGGCGCTGGAAAACCTGTACCGCACGGGCAACCCGTTGGTCCAGGCGATCGTGAAGAACTGGTCGGCGTGGGAAAAAGGCGTTCCCGAAACCGAATAAAGATCAACACTGTGGGAGCGGGCTTGCTGTGGCGAGCAAGCTTGCTTGCGCTGGGGGTGCGTAGCGCCCCCAAAAAAGCCGGCTCCAGCTGCGCTGTCGAGCGGGAGCAAGCTCCCTCGCCACAGCAAGCCCGCTCCCACATTTCTATCCATCACGGCAGGAAGATGATTTTGTCTGGGCTGCCGTTGTTCACTTCTACATAGCACTGAACACCCTCCACCAACGCCACTTCACGCAACCCTGTAGGCAGCGGCAACAGGCCTTCATCAAAGAAGCGCCCAAACGCCTCCAGCATCACCGCGCATTGTTCGCAGCTATAGAGCAAAGAGTTGATCCCCACCACCGACCCGCCCTTACGGTACAGCGCCAGGGCCGGTAACTGCACATGGCCGTCAACCGGTGCGGCGATGATGGCGATGCGGCCGAACGGTGCCAGCCCCGCCACTGCGGCAGGCAGCCAGAAACCGGTAGTGTCAAAGATCACGTCGGCGCCGCCCTTGAACACGGCCTGCACTTGCGCGCCCAGTTCCTCCGGCTTGCCCAAGGCAATCGCCTCCAGCCCTTGGGCCTGCAACAACTCGAGCTGATCGGCCTTGCGCACGGCCGCCAATACCTGCGCACCGCGTATCTTCGCCAGCGCCAAAGCCGCACTGCCGACCGCGCCGTTGGCGCCGATCACCAGCAAGCGCGTGCCCTTGCCAACGCCGCTGCGCTCCAGGGCATCCCAGGCGGTGGTATAGGGCACACCGAGGCTGGCCGCCTGGGCAAAGCTCAAGTGCGTAGGTTTGTACGCCACGCCCTTGGCTGACACGCGCAGGTATTGGGCATGGGAACCGTCAGCGAAAAAACCCAGGTCACGACCGGTGCCCCAAACCTCCTGGCCGAGCAATGCCTGCGGGCCTTCCACCACCACGCCTGCGAAGTCACGCCCAGGGATGCGTGGCAGCGTGGTGTAGGGGAAACGGCCAAGCACGTTTTTGACGTCGCTGGGGTTCAGGCCCGCCGCGTTGACCTTGACCAGCACTTCGCCGGCAGACGGTACCGGCATGGGCACCTCCACCAGGCGCAGGTGGGCGAGGTCGCCGGTGTCGGTAAATTGCAGTGCGTTCATAGAGGGCATCCGTGGAAGGGAAAAGGGATCAGGACAACCAACCACTGACCAACTGCCGCGCCATGGGCCAGAGCTTTTCGCCGAGCAGCATGCCCATCAGGCCGACCAGTGCGATAGCGGGCGGTGCAGGCGAGCGGAAGTCCAGCGCGCCGTAGATCACGCCGACAAACAGGCCGATGGCCAAGGAAATCAAATAGCTCATGGATGCTGCGCCCGGTTGATTGATGGGCTCAGTCTAGGGCGCGTCTACCGTGGGTATCGGCCAAGTGCTTCAGGATTTCGGCCATCCCCTGTACTGCGACGGTGACACTCCCAGTTCACGTCGGAACATGTCGCTGAAGCTGCTGGGCGAATAGCCCAGGGTACGCGCTATGCCGCTCACCGACTGGCCCTGGATCAACTCCGCCGCCGCCGTAGCCAACTGCACCTGACGGCGCCACTGGGCAAACCCCATGCCCAGGTGCTGCTGGAACAACCGCGCAAGGGTGCGCACACTGGCGCCCGCCGCCTCGGCGTGCTGCTCGAACGGGATGTCCAGGGAGGGCGACGCCATGACCGCCTGGCACGCATTGATCAGCCGACGATCCGCCGCTATCGGCATGGCGATGCGAATAGGCGAGCGACGTGCGCGTTGCAACTCCAACAGGGCCAGGCCCACCACAGCGTCATAGTAAACCGCATCACCGTGATCACCCTGCTCTACCAAGGTCACGATCAACTCCCGCAACAGGCGGCCCACTTCGATGACCTGCACCTGGTTGTCCAGCGTCGCCGCCAACGCCGGGCGCAGGTAGATATTACGCATCTGCAAATCGGAGACCACGCGGATCCCGTGCTCCACCCCCGGCGGCAACCACACCGCGCGCTGGGGCGGCACTACCAGGGCTTCGCGGGGCGTCTCGACCCACATCACTCCGCTCATGGCGTAGAGCAACTGGCCCCAATCGTGGCTGTGCGGCTCTACGTACAACCCACGCGGGTAGGTACGCGCCAACGGCTGCACGGGAACGGCGTGATCACTGAGGTCGGGGGGCGCGGCCAGGGCCATGGCGGGTACACATCAATCGGGTCGGGAGACCATGGTAAAGACTGGTCGCCGGCAAGCGAACTGTTTTTACTCATCCTGCAGGCACCGGGTGCCCGGGCCTGCAGGTCAATCCTGTCAACCGTGGGCTGACTTGGCGCATTCGCAACCCGTCGCCGCCGCGCAGGGTTCACCATGAGCATGGTGCTCGGCACAGCCCTGGCAGCAATAGCCCTTGCCGTCTTTCATTATTGCGTCAGCGCCCAGTACACATTTGCAGTGAGGGCAAGCACAGGTTTGATCTGGCATGGTCAGACTCCTTTTTCATGGTCGTCCGGTGCGGCGAGCGCCGCACCTTAAGCAGTGACCCTGGGCAAGCAAGCATGGTTCAGCGCCGTCAGTCGGCCCGGCGGCTATTACTGCGGTACATGAACACCAACGCCAGGGCGAGCAATAGCATGGCGAGGATACGGCTGCCCGACAGCTCGATCGCCGGGTTGCCCAGCCAGCCAAAGTTGTCGATCAGCATGCCCATGCCCAGTTGCCCGACAATCACCGCCACCGTGGCGACGGCTGTGCCGACCACAGGCACCGCGCCGACCATCACCATCATGTACACCACGCCAAACAGGGCACCGGTCAATTGCCACTTTGGCACCTCCAGCAGGCTGACGGCCTGGGCCGGTTCGAAGAAAAATATCAACAGCGCCGTGGTCAGCGCGCCCACCGCGAAGGTCAACAGACTACTGCGCAATACCCCCACCGTCTGGCCCAGACGCCCATTGATAGCGGCCTGCACACTCAGCACCGCCCCCGCTGCAATCACCACCACCAACAACATAAACAGATTCATCGCCTTAGCCTCGTGCAATCAGAACCAGAGCCGCCACAATCAACGCTAACGCGATCCAGCGGTCGCCATTGACCCGTTTGCGCGCCGTGCCGAACCAGCCGAAGTGGTCGATCAACACACTCTTGCCCACTTGGCCCGAGAGGATCGCGATCATGGTCATCGCGATGCCGATGTGCGGTGTAGCCAGGGTCAATACCACCACGTACATCGGCCCCAGAAACCCGCCGATCAGCTGCCAGCGCGGCAGTTGCGTGAAGGCCGGGCCCTTTTGCGGACCGCTGAACAGCAGCAGTAAAAACAGAATCGCCGTGCCAACACCAAAGATGCTCAACGTCGCCCACAAATGCCCGACCTGCGCGCCCAATGGCCCGAGCAACCCGGCCTCCACCGACAGGCCCATGCCCGCCAGAATTACCAACGGTAACAGCAGCAGCCGTAAAAGGTTATTGCTCGGCCTGGCCTGCGCCAAGCCTTCGGTAGAACGTGCCTGCATACATCACCCGTGTATCTCAAGAAGGGAAAAACATGGCGCGCATTATCCGGTGGCCGTGTTGTGCGATAAATGGGAATATGCGGACAACACCTTTGCGCAAAACGCACAGCCTGGAGAGATGATGCAGGGCTTGAATGAACTGAGTTTCAAGGCGCTACGCCTGTTTGTGGCCGTGCTGGACCAGGGCAGCTTTTCCGAAGTGGCCCGCCGCGAAAGCCTGGCGCCCTCCTCCATTTCGCGGCAGATTCAACTGATGGAACAGGCCGTCGGCCAGCAATTGCTCTACCGCCATACGCGCGCCGTCAGCCCCACCGAAGCCGGCCGCCTGCTGGGCCGTCACGCGCGCTTGCTACTGGAACAACTGGAGACCGCGAACCAGGCCCTGCAGGAGCAAGACAGCGAGCCCAGTGGCCTGGTGCGCATCAACGCGCCAATGGTGTTCGGCCAGCGTCACCTTTCACCCTGGCTGGGAGGGCTGTGCCGGCGTTACCCGAAGCTGCAACTGGATATCCAGCAGACCGACACCTTCGTCGACCCGCTGCAAGACGGCACCGACCTGCTGTTTCGTATCGGCGTGCTCAATGACTCGGGCATGCAGGCGCGCATCTTCGCGCCACAACGCTTTCGCATCGCAGCCAGCCCCGCCTACCTGGCCCAGCATGGCACGCCGCGCCACCCCGGCGAATTGGCCCACCACAACTGCCTGGCCTACAAAGGCATCACCGGTCAGCAGCGCTGGTTCTTCCGCCGCGGCCAGGGCGATTGGACCCCCTATAGCGTCAGCGGTCCCATCACCGGCAACCACGCCGACACCCTCACCCACGCCGCCGAACAAGGCCTGGGCCTGGTGGTGTTTCCGTCCTGGCTGATTGGCGAAAGCCTGCGCGCCGGCACCTTGCAGGCGGTGCTGAGTGAGTATGAGGTCGCGACAACCCTGGAGCCCCAACAGATCGCCGCGTTGTGGCCGGGCAGCCGCAGGCTCTCGTTGAAGGTGCGCACGGTGATCGACTATTTCGTGGAGTGTTTTGGGACGGTGCCGTATTGGGATCGGTGAGTGTGACCGCCCCCTGATGGAGCGCAAACTGTTCGAAGGCGGGGTTGAGAAAACGAGCACATGACTCAATCCTAGCTCAGAACACCCACTGCCCGATCAACCACGCATTCGCCCCACTGATCACCGCGAACAGAAACCACGCCAGCAGCCGCGTGGGTAGCCGGTTGACGAATGGCCCCATCAATTGCTTGTCGCCGGTCATGCGGATCAGCGGGTACAGCGCAAAGGGCAACTGCAGGCTCAGGACCACCTGGCTGAGAATCAGCAGCTTGCCGATGGCATCATCACCCATCAGCCATACGCCTAGAAACGCCGGGATCAACGCCAGCCCACGGGTAATCAGGCGGCGCTGCCAGCAGGGTATGCGCAGGTTAAGGTAACCCTCCATGATCACTTGGCCGGCAATGGTGCCGGTAAAGGTCGAACTCTGGCCCGAAGCCAGCAAGGCGATACCGAACAGAATGCTGGCGAAAGCACCGCCGACCAAGGGGTCGAGCAGGTGATAGGCGTCCTGGATCTCCACCACATCGGTATGGCCGGTCTTGTAGAAGGCTGCAGCCGCCAGCACCAGGATGGCGGCGTTGACCAACAGCGCCAAGGCCAGGGAGCCGATGGTGTCGATACGCGCCAGCTTGACCGCGTCCTGTTTGCTCGCCAGGTCCTTGCCGATCAGGCGGGTCTGCACGATGGAGGTGTGCAGGTAGAGGTTATGAGGCATGACCGTCGCGCCGAGAATACCGATGGCCAAGTACAACGGCGCCGCATCGCTGATAGCCGACAGTGACGGAGTGAAGCCACTGAGCACGTCGGGCCAGTAGGGTTTGATCAGCACCAGTTCGATGAAAAAGCACACGCCGATGGTGGCGACCAGCGCCAGCATAATCGCTTCCAGGCGGCGAAAACCACGATTTTGCAGGGCCAGGATCAACAGCGTATCGAAAGCAGTGATGACAATGCCGGTGGTCAGCGACACGCCCAGCAACAGGTGAAACGCCAGGGCGCAGCCGAGCACTTCGGCAAGGTCTGTGGCGATGATGGAGATTTCCGCCAACACCCATTGGGTACGAGCAGAGCGCTGGCTGTAGCGCTCACGGCACAGTTGCGCCAGGTCCTTGCCAGTGGCGATACCCAGCCGTGAACACAGGCACTGCACCGCCATCCCCGCCAGGCTAGCCAGCAGCACCACAAACAACAGGCTGTAGCCGTAGCGTGAACCGGCTTCAATGGCCGTTGCCCAGTTGCCGGGGTCCATGTAGCCGATTGAGATCAACAGGCCGGGGCCAGCGAACATCAGCACCCGTTTAAAAAACGAGGCCTTGGGATCAACAGCGACAGAGCCGGCCACTTCCGGCGGGCAGAACGGGGCGGTAGCGATTTTCGGCAGGCTGAATTTCACGCGGTATTCCAGGCAAATACACAAGACTTGGGCAGCAGCTTATCAGTCGGACGCGACCGTGCGCATCACCGTGTCTCGCGGCAGGTCAAACGCTTCCACCACTTGCACCACCAGTTCCAGTTCCTGGTTAAGGGCCTCGCGCTCCATGCGCTGGCGAATCACGCCGATCACCAGTACCGCCAGGGTGGTGATCGAATACGCCGGGCCGGAAAACGCTCGCACGCCGCTGACCAGCAACATCGCCGCAGCCAGCGCCTGGCCCACCACCGGAATCGCCGTGGCCGCACCGCGCCGCAGGATAAACCCGGTCAGCCCGGCCAACGCCGTGCCGCTCAAGGCGGTGGTGGCCGAACGCCCCAGATCGAAACGGTTGAACAGCCCCTGCTCTTTTTGTGCAGCCGCCTTGAGTTCGGCCTCGAACGCCTGGCGATCAGCGCGACTGAGTTTGTCCTTGTACTGCTCGATCAGTGTTTCTGCGACCTGCCCTTCGATCTCTGCCAGCGCCACGTGCTCAAGTGGTTGGTCGAATTTGATACCCAGGCGTTGCGCCACATCTTCGGCAATCTGGCGATAGCCCACGCCATGGCCACGGGCCAGATTCATAAAGCTATCACCGCCCATGCGCTGCAATTCGATGGCCAGTTTCAACGGCTCGCGCACACTGGCATCGATCGCGGCACTGCGCTTTTGCGCCATCAGTTCAGCAAGAAACTTCAGCTCCTCCGGCCGCGCTTGCACCAACGCCGGGTACAGGTCCACGTCCGCTTCGGCAAAACGCACTTCACTGCTGCGCGAGTCCACACGGATCATGCCGCGCCGCTCCTGCAGCAAATCGGTGTACTGCACCACCGTCTTCAACTGCGGCCAATAGGCGGCATGATCGAAGCTGGCCAGGTGCACATTGGTGACCTTGGCCTTGAGCGCGGGCGTTACGTCAATCGCATAGCGGCCAATGCAACGCTCGGTATCGGGTTTCATGGCCAGCGCCCAGTCCTTGCTGGAGTGGCAGTTGATCAACCGCCCCTTGAGCGGCGCCGACACATCATCCCAGGGGCTCGATGTACAAATCGCCCCGCCCATCAACAACAGGTTATCGAGCGGCAGTTCGCGAGCGATCTCGGGGCTGGCCAGCAAGCTCTTGACCAGGATACGCGCGCCCAGGGAGTGGCCGATCAGGTTGATGCGCCGTACCGGCAGCGACTGGTCGTGCAGGTAGCCGGCCAGCTCTGGCAATAACGTCTTGGCCACTTCATCGACCCGTGCCTCGACACTTTTGTAATGGTCGAGAAAATAGGCAATGGCCTTGCCCACGCCCACCGTCGCCGCGCCCAGGCCGCCACCGCCGAGCAGCGAGGCGAGCACGTCCTTGAACGGTGCGAACAGGTTTTCCAGAAAATGCCCCGCCGGCCAGAACAACATCAGGTTGGTCGACCCTTCGATACCGGCCAGTTGCTCCTTGAAACTGCCCAGTTGCTGACGGTTGAAGAAGGCCGAATAACCGTGAACATAGAGATTGAGCACATCCCCCTGGGGCTCGCCACACAAGACGAACGTGGGTTTGCGGGTGCGGTGCATTTCATCCCACTGGTGTTGCATGGGGCGGTGACTCCTGGCGGCAAGGGATGGCGATAGTAACAAACAGAGCCGACAAGGAAGGTGAATCCTGACCAGCGTTCGCCACGCTCAGGACAATGGGAATAGCCTGAATCTGGCGAAGAGCCCAGCTACTTCAACAGGCAAAGTTGTCAATTTTGACCTGGCCATCCGGAAAAGTGGCGATGATTTCCAGCTCGCCCCCCATCGCACGTATGTAGTCACGCAACGTGCTGATGTACATATCAGTACGACGCTCCATCTTCGAAACCGCTGCCTGGTTGATATTCAATGCCTTTGCCAGGCTTGCCTGGCTCAGTTGCTGGGCTTTGCGCAACTCATGCAGCGGCATTTCTTTCAAGTGTTGCTGAAATATCTGCTCGGCATCGGCGCGCGCCTCAGGTGTCATGCGAGCTTTCAGTTCCGCGAATTTCTTAGCCATGGTCACGGCCCTCTTTACGCAATGAGTCTAAATGTACGTCGTACAGCTTCTCTGCCAAGGGTACGTACTCGTGGTACCAACGGTGCTGTGCGGTTTTATCGCCACCTATCAGCAACACTGCACAGCGCCGAAAATCGAAGGCATACAACACCCTGTAAGGTCGCCCTGCATGCTGTACCCGCAACTCTCGCAGGTTGCCGTGCCGAGCACCCTTGATATCGCTGCTATGGGGAAAGCGCAGCCCAGGCCCGAACAGCCCCAGCAAATCAACACTGGCAGCCACCGACGATTGCTCCTTTGCATCCAAGCCATCCCACCACTCTTCGAATTCATCCGTGTATTCAACGTCCCAGACCATGCAAATATGCCACCCAAGGAATATAAACTCAAGTGCATAACTTTAGGCCGACGTCGGTTGGTCGCCAGCCGTGTTCCGGAAGAAATTGTATTCACATCCTTCAGGCTGCCCGGTGAGCAATAAATGCCCTGCTTTCATGAACCAACGTACTTCTTCAAAAAATCCTCCAAAAAAAACCGCCCTTTCGGGCGGTTCAAAAAACTCGGCCGTGATCAAAAACCGAGGGAGAAACTCACGGTCACTGCGTGGTCCTTGTCGTTACGCGAGAGTTGGCCCGAATAGCCCAGGCCCAGTCTGCCGTTCTGGCTGATCTGGTAATCCAGCCCCGCTTCCACCACTGCGCTGTCCTTGGCAATCGGCACGCCTTGGGTACTGAACGAGCCACCGCCATTGATAAAGCTCAGGTCGGCGTCGGGCTTGGTATCACCGAAGGCATGGCGCCAGCCGATGCTGCCCCGCGGGGTGATTTTCGAGCCGTTGCCCAGGGTGATGGTCTGGCCAATGCGCACGCCCAAGGTCGAGTAGGTGATGTCCTGGTCGGCATCGCCACGCAGGGCTGCCGAACCGCCTTTTTCCTTGATCGTGTCGCTGTCGTAGTTGACGTAGGCCAGGCCGGCGAACGGCTCCAGGGCCACGCTAGGGGTTTGAATGGTGTAGCCGACTTCACCGAACACCTGTGCACTGCGTGCCTTGTAATCGGCTTTGAGGCGTTGGCCCTCGCCGCCGACGGCCACGTTGCGTTTGCTTTCGACGTCATGCCAGCTGTACGCCACGCCCATGCGTGCGGCGAAGGCTTCCTGCTGGTAGGCGGTGTAGGCCATCAGGTGGTAGCTGTCCACATCGGCGCTGGAATTGCGGCGCTTGGCGTCCAGGTCGCTGCGGGTGTAGCCGGCGGCCACGCCCACGCGCCAGGCGTCGTCCACTTGCTTGTCGGTGCCGAGCAGGAAGCCGCTGAGGTTGCGGTCCAGCTTGGCGCTGTTGCTATCGCCGCCCATGTGGCCCCAAGTGCCGAGCACGCGCATCCAACCGACCATCTCGCCGTGGCAACCGGCGCTGCTCAGGTGGTTCTCGCTAGGTGCCAGGGCATTGCGCGGGTCGTCCTCGCGGTAGCAACCGGGTTGGCGCAGACGCTCGTTGACCGCGTCACGCACGTAACGCGAATCTTCAAGCATGGCGCTGGCGGTGCTGGCGTGGATTTCGCCGGACAAACTGTCGAAGGCCGCGCGTGCCGCTGCCACATCACCATTAAGCAGTGCGTTTTGCACCGCTGCGCCACCGACTGCGGTGCCTGTGCCCAACGCCGCCGCCACGCCGCGCTGGTTACCGGTGGCCGCCACGCTGGCGTAACTGACGTTGTTGCGGCTGACCGCCAGGGCCACTTGGGTTGGGCTGTAGTTCAATGCGGTATTAAGGAAAGCCAGGTTCTCTAGATTAGTGGTGGCAAAGGTACCGTTGACTGCGCCCGCGGTCAGCAGCGTATAGGTGGTGGCGCCGGCATAGGGTGCAAGGTTGATCACATTCAAGGTGCCGCCCAGGTTGGCGGTGCCGCCCACGGCCAGGGAGCCGGTGGTGGATGGGGTGATCACCAGGTTCAGCGCACCGGTACTGGCGTTGGTGAAGTTGCCGGCCACGGTCAGCTTGCCGCTGTCGGGCGTCACCGAGCCGTTGTTGACCAGTGAACCGACACTGCCGTTACCGGTCAGCCCCGCACCGTTGGCCACGGTGACTTGGCCACCGAGCACGGCGCCTGGGTTGGCCGCGTTGCCCACTTGCAACACGCCCTCTTCCACCGCCACGGTGCCGCTGAACGGCTGGTTGCCGGTCAGCAACAGCGCGCCTGCGCCTTGCTTGATCAGCGCACCGGTGCCGCTCAAGGTGCCGCTGAATTGACCATTGGTGCGTTGGGCAAACAACAACCGCGCGTTGTTGAGGATCCTGCCACGCAGGCTGGTGGTAGTGCCCGCCAGCGTACCGCCACTGACGGTGGTGCCGCCGGTGTAGGTATTCGCGCCAGTCAGCAGCAAGGTACCGGCATCCAGTTTGTTGATGCCGCCGGTTCCCACCAGCGGTGCATCAATCTGGGCAGTCACGCCGGAATTGACTCGCACCGCCGCCAGGCTGCCATCCGCCGCGTTGGTCGGGCTCAAGCTGCCGCCTTCGCCGGCCTTCAGCACGTAGCCGGCGTCCAGCACTTGCAGGCCGGTGAAGCCTTGGTTGCCGACCACGGTCACGGTGCCGCCCTGCCCGCCAAATACCGCGAACTGGTTGGTGGACGCCTGCCCCTGGGTGCCGGTCGGGTCGGTCCAGTTGGTGCCCGGGCCCCAGGTGCCACTGCCACCTGTAATGGTGCCATCGGGATTGGTAGTGCCGCCGTTCCAGAACTGGATCTGGCCTGGCGCGGTTTGCACCACCAGGTTGAGCTGGTTGGCCAGCGCCGTCTGCAGGCTCAGGTTGCCCAGGGCCACCGGCAAGGTGCCAAAGGTGAGGCCGTTATCGGTCAAGCTGCCGCCGTAGCGGAACAGTTGGTACACGCCGACGCCGAAGCCGCCCGTATCGCTAACGTTGAGGGTGCCGTCCAGGGTCAGGTTGCCCGCCACGTTCACCGCCGTACTGGAGGCACCCGGTGCGCCGAGGGCGAAGTCCAGCGTGGTGCCCGATGACAAGGCCAGCGAACCCACCGACAGCGGCGTCGCGGCGCCGGCCTGGAGCACCGAGCCGTCTGCCATGTTCACCGCACCGCCCAGGGTGCCGCTGCCACCGAGGGTCGCGCCGCTGGCGACTTGTACCGCGGCGCTGTTCAAGGTGCCGTTGACCAGCAGGCTGCCGGTGTTGACGTTGGTGTTGCCGGTGAAGGTGTTAGTGCCGCTGAGCAGCAACGCACCGGTACCGGTTTTATTCAACACGCCGGTACCGGTGAGGTTGCCGGTGTAGGTGCCGTCGGTGGCTTGCTCAAAGGTCAACGCCGCATTGTTGGCGATGGCGCCTTGCAGGCTGGCGGTGTTGCCCGTGGTGCTGCCGCCGTTGAGCGTGGTACCGCCGCTGTAGGTGTTGGCCGCGGTCAGCAACAAGTCGCCGTTGCCATTTTTCACCAGGCCGCCGCTGCCGCTGACCACGCCGTTGAGGGCCAGGTCGTGGCTGCCGGCCAGGGTCAGCGGGCCACCCAGGTTGAGGGTATTGGCCAGTTGCAGGTCGGTGCTGCCATCCAGTTGCGCCGCTCCGCCGACCGTCAAGGCACCACTGCCCAGGGCAGCATTATTGCCAAGGATCAATTGACCGGCGTTCAGGCCAGTGCCGCCGCTGTAGCTGTTGACGCCATTGAGCGTCAGCGCTGCCGTACCGTTTTTCACCAGGCTGCCGCTGCCGCTGATAACCCCGTCCAGGGTCAGCGCGTTGCTGCCTGCCACCGCCAAGGCACCGTTGAGTACAGCCGCATTGGCCAGGCTGACCGCCGCGTTGCTGTCCAGGGTGGTGCCGCCGGCCGCCGTCAGAGCGCCTGTGCCGAGGGCACTGTTGTTACCCACCACCAGGGTGCCGCCATTCAGCGCGGTACCGCCGGTGTAGCCATTATTGCCGTTGAGTACCAGGGTGCCGCTGTCGAGCTTGGCCAGGGTGCCAGCGCCGTTGAGGGTCACTCCCAGGGTCGCGGTGGCATTGGGGTCGACGCGCACCGCGGTGTTGCCGGTGCCGCCATTGACCAGGTTGAGCACGCCCGCCGTGCCGGAGCCCAGGGTGTAGCCATCAGTGACGAACTGCATGCCGGTGATGTTTTGCGTGCCGTCCACCGTCACGTTGCCCGCCGCGCCTTGGAACACCGCGAAGCTGTTGACCCAGCCTTGGTTGAGGGTGCCGTCGACATTGGTCCAGTTGGTATTGCCGGCGTTCCAGGTGCCGTTGCCGCCGTCAATCGCACCGTTGCCGATCAGGCTGTTGCCATCCCAGAACTGCACGGTGGTGTTGGGTGCAGTCACCAGCAGGTTGACCTTGCTGGTGATCGCGGTCTGCACTTGCAGATCACCCGGTACCACACTGCCTGGCAGTGTGCCGAGCGCCAGGCCGTTATCGGTCAAGGCCCCGGTGTAGTTGATGATGTTGTAGACGCCGCTGCCAAAGCCGCCGATATCGGTGACATTGAGGTTACCGTCCAGGGTCAGGTCGCCGCCGACATTCAGCAGGCCTGTGCCGCCGCCCAGCACCGGGGTGCCGAGGCCGACATCCAGGTTCGAGTTGCCACCCAGCACCAACGAGCCCACCGACAGTGTGCTGCCAGAGGCCAGGCCGATGTGCCCACCGTCGGCCACGGACACCGCGCCGGCCAATGAGCCGCTGCCGGCCAGGGTCGCGCCGCTGTTCACCGCCACCGTGCCGCTGGCCAGGGAACCTGTGACATTCAAGGTGCCGCCGTTGACGTTGGCTGCGCCGCTGATGCCATTGGTGCCGCTCAGGTTGAGCACCCCGCTGCCGTTTTTATCCAGGTTGCCGGCACCGTTGAGCGCGCCGCCAAAGCTGTTATCGAGGTTGCTGCCTCCCACCGCCAGCGTAGCGCCGCCCGCCACCTGCACCGTGCCGGTGCCAGCCAGGCTGTTGAGGTTGGCATTACCACCCAGGTTGAGGCTCGCGCCGCTGCCGACAGTGACGCCGGAGGTGGTGCCCAGCGCACCATTACCCGCCGTGGTCACGCTGCCGGCCGCCACGGTCAGTGGGCCGCTGAAGCTGTTGTTGCCGGTCAGCAGCAGGTCCGCCGCGCCATTCTTGATCAGCGCTGCATTGCCAGCGAGTACGCCGGCCAGGGTCAGGTTGTTGCTGCCAGCGACGCTGAGGTCGCCATTGAGGTTGACCGCATTGGCCAGCACCAGCGGCGTGCTATTGGCCAGGGTCGCCGCACCGCCGACGGTCAGCGCGCCCGAGCCCAGGGCCGTGGTGCTGCCGAGGGTCAGCGTACCGGCATTGAGTGCCGTGCCGCCGCTGTAGGTGTTGGCGCCGTTCAGGGTCAGGTTGGCGCCACCGGCCTTGGTCAACGAACCACTGCCGTCCACCACGCCGTTGAGGCTCAGGTCGTTGCTGCCGCCGACGGTGAGCGCGGCATTCAGGCTGGTGTTATTGGCCAGGGCCAACGCCGTGTTGGTGTCCAGGGTGGTTGCCCCATTGACCGCCAAGGCACCGCTGCCCAGGGCCGACGCATTGCCCAGGGTCAGGGAGCCGGCATTCAACTGCGTGCCGCCCAAGTAGGCATTGGCGCCGTTGAGCGTGAGGTCGCCCGCGCCGGTTTTGGTCAGCCCACCGGTACCGCTGACCAGGCCGTTCAGGCTCAGGTCGGCGGTGCCTAGAATGCCCAGGTTGCCGGCCAGATTGACCGTATTGGCCAGGGCGACCGCCGTGCTGCTGTCGAGGGTGGTGCCGGCGGCCGCGTTCAGGGCGCCACTGCCCAGGGCCGTGTTGGAGGCCAGGATCAGGCCGCCTGCGTTGAGTGCGGTTGGGCCGGCATAGGTGTTGTTGCCACTGAGGGTCAGGTTGGCGATACCATTCTTGATCAGGCTGCCCGTGCCCGCCACGGTGCCGGACAGGGTCAAGGCATTGCTGCCGCCGACGGTCAACGTACCGTTGACGTCCACATTGTTGGCCAGGTTGACCACAGCGTTGCTGTCCAAAGTGGTGCCATTGGCGGTGGTCAATACGCCGCTGCCCAGGGCACTGTCATCGCCGACCACCAGCGTGCCGCCATTGAGTGCGGTGCCGCCGGTGTAGCTATTGGCGCCGTTGAGCACCAGGGTGCCGGTGTCGAGCTTGGCCAGGGTGCCACCGCCGTTGAGCGCGACGCCCAGGGTGGCGGTGACGCCAGGATCGACACGCACAGCGGTGTTGCCACCGGTGCCATTGAAGAGGGTCAAGGCCCCCGCCGTGCCACCCGCCAGGTTGTAGCCATCCGTGACGAACTGCAACCCAGTGATTGCTTGCGCGCCGTCAACCGTGACAGTGCCCGCCGAGCCTTGGAACACGGCAAAGCTGTTCGGGGTCCAGGCGGTGTTGAATGCACCGTTGACGCCGGTCCATTGGCTGCCGCCTGCACTCCAGGTGCCGCTGCCGCCTTCGATGGTGCCATTGCCCGTGGTTTGGCTGCCGTCCCAGAACTGCACGTTGGTGCTGCCGTTGACCAGCAGATTAACCTGGTTGCCAATAGCGGTTTGCAGGTCCAGGTCGCTGGCCGGGATGTTCACCGGCAGGCTGCCCAGCAGCAGGCCGTTGTTGGTCAGGCCGCCGGTGTAGTCGATCAGGCGGTAGATACCCGCACCGAAGCCGCCGATATCCGTGACGTTGAGGGTGCCGTCCAGGGTCAGGTTGCCGTTGACCTGAACCAGCGCCGTGCCGCCCGTGGCTGGCGCGCCGAGGCCCGCATCCAGGTTGGAGTTGGCATTGAGCAGCAGCGAACCGGTGGTGAGGGTCGCGCCGGAATTGACGGCCAGGTGGCCGCCGTCGGCGATGCTCACATTACCCAGCAAGGTGCCGGTACCGCCGAGGGTGGCGCCACTGCCCACCGCCACATTGGCGCTGGCCAGTGAGCCATTGACGAGCAAGCTGCCGGCGTTGACCTGGGCATCCCCGGTCACCACGCTGAGGCCACCGAGGGTCAAGGCGCCTGTGCCGTCTTTGGCCAGGTTGCCGAGGCCCGCCACAACCCCGTCGAAAGTGCTGTCGAGGTTATTGTTGCCGACGCTCAAGGTGTTGCCGGCCCCTACGGTCGCAAGCCCGGTGCCAGTGAGTGCGCTCAGGCTGGCACTGCCGCCCAGGTTCAAGGAGGTACCGCTCGCGAGGTTGACCCCGGCGCCGACACCCAGTGCCCCATTGCCCAGCGTGGTGAGGCTGCCCGACTGCACATCGAACAGGCCGTTGAAGGTGTTAGTGCCGGTCAGGCTCAAGTCAGCCGTGCCGGTTTTGACCAGGCTACCGCTGCCGGCCAGCACGCCGGCCAGGGTCAGGTTATTGTTGAGACCGCCCACGGTCAGCCCAGCGTTGAGGTTGACCGCATTGGCCAATACCAGCGGTGTGCTGTTGGCCAGCGTGGCCGCGCCGTTTACGTTCAAGGCGCCGGTACCCAGGGCCGCTGCCGTGCCCAGCGTCAGCGTGCCGGCGTTGAGGGTGGTGCCGCCTTGGAACGTGTTGACGCCATTGAGGGTCAGGTTGGCTGCGCCGTCTTTGCTCAGGCCAGCCGTGCCGGTGACCAGGCCACCCAGGGTCAGGTCATTGCTGCCGGTGACGGCGAGGTTGGCGTCAAGCACGACGCCATTGCCCACGCTCAGCACTGCCGTGTTATCCAGGGTCGCCGCGCCGCCAACGGTGAGGTTGCCCAGACCAAGGGCGATGGCGCTGCCCAAGGTCAGCGTACCGGCGTTCAGGGTGGTGCCACCCAGGTAGGCGTTGGCGCCGCTGAGGATCAGATTGGCCGCGCCCTCCTTGGTCAGGCTGCCCGCACCGTTGATTGCGCCGCCGAGCGTCAGGTCAGCGGTGCCGCCGATGCCCAGGTTGCCCGCCAGGTTGATCGCGTTAGTGGTGGTGACCGCCGTGCTGGCGTCCAAGGTGGTACCGCCCGCGGCGTTCAATACGCCCGCGCCCAGCGCCGTATTGCTGGCCAGGATCAGCCCGCCTGCGTTCAAGGCCACAGGGCCCAGGAAGGTATTGGTGCCGCCGAGTGTCAGGTCCGCTGCGCCGTTCTTGACCAGCCCACCGGTGCCGCTGATGGCGCCATTGAGCGCCAATGCGTTGCTGCCGCCAACCGTCAGGCTGCCGCTGAGTACCGCATCATTGCCCAGGGTTACGGAGGCATTGCTGTCCAGGGTGGTGCCCGCCGCAGCGGTCAGAGTGCCGGTGCCCAGCGCGGTGTTGCTACCGACCACCAACGTACCGCCATCAAGCAAGGTGCCGCCGGTGTAGCTGTTGGCGCCATTGAGCACCAGCGTGCCGGTATCGAGTTTGTTCAGAACGCCCGCGCCGGTGATATCGACGCCGAGTGTGGCAGTCGCCAGTGGGTCGACGCGCACGGCGAAGTTGCCACTGCCAGTGCTCAACTGCCCACCGGTGCCATTGACCAGGCTGTAGCCATCGGTAGCGAATTGCAGACCAGTGATGGTTTGCACGCCATTCACGCTGACAGTGCCCGCAGCACCTTGGAACACCGCAAAGCCGCCGCCCCAGGTCTGGTTGGAAAGGCCGTCGGCCGACGTCCAGTTGGTGCCGCCCGTTGTCCAGGTGCCGTTGCCACCGTCCACAGTGCCGTTGGCAATGGTGTTGCTGCCGTCCCAGAAACGAATATTCGGCGCCGCTACCACCAGGTTGACCTGGCTGCCCACTGAGGTCTGTACCAGCAGATCACCCAGGCCATAACCCAGCGGCACCGTGTTGATGTTCAATGCGCCGGTCAAGCCGCCGGTGTAGTTGATCAAGCGATACACACCAGCGCCGAAGCCACCGGCATCGCTCACATTAAGGTCGCCGGCCAGATTCACGTTGCCACCGACATTCATCAGCGAGGTCAGCGACGGTGCGCCAAGCGCCACATCCAGACTGGCCCCGGCACTCATGTTCAGGCCCGCGGCCGACAAGGTCGTGCCACTGCCCAGCGCCAAGTGGCCGCCGCTATTGATATTCGCCGTACCCAATAACGAGCCACTGCCGGTGAGGGTGCCGCCGCTGTTCACGTCGACCAACGCGCTGCCCAGAGAACCATCGACATCCAGAGTGCCCGCGTTGATCGCCGTGTTACCGGTGATGCCATTGATTCCGTTGAGCGTGAGCGTGCCGGCACCCACCTTGATCAAGCTGCCCGCACCGCTCAGGTCACCGTCAAAGGTACTGCTGGTGTTCACGCCACCCACGGTGAGTTCCAAACCGCCGCCGACTGCCACGCCACCCGCACCACTGAGGCCGGCCAAGCTGGAATCGACGCCCAGGTTCAGCGCAGCGCCAGCGCTGACATCCACGCCGGAGGTGCTGCCCAATGCACCGGCGCTGCCGGTGGTGACGCTGCCGGAGATAATATTCAATGGCCCGGTAAACGTGTTGTTGCCGCTCAAGGTCAGGTCAGCCAAGCCATTTTTGATCAGCGCACTGGCGCCGCTGATCACGCCGCTGAGGTTCAGGTCATTGTTACCCGCGAGCGTCAGGTCGCCATTCAAGGCAATCCCGTTGCCCAGGGTGAAGGTCGCGCTGGTATCCAGAGTGGCCGCACCGCCTATCGTCAAGGGGCCCGCGCCCAATGCGCCTGCCGTGCCCAAGGTCAACGTACCGGCGTTGAGGCTGGTGCCACCGGTGAACGTGTTGGTGCCGTTGAGGGTCAGGTTGGCCAGGCCATCCTTGATCAGCGCCCCCGCGCCGCTGACCACACCGCCCAGGGTCAGCCCATTGGTGCCGCCGACGGTCAGCCCGGCGTTGAGGACAATGCCATTGCCCAGCGCCACCGCCGAGTTGCTGTCCAGGGTTGCGGCGCCGCCGACGGTCAAGTTGCCCAGGCCAAGCGCCGCGTTGCTGCCGAGGGTCAGGCTGCCTGCATTCAGGGTGGTGCCACCCAGGAAGTTATTGTTGCCGCTGAGTGTCAGGCCGGCCGCGCCGTCTTTGGTCAGGCTGCCCGCACCGTTGACCGTGCCGCCCAGGGTCAGGTTGGCGCTGCCACCGATTCCAAGGTTACCGGCCAGGTTGATCGCGTTGGCCAGCGTCGTACTGGTACTGGCGTCCAGGGTCGTGCCCCCGGCTGCATTCAACGTACCCGCGCCCAAGGCACCGCTGGCGCCAACCACCAGCTTGCCGCTGTTGAGTGCCGTGTTGCCCAGGTAAGTGTTCGCTTGATTGAGGATCAGATCCGCCGGCCCGTTCTTGATCAAGCCGCCAAGGCCCGCCACCACGCCGCCAAGGGTCAGCGCGTTGCTGCCGCCGAGGGTCAGGTTACCGCCCAGGTTGAGGTTATTGCCCAGGCTCACTGCTGCACTGGCATCCAGCGTGGTACCCGCCGAGGCGTTCAACACACTGGCGCCGAGCGCAGTATTGGAGCCCACCACCAGCGAACCGGCGTTGAGGGCCGTAGCGCCGGTGTAGGTATTGTTGCCCGTAAGCGCCAGGCTCGATACGCCCTCCTTGATCAACCCGGAACCACCGCTGACAACCCCGCCAAGGGTCAGCGGGTTCACGCCGTCTACGGTCAGATTGGCGTTCAAGGTAATCGCATTGCTGGTGGTCAGTGCAGCATTGCTCTGCAAAGTACCTGCACCCGCCACGGTCAAGGCACCGGTGCCTAGCGCGGTGGCATTGCCCAATGTGAGCGTGCCGGCGTTCAAGGTAGTACCACCCTGGAAGGTGTTGGCGCCGCTGAGGATCAATTCGCCGGTCCCGGCTTTGTTCAAGCCAGTATTGCCCGAGATCAGGCCGCTCAAGGTCAGCCCGGTAGCAGCCCCCTGCACCGTCAGTCCACCGGTTCCGAGGGTCATCAGGTTAGCCAGCGTCAAGCCGTTGCCGGTGGCCTCGATAGCGCCGCCGTTAGACGTGAGCACACCGCTGCCAAATGTCGCGTTGTTATTGAATTGCGCCACACCGCCATTGAGCGTAGTGCTGCCGCTGACCAACGGCCCCTGCAACGTCCAGGTGCCACTGTTGATGGCCAGGTTGTTGAAGTTGACATAGTTGGCGCTTGAAGCCGTGCCGGTGCCTGTACTGCCACCACCGACGCCCGTCGTGTTTTCAAGGATCAGCGAGTTGCTGCCGCCTGCGCCGCCGTCCACCTGGCCGGTGGGCGCGAACGTCAGGTTCACGCCGATCAGTCCGCCAAGGCTTAAGCCGAGGCCGCCGCCACTGGTCACTTGCGACCCCGTGACTGCCGTAAAGGTGTTGGTACTGGCGGTCCCCATCGACACGCCGCCAGAGATAGTGCCGGTGTTGCGGAACGTGTTTCCCGTAGCAGAGCTTTCGAACGCCACGCGCCCGGTCAGGGCGCCGTTGTTGGTCATATTGACCTGCCCGCCACCCTGCACGGCTACCACCGGGGTATCGGACGTGAACAGCGACAGGCCGAGCAAGGAGGAAGAACCAATGACGCCGTCGTTGACAATCGTGGTGGTGCCGCCTGCGCCGTTGGTGGCGTTCAGGGCCATGCCATCCAGCGAGGCCAGGTTCAGCCCCAGCAACGCGCCAGTACCGCGCATGATGCCGGTGGCACTGTTAGTGATGTTCAACACGCTGGCTGCCGTGTTGCCGATCACCACACCACCGCTCAGCACTGAAACCAGTCCGAGGAGTGCCGGGTCAATAGTGCCGGAGTTGTTCAACGTGGCGTTGTTACCGGTCAGAGTCAGTGCTTTACCGCCCAGCGTTGCGTTGAGTTGCGCCCCGGCATTGACGTTGACCGTCAGGTTATTGACCGCGCTGCTGAAGGTATTGAGGAACAATGGCAATGACGGTACGCCCGTACAGGTCACCGTCGCGCCGACCGTAGGACTTGCCGGGCTACAGGCGGCAAACACGTCCGGACTTGCCAGGCCCATCACCAGCCCGGCCACTCCGAGGCGAATCGCGAGAGAAAGTGCAGAAATACGAGGTAAAGCGGCAGTCGCAAGTCTTCTATCCACGTTCTACTCCTTGTGGTCCAAGCCTTTCATCCGTGACTGCGTGCAAGCCTTGTTTCAACGATCCACACGCATCGAATTCGAAACACCTGACCGTGGTGACTACTGATCCAGTTTTTCGAAACGTTAGTAGACCTGCGCGAAAGCCATTGAATTAAATGGTATTAATACTTTCGTAAAACCGGCGTAAGAATGGGATGAGAGCCAACATCCATTGACTGTCGCGACAAAAATACAAGTTTCAAAATGTGAAAAAGCGCTCTAATAGCGCTCTATTTCCCCTGCTGTGGAATATTTTTGTGGCCAGAGATTGCTCCCGCTCGGGTGCGCAGCGCCCGCAGTTTTTTGGGGCCGCTTCGCAGCCCAGCGGGAGCAATCTCTGGCCACAATGGCCCCCCGAGTTGATCTACGTAAACGATGGAGTTCGTGATGCCCCATGAAGGCAACCTGTTACAAGCAGCCGTGGTGTTCCTGTTCGCCGCCGTGCTGGCCGTGCCCCTGGCCAAGCGCCTGCAATTGGGCGCAGTGCTGGGCTATCTGTTTGCCGGTGTGATCATCGGCCCGTCGGTTCTCGGCCTGATCGGCAACCCGCAAAGCGTGGCGCAGTTCTCTGAACTGGGCGTGGTGCTCTTGCTGTTCATCATAGGCCTGGAGCTGTCGCCCAAACGCTTGTGGGTGATGCGCAAGGCAGTGTTCGGCGTCGGTCTGGCTCAGGTCCTGCTCACCGGTGTGGTGATGGGCGCGGTCGCTCTATGGCTGTTTGGCCAGTCGTGGAACAGCGCCATCGTGCTGGGCCTGGGCCTGGCGCTGTCGTCTACGGCGTTTGGCCTGCAAAGCCTGGCCGAACGCAAGGAGCTCAACCAACCCCACGGGCGTCTGGCCTTTGCCATCCTGTTGTTCCAGGACATCGCCGCCATCCCGCTGATCGCCATGGTGCCGTTGCTGGCCGGCAGCGATCATCCGACCACCGAAGCCCAGGGCCTGCAACATGTGTTGCAGATCCTCGGCAGCATCGCGGTGGTGATCATCGGCGGGCGCTACCTGTTGCGCCCGGTGTTTCGCATTGTCGCCAAGACCGGCCTGCGCGAAGTGTCCACCGCCACCGCGCTGCTGGTGGTGATCGGCACCGCCTGGCTGATGGAGTTGGTGGGCGTGTCCATGGCCCTCGGGGCCTTCCTCGCCGGCCTGCTGCTGGCGGATTCGGAATACCGCCACGAACTGGAATCCCAGATCGAGCCGTTCAAGGGCCTGCTGCTGGGGCTGTTTTTCATTAGCGTGGGCATGGGCGCCAACCTCAGTTTGCTGCTCAGCACGCCACTGGTGGTGATCGGCCTGACCCTGCTGCTGATCGGCTTGAAGCTGCCGCTGCTGTACGCCGTCGGGCGGATGGTGGGCGACCTCAATCGCGAAAGTGCCCTGCGCCTGGGCGTGGTGCTGGCGGCGGGGGGTGAGTTCGCCTTCGTGGTGTTCAAGATCGGTCGCGACCAGGGCTTGTTCGAACCGCAGCTGTACGACGTGCTGGTGCTCACCATCACCCTGTCCATGGCCGTGACTCCGCTGCTGTTGCTGGTATGCCCGAAGCTGTTCAAACCCAAGGCCAAGCCGGTGGAAGTGCCCGAGGAATACCGCGCCATCGAAAGCGATGCGCCTCGCGTGGTCATCGCCGGCATGGGCCGGATGGGCCAGATCGTGGCGCGCATCCTGCGCGCGCAGAACATCTCGTTCATCGCCCTCGACACCTCGGTGGAAACCATCGAGCTGACCCGCAGTTTCGGCGGCATGCCGGTGTTCTACGGCGACCCCCAACGCCCGGAAATCCTCCACGCTGCCAAAGTCGATCAAGCGGAATTCTTCGTGATCGCCATGGACGACCCGGAGATCAACATCAAGACCGCCGAGCTGGTGCGCAACCTCTACCCGCACATGAAGATCATCGCCCGTGCGCGTAACCGCCAGCACGTACACCGCCTGGTGGACCTGGACGCTTCACCGGTGCGCGAAACCTTCTACTCCAGCCTGGAAATGAGCCGCCGTACCCTGGTCGGCCTCGGTTTGAGCCAGGCCCAGGCCGATGCGCGCATCAACCGCTTCAAGACCCACGACCAGCAGGTACTTGCCGCCCAACACGCGGTATACGACGACGCGGCCAAGGTCATGCAAACTGCCCAGGAAGCCCGTGCGGAACTGGCGCGCTTGTTTGAAATGGACAGGCTTGACGAGGAATCCTCCGACAAGCTGTGATGGGCTGGATGAACGAAATTGCGAATTTTCTGACAGAATACGCCGCAATTTCGTTCATCCCCGGAGTGCTTCATGGCCACGTTCACCAAAACCGCAATGCTGCTCGCCCTAGCGCTTACCGCCGGCAGCGTGTTCGCTGCCACCAAGCCCGCCACACAGACAATCTCCACCTTGGGTGGCAAGTTCACCTTCAAACTGCCCAAAGCCTACAGCGCCGACACCCTGCCCTCCGGCACGGCGCAAGACGGCACCGCTGACACCCAAGGCACCCTGTACGCTAACTCAACGACGAAAAGTGTGGTGATCGTCGCCGAAACCGTGCGCAACGATGGGGCAACTATCCAGGATAACGACCCGAAGTTCCTCGACGGCGCGGTGGCCGATTTCGTCAAGGACCAGAGCGCCGCCATGCCCGACTTCAAGAAACTGGGGGAGAAGAAACTCACCTACAAGGGCCTGGGCCTGCGCCAGGTGGACAGCAGCGCTACCCAAGGCGGTGGCAAGACCTTGAACTCCACGTTCCTGGGTGGTTCGGGCAACCATTTGCTGGTGATCCAGGCGATTTCCCGGGCGGACGATGTGAAGGGGCATGCGCAGTTGGTGAAGCAGATTACGGGCGGCAAGTAACCCCCCCTGTTCCAGCCAACACAAAACCCATGTGGGAGCGGGCTTGCCCGCGATGGCGGTGTGTCAGTCACTCACTCTGTTACTGAGCCACCGCCATCGCAGCATAGGTATCTACATAACTCTGTTAGCTCAACGGTAACCACGATGCGAAGCGAGCCGCTTTTGATCTTGATCTGCTTTTGATCTCAGGCGCCCCGTTAAACCACGCTGGCCGGAATTCGACAGGGATTTGGGGGGTAAACCGGCAGGGATGCCGGTTTAGCCGCCCCGCGCCATGGATGGCGCGTGGCGGCGGCCCCCCAAATC
>NZ_JAENSV010000061.1:0-25572 GCF_016613265.1 Pseudomonas sp. MF6751
GGCTGAAGCCTTGAGCTTGACTGAGTTGAATGATGGCGCGCTCTTCGACGCTGAGTTCGGAATAGGACATAGGGGCAGCACCGTACCGGAAAGGTCAGGTGTTGCACTCAGTTTTCGCGGCCGCCAGGCTATAAGATTATTAAGGCCTTACGTCATGTGCCCTAACGATCCGATATCAAGTCAGGACTCAATCGGGAAAGTATTTTTTTGCCTCTTCCGTGGTATAGCGCAGAAAGATCTGCACCGCCTGCGGAATCAAGCGTCGTGACAGTAGAAAAGCATACAGCGACATGTTCTGGAGGGTATAGCCAGGTAAAATACGTACCAGTTTGCCGCTCTCTACGGCCTCATCGGCGCTGGGCAAATTGAACTGCGCGATGCCAAGTCCGCGCAGAGTAAGGTCCATGCGCGCATCGTTCGGTGTGGCAAGCAGGATGGGTTGCACCGGCGTCAGGTGTTTATGTCCTTGGGGGTCGATCAGCTCCCACTCGGGTTCTCCCTGACGCCCAAGACAGGGCCATTGCAAGAGATCGTCCGGTACCCGTGGAGGGTTCCTGACGGCCAGTAACAGGGGAGAAGCGAATAACCCTTGTGGCACTGAACAGATTGGGCGAGCAACCAGCGACTTGTTAATCACTTCGGCGCGGCGATGACTGAAGTAGACATCCACTGGCTCTTCAAGGGGGTTTGGCACGCGTGTGCTGGCCTCCACTTCAAAATGAATGTCGTGCTTTTCTTCCAACATTCGAGCAATAACCGGGTTGATAATCCAGTACACAACCTCGGGCGATCCGACGACTCGGATACGCCCTTTAATTTTTCCATCATCCGACTTGATCGCGCTTTCAACCTCCTGAAGGCCTTCGAACAAGGGCGCGATTTCGCTATAGAGCCGCTCGCCCGGGTCCGTCAATCGCATAGAGGGCATTCGATTGAACAAGCGCAGACCCAGGTGCTCCTCCAGCCGGGTCACGGCGCGACTGATGCTTGAAGTGTTCTGCCCAAGCCGTTCAGCCGCACGGCTGAAGTTCAATGTTTCCGCGGCAACGAGGAAGGTGTGGTATTCGCTCCACATGGCGTTGCTTTTATGCAATATATAGTTGCTCCATATGACATGGCTAAAACTAATAGGCTAACACTATCATGACTGGGTCTGAGAGCCATTTAGCGTATAGGAGTTCAACTGTGACCTCGATAAATCGTATTTTTGCCAGCCTGGTCGCCTTGATGGGGCTGGGGCTATTGTTAGGTGGGGCTTACCTCTTAACCCTTGGCGGATCGTTTTATTACGTCCTGGCCGGATGGGCCTATCTGAGCGCTGGCGTCATGCTCTGGCGTCGACAAATTTATGGAGTATGGTTGCTGGTAGCGGTTGCCGTGCTAAGTGTTCCATGGGCGCTCTGGGAGTCAGGCACGTTCTATTGGGCGCTGTTTCCACGCCTGCTCGTACCGGCAGCGTTGGCGAGCATCGGCTTGCTTCTGCTATCCACTTGGTTGCCTGCGGACTCCCGGCGTCGGATACGCGGCCTGGGTGTACTAGCGCTATTAGGGACGGTTGTGTTCTTCGGGTTTGCCTTTACTCCGCATGGTGTCGTCTCGCCTGTTCCGGGCACACCTTTTACTGCAGCAGCCACAAACACCACGCCTTCAAATTGGTCCGCATATGGCCGAACCACGGCGGGTACGCGCTACGCGCCCTTTACGCAGATCAACCGTGACAACGTTCAGGACCTGAAAGTGGCCTGGACCTATCGTACCGGCGCGAAGATCGAGTTGGACAAGGGGGCCGTGGATTCGAACACCCCATTGCAAATTGAAGATACGTTGTTCACTTGCACACCCGATGATCGCATTGCTGCCATCGATGCAGATACGGGGGTAGAACGCTGGAAATTCGATACCCATAGTACATCTCCTATGTGGAACCGTTGCCGCGGCCTGGGCTACTACAAGCTCAAGGAGGCGCCGGCTGATGGCGTCTGTGCGGAACGAATCGTCAACTCCACCATCGATGCGCGCCTGATCGAACTAGATGCCAAGACCGGCAAGCAATGCCCAGGTTTTGGCAGCGACGGCGTCGTCGACCTGAAGCAGGGCATGGGCGACGTTAAGCCTGGGTTCTACTTTCAGACTTCCGCGCCGCTGGTGGCGCGCGACTACATTATTATCAGTGGCTGGGTAGTTGATAACCAAAGTCGCGGTGAGCCGTCAGGTGTGATCCGCGCCTTTGATGCCCGCACCGGCGCACTGGCATGGGCGTGGGACCTGGGCAACCCGGACATAACCGGCTTGCCACCGGCGGGGCAAACCTACACGCCCGGCACGCCCAACATGTGGACCGCCGCTGCCTATGACGACCAGTTGGGTCTTATCTATGCGCCGCTGGGAAATGCCACGCCGGACTTTTTCGGCATGGAGCGACCACCGCACTCGGATGAATACAACTCTTCCCTTGTCGCCCTCGATATCATGACGGGCCGCCCGAAATGGAAATTCCAGACCGTCCATCACGACATCTGGGACTACGACTTGCCTTCTCAACCCGCGCTGGTCGATTTGCCTGACGGCCAAGGCGGAACCATCCCCGGGGTATTGCAAACCACCAAGCGTGGCCAGCTTTTCCTGCTAAATCGCGCCACCGGGGAGCCGATTGCGGACGTCGTCGAAAAGCCCGTGCCTACGGCCGGTGCGGTACCTGAAGAAAAGCTTTCGCCTACACAGCCTTATTCGGTAGGGATGCCGACTATCGGTGCCGAACACCTCACCGAGAAGAAGATGTGGGGGGCAACCATGTTCGACCAACTCATGTGCCGCATCATGTTCAAGCAACTGCGCTACGAGGGTGACTTTACGCCGATCGGTCTGACCAAGGCGCTGGATCAGCCGGGCAATATCGGAGGATTCAACTGGGGCAGCGTCTCCTACGACCCCGTTAACCATCTGGCTTACATGAACGATATTCGGGTGCCGAACGTCTTTTGGTTGATACCTCGTGATGAATTCAATACTTGGACAAAAACCCACCAGATCGAGGTGAGCGGACATGGGCCGTCACCGCAGTTGAAAACACCTTACGGTCAAGCCATCTATATCTGGATGTCATCCCTCGGGGTTCCGTGCAACCAGCCACCCTATGGGACCGTCACGGCGGTCGATCTGAATACGCACAAGGTGGCCTGGCAAGTGCCGGCTGGCACCACAGAGCAATTGGGGCCACTGGGTATCGCATCACACCTGCCCATGCCCATGGGCATGCCAACTTATGCAGGAACGATGACCACGGCAGGCGGCCTCGTATTCTTTGCGGGTTATCAGGACTACTACATCCGGGCATACGACGGGCAAACTGGCAAACTCGTCTGGGAGCATGAATTACCGGTCGGCGCCAGCGCCACGCCGATCTCCTACGTCTCGCCGACGACGGGCAAACAGTACGTTGTCATCTCCGTAGGCGGGGCAGCGCATTCTCCCGACACCGGTGACTATGTAATGGCCTTCAGCCTTCCGACATCCCAACCGTGAAGCGTCTGCAGCGACGGCAAAAGAAGGCGTTACCTGTACATGGCCAGCGCTGAATACGTGTTCAAAGCTGACGAGAAACCGGCGATGGCGGGCAGTCCGTATATGCCCAGGCTGTCGCCGGCCAAGCGTGGCATATATTTTGTCGTAGGCTTATTCCTCGGAACCTGCACGACGCTGTGCAACGGCCTGGTGGCGAGCAATCTAGGCGTAATCTCTGGCTCTATTGGTGAGTACACGGCTCAGGTCTCATGGTTGGTGGCAGTTTTTTTGGCGATCAATGCCAGCGCCAACCTGACCTTGGTCAAGGCCCGGATGCAGTTCGGAATCCCTTTGGTTACGGCAAGCATTGTTGGTACCTACATCGCTGCCTGTGTGCTGCAGTTACTGTGGCCCACTCTGACAACTGCGGTCATTGCCACGGCGATCAACGGCTTGATGTGCGCGACGTTGATCGCCTTGAGTACCTATTATCTGATGCAGGCCCTAGCCCCATCGGCCCAGCCGATGGCCCTGATTATCAGCGTAGGGCTTACCCAGATAGGATCGCCGGTGGCGCGCATGATTCCCGTGGAATTTCTCGCCTCAGAACATTGGTTAGGGCTGCACTTGTTGAATCTGGGCATCGGTATGGCGGTGTTGGGTGTGACGTTGGCGGTGCCTTTGCCACGCAGTGATAGGGTCAGCGTGTTTTCTGCCTCGGACGGCGTGGTGATTGTATTGCTGGTTTCGTCCTTCCTGCTGTTTGCCGGTGTGCTTGGCCTCGGCCGGAGCTATTGGTGGACCGATGCGCCCTTTCTCGGCTGGATGTTGGTGGCGGCTATCTCTCTGCTGGTGACGGCGGTGTTCATTGAAAGACGTCGGCGTCAGCCGCTGTTGCAATTGGAATGGCTGGGCAGTTTCGACTTGATGCGTTTTGTTGCGATTGCGCTGCTGGTTCGGCTATCGCTGGCCGAGCAGACTTTCGGCTCGGTAGGTTTGCTATCAATGGGCGGGCTCAATAACGATCAGTTGCGTGTCCTGTTTGCGTGCGTACTGGTGTCGATGCTGGCGGGGATCGTCGTCGCTTGCCTGACGTTGTCGCCCAAACGTATCCCCTGGCAGGTCATGGTCGCGGCGTTGTTTATCGCAACGGGAGCGTATCTGGACTCGCAATCCACCAGCCTCACGCGTGCGCCGCAACTGTACCTGAGCCAGTGTTTGATTGGGTTCGGTGCGACGCTGTTTATCGGGCCTGCCTTGATCTTTGGCTTCCTCAAACTGTTCGCGAAGGGGCCGCACTACATGGTCACGCTCGTGGTCTTGTACGGGGCGAGCCAGAGTATCGGCGGCCTGGCGGGGTCGGCTGTAATGGGCAGCTACGAGTTCATCAGAACCCAGTCCCATACCGCTAGTCTGGCGGACAGTACGCTGCTCACCAATCCTCTTGTCGTAACGCGCCTCGGGATTGGCGAGTCGTCACTGTCGAGTCATATAACCGACCCGGAACAGCTCCGGCAGCAGGGCAGCAAGCTGCTTGGACAAGCGTTGCAGCAGGAGGCTAGCGTACTGGCATTCAATGACGTCTTTCGCATCGTGTCAGTGCTGGCTTTTGGCACCGCGCTGTATGTGTTTTATCTGCAGATGTCGGCTTTTTTCCTCTCGCGCATTCGTCGCGAGCCTGAGACCGTAAATGACTGATTCCAAGACTGTTCCATCGGATATTGAACACACTGCTTCTCATTGGTCGCCCCCGCCCCGGGGCCGTTTGCAAGGCATCATCATGGTGCTGGCTGCGATTGGCGTTATTACGATCGTCCTGTACATCTGGAAATTGCCGCCTTTTGACGCAGGTTTGCAACAGACAGATAACGCCTATGTGAGGGGGCGAACCACGGTGATTGCCCCTCAGGTCAGCGGCTATATCGTCCAGGTGGCCGGGCAGGATTTCGCGCAGGTCAAGCGAGGCGAGGTCCTTGTGCGTATTGACGATGAGGTCTACAAGGCGCAGGTGGATGAGGCGACGGCTAATCTTGCCGTCGCCAAGGCCGACCTCTCCAACAACCAGCAGGCGCACGCTGCTCGCATGGCGGGCATCGAGAGTCAAGTTGCAGCTACGGCCGGTGCGCAGGCGCGCTTATTGCGTGCCCGCGCTGACATGCAGCGCGCAAACGCGTTGGTCATGGATGGCGCCATTTCTACACGCGAGCGCGACCAGGCACGAGCCGATTTCAGTCAAGCCCAGGCCGAGGTACAGCAGGCGGGTGCGCAAGAGTCGATTGCTCGGGAGGAGTTGCGTACCGTGGATGTCGGCCGTGAAGGTCTGGAAGCCCAGGTGCGGGTGGCACAGGCAAAACTGCGTGCGGCTCAGATTGATCTTAATCACACGGTCATCCAGGCGCCGGAGGATGGCGTGCTCGGAGAAGTGGGCGTGCGGTTGGGCCAATTCGTGACCCACGGTACACAATTGATGTCGGTAGTGCCCGCTGATCACTGGATAGTCGCGAACTACAAGGAGGCGCAAACTAAGGCTATTGCGCCCGGGCAGACCGCGACGCTCAGGATTGATGCGTTAGGAGGTGCGACGCTAAAGGGGCATGTCGAGCGGCTCTCACCAGCGACGGGCTCGGAATTCGCGGTGCTCAAGCCGGACAATGCAACGGGCAATTTCGTCAAGGTACCGCAGCGTATCGGGGTGCGCATATCTGTTGATCCGGACCAGCCTTTCGAGTCCTCGCTGCGCCCGGGCATGTCGGTTGAGGTCGATGTCGATACGCGTCATCGGTGAGGAGGCGGGTAGTGGGCCATCAGCATTCAGTTGCCGTTGAGAGCCCCCCTGGAGCGTATGGACAGGTAGCAAATGACTGTTAATCATTGGGTACCTGGTTCGAGTCCAGGTCGTGGAGCCAGATAGAGAAAAGCCTGTAGAGATACAGGCTTTTTTTTGCTTGGGATTTGACCCAGCAATCCAAACGCTTAGCGCGCTTAGCATGACGCCATCTCTAATCCTTCGATTCAGAGGTAAGGCCAATGAAAGTCGCTGCAGTCGTTTCAACCAAAGGCGGACCGGGGAAAACTACGGTTGGCGCCAATCCAGGCGCGTTCTGCGCCGACGCGGGTCTTCGTACCTTACTCATCGATCTCGATACCCAGCCGTCACTGTCCTCGTTCTATACGCTAACGCATGAGGCGCCGGGCGGGACCTACCCACTGATCGCCAATAACGAGACGCGTGCCGATCAGGTCATTTCCAAGACCCGCATCCCTAATCTTCGACTGAAGGAGTTCCCGCACATCGTCTGGAGTATCGGGCTTGCGACTCACCGCCGCTCTCCAACGAACAGGAAGAAAAGCGGCGATAGCGAACACATATGGTTTACTGGATATTCGAATATCCGTATATTCGTTTCTCCATATGCATAGAGTTCAACCATGAGCCCTGCTATCAAAGTGCTTTTCGTGTGCGTTGCCAACTCAGCCCGCTCCCTGCTTGCAGAGGCTTTGCTGCGGCACACCGACCCGCGCTTCGAGGCCTTCAGCGCAGGGTCTGAACCATCTGAGGTTGATCCGCGCACGACTCAAGCATTGGAGGCGGTTGGAGTCGATGCAACGGGTCTGCGCAGCAAGTCCATCAACGAGTTTCAAGCTGATCGATTCGATTACGTAATCACTCTTTGTGATAAATCCGCAAGCGAGTGCCTACCAATGCCCAGCGCAGGTGAAGTCATTGCCTGGGATTTTCCTGACCCAGTAACCAGCGATGATCCTGGCGCATTTCGCCACACGCTCCACGACATCCACGAGCGCATCAAGCTCTTCGTTTTGGTCAAGACCAAACACCTGGAGGATCTGTGACAGAACCCATGAACCCCACCACCTTATTCAAGTGCCTGGCGGATGACACCCGAGCAAAAATTTCGCTGCTTGTCGTGAGTGAAGGTGAGCTGTGTGTTTGCGAGCTAACGGCAGCACTGGACCTGAGTCAGCCGAAGATTTCTCGTCATTTGGCGCTGCTGCGCTCTGCCGGTTTGCTGTTGGATCGTCGCCAAGGCCAATGGGTGTACTACCGGCTGAATCCTGATTTGCCCACGTGGGTGACTGCAGTTTTGAAGGAAGTAGTAGACGCCAATCAGCAATGGCTGGAAACCGAGGCTAAGCGCCTCTGCTGCATGAGCGACCGTCCGATCAACCAAGCCGTGTGTAGCTGATTCACGCCCAACCGGATTAATGAAATGCTGATTGCCGTATTGATCTTTATCGCCACCATCGTCCTTGTTATCTGGCAGCCCAAGGGGCTTGGGGTGGGCTGGAGTGCGATGTTCGGTGCCATCGTGGCATTGCTGGCAGGTGTCGTTACCCTTGCCGACATACCAGAGGTTTGGCACATAGTCTGGAACGCTACCGGAACGTTCATCGCGGTCATTATTATTAGTCTGTTGCTTGATGAGGCAGGCTTTTTCAAATGGGCTGCGCTGCATGTGGCCCGATGGGGAGGCGGGAGCACCCGTAAGCTGTTCGCATTTATCGTCCTGCTGGGCGCAGCGGTGTCGGCCCTGTTCGCCAATGACGGAGCAGCATTGATCCTCACACCCATTGTGATCGCGATGTTGCTGGCGCTGCGTTTTTCTCCTGCTGCTACGTTGGCATTCGTCATGGCAGCCGGTTTTATCGCCGATACGGCGAGCTTACCGCTGGTGGTTTCCAACCTGGTCAACATTGTCTCTGCCGACTACTTCGATATCGGCTTCAACGAATATGCTTCGATCATGGTGCCGGTAAACATCGTCAGCGTGGCAGCGACATTAGCCATGCTGCTGTGGTTTTTCCGCAAAGATCTACCAAAGACCTATGACCTCAACCAACTGGACAATCCGGACGAGGCGATCCACGACCGGGCCACTTTTGTAGCCGGTTGGTGGGTGCTGGCATTACTGCTGATCGGCTTCTTTGTCATTGAGCCATTGGGAGTGCCAATCAGCGCCATTGCAGCGGTCTGTGCATTCATTCTCTATGTCATCGCGGCTCGTGGTCACGCCATCAACACAAGCAAGGTGCTAAAAGAGGCGCCATGGCAGGTGGTGATTTTTTCTTTGGGTATGTACCTGGTTGTTTATGGCCTGAAGAACGCCGGCCTGACCGACCACATCGCGCAGATCCTGAACGTGTTCGCCGGTTATGGCGTTTGGGGCGCGTCCCTTGGTACAGGGCTGCTAACAGCGTTGCTGTCTTCGATCATGAACAACATGCCCACCGTTCTGGTAGGCGCCTTATCCATTCATGCCGCCGAAGTCGATGGTGTTGTCCAGCAAGCGATGGTTTACGCCAACATCATCGGCTGCGACCTGGGCCCGAAGATCACCCCAATTGGGAGCTTGGCAACTCTGTTGTGGCTGCACGTGCTCGCCCGGAAAAACATAACGATCAGCTGGGGTTACTACTTCAAGACCGGGATCGTGCTGACCGTGCCCATCCTCGTCGCCACATTGTCCGCCCTGGCACTGCGCCTCAGTTTTTGAATCAAGGAATCGTCTGATGAAAGTCTTGTTCATGTGCACACACAACAGCTGCCGCAGCATTCTGTCCGAGGCGCTTTTCAACCACTTGGCGCCCGAGGGTGTAGAAGCCGTCAGCTCAGGAAGCTTTCCCAGTGGCCGGGTGAATCAACGGGCATTGCAAACGCTGGAGGCGGCGGGTATCTCCACGGCGGGCTTGAGCAGCAAGGCTTCGGATACTTTTGAAGGCTCACCTCCAGACATCGTGATCACTGTCTGTGACCGGGCAGCGGGTGAGGCATGCCCAATCTTCTTTGGGCCAGCTTTGAAGGCGCATTGGGGTCTGGCCGACCCGTCTGACGCTAGCGGGTCGGAGGCCGATATCACCGCAGCTTTTGAAACCACACTCGCCAAAATTCACGAGCGCGTGAGCGCATTTCTTGCGCTGCCACTGAAGACCATCAGCGCTGATCAGTTGAAAGCTGAACTGAACCGCATCGGTTCGCTTTAAAGATCAACCGAGCGGCACCCAACCAGGCGCCGCCGTAGGAGTTTATATGCAAGACACATTGCCGAACGTACACGCTGACTTGATCGACATTCCGTCGCTGGAGCAACTGTCGCCTCGCACGCCTTCGCTCCATAAACCTCGCATTCTTCTGCTGTATGGATCAACGCGAGAGCGCTCCTTCAGCCGATTAGTCACGCAAGAGGCGGCACGCCTGCTGAATGAGTTTGGCGCTGAAACCAAGATCTTTGACCCATCGGGTCTACCGCTTCCGGATGACGCTCCCGATACACATCCAAAGGTCTCTGAGCTGCGCGAGCTGATGCAATGGTCTGAGGGACAGGTGTGGTGCTCCCCTGAGCGTCACGGCTCCATGAGCGCAGTATTCAAAGCCCAAATTGACTGGGTTCCGCTGGCGATAGGTGCTGTACGACCTACGCAGGGCAAAACCCTAGCTGTGATGCAGGTCTGTGGCGGCTCCCAATCCTTCAACGTGGTTAACCAACTGCGGGTACTTGGACGGTGGATGCGGATGTTTACCATCCCTAACCAGTCTTCCGTGGCCAAGGCGTTCACCGAGTTCGATGAAGCAGGCCGTATGAAACCGTCCTCGTACTACGACCGACTGGTGGACGTGATGGAGGAGTTGATGAAGTTCACGCTGCTGTTGCGGGATCGCCAGGATTATTTGGTTGATCGGTACTCCGAGCGTAAAGAGTCCGCCCAAGAGCTTTCCAAGCGCGTCAACCAGCGCTCCATCTAACGTCAGCACGAGGAAGCGATATGAGCCAGATCACGATCTACCACAACCCCGAATGCGGCACTTCTCGCAATACCTTGGAGTTGATCCGTAACAGCGGGGAAGAACCGACGGTTATCGAGTACCTGAAGACCCCGCCTGATCGCGCCACACTTACCAGGCTCATCGGGGACATGGGTATCGGGGTGCGGGCTCTTTTGCGTATTAAAGGCACTCCGTACGAAGAGCTGGGATTGGGTGAAGCTTCGCTGACGGACGAACAGCTCATCGATGCCATGATGGCTCACCCTATCCTGATCAATCGCCCCATCGTCGTGACGCCTTTGGGGACGCGTTTGTGTCGTCCGTCAGAAGCTGTGCTCGATTTGTTACCGCAAGAGCAGCGAGGGAGTTTCGCCAAAGAGGACGGCCAAATAGTCATTGATGAGCACGGTCGCAGAGTCTGATACGACGACGGTGAGGTGCCGCGATTGAGCCTGGAGGATGCTGGTGAGTCAGAATTCGAAACTTGATGTTGTGGTCATTGGCGGTGGTCAATCCGCGCTGACAGTCGCCTATTATTTGAAGCGGTCAGGCTTGTCTTACGTGCTGCTCGATGCGGAGTCGGCACCAGGAGGAGCCTGGCGGCATGGCTGGGGCTCGCTGCGACTCTTCTCTCCATCGGCATGGAGCTCGATTGCGGGCTGGCCGATGCCTGCCGTATCAGAAGAAACGCCTCACCGTGATGATGTTATCGACTATCTGACTCTGTACGAGCGTCGATATGACTTCCCCATCATCCGATCCGCCAGGGTGACCCGTGTCGAAAAAATCGAAGAAGGATTACGGGTTGTCTCCGGGGATAGAAACTGGGATGCCAAAGCGGTTATCAGTGCAACAGGCACCTGGAGCCGCCCATTTACCCCAAGCTATCCCGGACAGGAGTTGTTCGTAGGGCAGCAGCTTCATTCCGCTCATTACGTTGGGCCGGATGAGTTTGAGGGGAAAACCGTCCTTGTCGTGGGTGGTGGCAACTCGGGAGCCCAGATTTACGCCGAGGTATCTAAAGTGGCTCAGGCAACCTGGGTGACTCAAGAGGCTCCAAAGTTTCTACCTGATGAGGTTGATGGGCGTGTCCTGTTCGAACGAGCTACTGCTCGATTGAAGGCGCAACAGGTTGGTGTGGAGCCTCAGCAACCCGTTGGAGGGCTGGGAGACATTGTGATGGTGCCGCCCGTAAAGGACGCTCGCGAGCGAGGCGTGCTGAACGCGGTGCGGCCATTCACGCACTTCACCTCAACGGGTGTCGTGTGGTCATCAGGAAACGAGACGAAGGTGGATGTCGTCATCTGGTGCACCGGGTTTTTTCCAGCGCTCGACCACCTAAAGAGCCTAGGCATTGTAGGCCAGGATGGCAAAGCGGCTGTGGACGGAAACCGGAGTGTCGCTTCACCCAATTTGTGGCTGGTGGGTTACGGCGATTGGACGGGGCTCGCGTCTGCGACATTGATCGGAGTAACCCGTACCGCTCGGGATGTAGTCAAGCAAGTGCAAAGCTATCTCACAGATACAGCCTGATAGTTCACGCCGAGAGTTCGAGCGGGCTACTGTGATACGGCTTCAAGCTCAGGAAAAATAATTGGCTCCAGTGGCGGAGTCGCCTGGCACAGGCTGAGCCGCCAGTAGCCAACGTCGTGCCATTTTCCAAGCTTGAAGCCTACCTCTGGATATGTGCCGATGTGCACGAATCCCAGCGACTCGTGCAGTCCCACACTTCCTTCATTGGGCTGCGCAATTCCGGCGTACGCTGCGCGAAATCTCTGTTTATCAAGAATCGGAAGCAAGGTCTCATAGAGTTCACGGCCAACACCCTGACGGCGAGCTGACTCTGCTATGTACACCGTCACGTCAACTGCCCATCGGTAGGCCGGGCGTGCGCGGTGCTGGCTTGCATAGGCATAGCCCTTGATCTCCCCATCTTCTTCGGCCACAAGGTAGGGATATGTCTGAAGTGTCGTGGTTATCCGCCGAGCTATTTCCTCAACGCTTGGCGGAATCTCTTCAAACGAGATCGCCGTTGTTGAAACGATGGGGGCGTAAATGCGCTGGATGGCTTCAGCATCTGCTACCGCCGCCGTACGAATCTTCGAAACCATTGAAGTCGCCTTAATTCAAAACGTAGACACTACTTTTCCGAACACCATATTGAATATGGCGATCTGGCGGTGCTACCGAAAGCATGTTTAGCGCCACAGATGTTGATCAAGAGTGGGCTGGTAGGAGTCTACTGCCTGCAGTAAACCGTCAGCATCCTATACGCTATGAAATCCACTTAGAGCTTGACACCCGGTCGCAATTTAAAAGGGATTTGAGGTACAGTGCCAGCTCTGCATCCCTTTGAGCTACAGGAACATCAGCATGACTGTACTCCAAACGATCTACTGGCAGCCTACGCCGCCTTAGCGCTACGCCCCCTCGCAACACCTTGCTTCCGCTAGCTTCGCTCGCGGGCGCGCACTGCTGTACGCCTGGTTTTTCACCTTAAGCACACAGCAAAAAATCCTCAAAATTTGAATTTGTATCGATTAGCTCGCCGTTCCCTTGGTGTGCGCGATGCTTTGCCTTGGATATTTTCTATGCTGCAAAAACTTAGACAAACGTGGTTTTCCAACGTCCGTGGCGACGTGCTCGCGGGGGTAGTGGTCGCACTCGCGCTTATCCCGGAAGCCATCGCCTTTTCCATCATCGCCGGTGTAGACCCCAAAGTCGGTCTCTACGCCTCCTTCTGTATCTGTGCTGTCATCGCCTTTGTCGGAGGGCGCCCCGGGATGATCTCGGCGGCCACCGGCGCCATGGCACTGCTCATGGTTACGTTGGTTAAAGAGCACGGACTTCAGTATCTGCTGGCCGCGACCCTTCTATGTGGCGTACTTCAAATCCTTGCCGGCTACCTGAAGCTTGGCTCGTTGATGCGGTTCGTTTCACGGTCGGTAGTCACCGGTTTCGTAAACGCATTGGCGATCCTGATTTTCATGGCGCAGTTGCCGGAACTTACGAATGTCACCTGGCGCGTCTACGCCATGACGGCAGCGGGCCTCGGGATCATCTACCTGTTCCCATACGTACCGAAGATCGGCAAGCTGATTCCGTCACCGTTGGTGTGCATCCTGACGCTGACTGCCGTCGCCATTTACCTCGGTTTGGATATCCGCACCGTCGGTGACATGGGCCAACTGCCGGATACGTTGCCGATTTTTCTTTGGCCCGAAGTGCCTCTGAACTTTGAAACCCTGCGCATCATTTTCCCGTACTCGGCTGCCTTGGCCGTAGTGGGTCTACTCGAGTCAATGATGACCGCGACCATCGTCGACGATCTGACCGGTACCACCAGCAACAAAAACCGCGAGTGCAAAGGCCAGGGTGTGGCCAACATCGCTGCCGGCATGCTTGGCGGCATGGCAGGTTGCGCCATGATCGGCCAGTCGATCATCAACGTGAAGTCTGGTGGCCGCACCCGTCTCTCGACATTGTGTGCCGGCGTTTTCCTGCTGCTGATGGTGGTATTTCTTGGCGAATGGCTCTCCAAAATCCCTATGGCGGCACTCGTGGCTGTGATGATCATGGTGTCCATCGGCACCTTTAGCTGGGATTCTTTGCGTAATCTGAAAGAGCATCCGCTGTCGACCAACCTGGTCATGGTAGCGACCGTCGTGGTCGTCGTGGCCACTCACAATCTGGCTTACGGCGTACTGGTAGGTGTGCTGCTGGCTTCGCTGTTCTTTGCCAATAAGGTTGGGCACTACCTGGATATCAAGAGCAGTCTGGAAGAGACGAAATCGCATCGGACTTACCACGTCGTGGGCCAGGTGTTCTTTAGCTCTGCGGACAAGTTCACTGAGGTTTTTGACTTCAAGGAAGCGCTCAACAAGGTCACCATTGATCTCACGCAGGCGCATTTCTGGGATATTACCGCCGTCGCAGCGCTGGATAAAGTCGTGATCAAGTTCCGCCGTGAAGGCGCTGAGGTTGAAGTGCTCGGTCTCAATGAAGCCAGCGCAACAATCGTTGACCGCTTCGGTGTGCATGACAAACCCGGTGCCATCGACAAGCTCATGAGCCACTAAGGAGAATGACAGTGATCAACGCGGCGGCATGTTCAGGCGTGAAACGTTGAGAGGGTGTTCTGGTGCGCTGCGCAGCTCGCCGTTGGCGACCTGGCCTGGCAGCAAGTCTGCCTACAGCGCGGCCCAGCGCCTGCACTGGGTAAGCATAAAGGCCGTGCATCTAAAACGTGCGCGGTGATTGAACTGCAGGCAGGAGGTAGTCGAACCGTTGCGCAAGGTTCCAGGCTGATAGCCGTTGCAGCTCATCGACATCGATCGACTCATCTTCATGCGCGGTGTAGCACTCGTCACCACTGCGCCTGTCATCGGGATAGACCATAAAACCACCCCGGCCGTCAGGGCAGTCGGGCAGATACACCGAGGTCAGGTTGCGTTGCTCATCGAGGTGCGCATTCAAGCGCGCGATATAGACACCCATCGAAACCGCCACACCAATAACCAGCACCACGCAGGCGACCAACTGGCTGGCATAGCTGGCGCCCAGCTCATCACGACGCACGGGTGACATGACACGACCCTGTCTGCTCAACATTCTGGCCAATCAGAAACCAGCCACTGCCTCCCATGCGTACCAACTGAGTTTGCTGTGGAAGGATGCCCACCATCAGCGCGAGGAAAATCACGGCTAACAGCACCCCTTTGATCATCGAATACAGGTTCATGACGGTGACGAGCTCTGGATAAGAAGAGCCTTAGCCTAAGCAGCGCGGGGTTAACACCAGGTAAACATCGCAGGAAACAGCCTGACTTCCGCTATCCTTCACACCGCTGAGCACCATCTGCCCGAGGGTTTTTCCGTGCATATTCATCTGCTGCTGGTCGAGGACAACCTGGACCTGGCCACCACTGTCATCGAGTACCTGGAGATCAGCGGTATCGTCTGCGATCACGCCAGCAATGGCCAGGCCGGGCTCAACCTGGCGCTCAACCAGCATTACGACGTCATTCTGCTGGACATCATGCTGCCGCGACTGAACGGCCAGCAGTTGTGCGCAGGGTTACGCCAGCAAGGCATCCAGACCCCCATTCTGATGCTGACCTCGCTGGATGCGTTGCCCGACAAGCTCGCCAGTTTTGCTGCGGGAGCCGACGACTATCTGGTCAAGCCGTTCGAGCTTGCCGAGCTGGTGGCGCGGATTCGCGCCTTGAGCCTGCGGCGCAGCGGCCAGACCAGCCGCCTGCAAGTGGACGACCTGGTCATGGAGCTGACCACCCGCACAGTCAGCCGGGCAGGGCAGGAGCTGCATCTGTCACCCATCTGCTGGGCCTTGCTGGAGCACTTGATGCGGGCCAGTCCCGAGCCTGTTCCCAGGGAGCGGTTGGAAAGCAAAATCTGGGGCGATGAGCCGCCCGACAGTAATACGCTCAAAGTGCATATGCATCGGCTGCGCAAGACGGTAGACAAACCTTTTGGCCGGCCATTGATCCACACCCTGGCGGGTGTCGGCATCCAGGTAAAGGCCCATGCGTAGCGGCCTGAGCCTGAAGTGGGTAATCAGCGGCAGTTTCCTGTGTCTGATTGCGGTGGTGCTGGTGATCTATAGCAGGCTGCTGCCTGAATTCACCGTGCGCGGCCTGTTCTACACCGCCAGCGCGATGATGGAGGAGGAAGCCCTGTATTTTCTCCGGCACTACAAACAGGACCCGACCACGCCGACGCCGCACAATTACTACTACACCAGCGTCATCGGCAAGGAGGCGTTGCCGCAGGACGTGCGCGAGTTGCTGAATGCACCGCCGAGCCTGTCCTTTGGTGCGGTGAATATCTTCGGCGATCTCTATTCCGATGACGACGAGGCGCCGTTCCATATCGTTCTCGAACAACCTCTGGGCGACGGCAAAACCCTCTACATGTATGACATCGACCACGATAAGGAGGTAGGGGGTGAGGTCGAGACGCCATTGTCCGACGCCTACTTTGACCAGGTACTGGAAAGCGTCCAGCTCATCAGCCTGGCCGTATTCGTGCCGGCGCTGATTATCATCGCGCTGTTGGTGTGGTGGTTGGTGCGTCCGCTGGGACGTCTGATCCAATGGTCCAGCACCCTGAACAATCCTGACGCCCTGGCCAGCGAGCGGCCGGGTTTCAACTTCAAGGAGTTCAATATGTTGGCCGATGCCCTGGCCAAAAGTGTTGTGCAAGTGCAGGCCGCCAGCCAGCGTGAAGGCCGCTTGTTGCGCTACACCAGCCATGAACTGCGCACGCCGCTGGCGGTGCTCAAGGCCAATATCGAATTGTTGGCCCTGCAATCGGGTGGTGTGCTACCACCCTCGTTGCAGCGCGTAGAACGCTCCGTGCTCAATATGCAGCTCATCGCCGAGACATTGCTGTGGATGAGCCGCGAACGTCCAGAGTCGTTGCCCGAGGAAGACGTTAATCTGAGCGAAGTAGTTGGCGAACTGATTGAAAGGCACCGCTACCTGATCGGTCACCGGGATATTGAGCTAAGCATCGACATCCACAACGAACCTTGCCGGCTGCCCCCTACGGCGTGTCGTATCGTGATCGGCAACTTCCTGCGCAATGCGCTGCAATACGCGGAAGAGGGCACGGTGGATATCAGTTTCAAATACCCCCGGCTGGTGATTGCCAATTACATCAGTGAGGTCAAGCCGCGGCAGGAGTCCGATGATTTTGGGTATGGGCTTGGGTTGCAGTTGATGCGGCAGTTGTGCGCAAAGCTGGGCTGGCAGATTGAGGTGATCCGTGAGCAGCAGCGGTTTACGGTCATTCTTGATTTTACGAGCGGGCGGGACACGCCGCCGGCAGACGGCGCACCTGGAGTCTGTTGAACGATTGTGCCTAAGCGAGCTTCACATTCATGGTGATGTGGGCGGTGAAGACCTTGACGCCGCCCGCATCGAAGATCTCCACCGGCACGATCTTGTCTCCGGTGGTTTGCCAATCGATAGCGCTGCCATCGGCAACAGCGCGGATATCGGTTTTCGCCTTGGCCAGATATTCCACAGTCATGCCTTTGGGAATCCAGCGTGCGCCTGCGGGGATCGACGCGTCGGTCATCATGCCGCCGGCCAGTTCGGCGGCGTTGCACAGTGCGATGGCATGCACCGAGGCCAGGTGATTGGTGATTTCCTTGCGAAACGGCACGGTGACCACCGCATGGTTGGGTTTGAGCTCCGCGATCTCGGGAGTGATGGTGCTGAAGTAGGGTGCCATTTGGCACGCCAGGTTGCTGAATGCGGCGGGGCCTACGCTATTGAACATGCTCAGGGCTTGGCTCATCGGAATATCCTCAAGGGTCATTTGCAGAATAATATTCTGTAACGGAACAATATTCTGTTGATTCCACGACTGTCAACCTGAGCTTTCTCTGCCGGTCGTTCAGCCTATAAACTGTTTTGATTTGGCGTTCCTCCATGCACTCCATCGATCTCATCGAGCGCACCTTCCCCGGCAGGCGCAGCGACCTCAAGCGCATCATCCTGCGCGAAGCACTGGCGTGTTTTAACGAGGTGGGCATCGAGGCGACCTCTATCGAAACCATTCGCGCGCGCTGCGACACCAGCGTGGGCGCTATCTATCACCACTTCGGCAATAAAGAAGGGTTGGTCGCTGCGCTGTTCTTTGCGGCGCTGGAGGACCAGGCCAGCCTGCGTGACCACTATTTGCAAGCAGCGGACACCGCCCACGCAGGTGTCGTCGGGCTGGTGTACAGCTACGTTGAATGGGTGACCGCACAGCCGGACTGGGCGCGGTTCGTGTTCCAAAGCCGTTTTGCCGTCTCCAGCGGCCCGTTCAAGGACGAGCTGCTTGCACGCAACAAACAGCGCAACCAGCAATTGAAGGAGTGGATGAGCGGGGAAGGGCGCAAGGAGCATTTCAGTCACTTGCCTGCCGAGCTGATCCCTTCGCTGATCATTGGCGCGGCGGAAAGTTACTCGCGTGCGTGGTTGTCGGCGAAGGTCAAAAAGAGCCCATTTGAATACCGCGAACTGCTGGCTGAAGCAGCGTGGAAGTCGATCAGCCTGGGTTAGTCAGTCCTCCATCCCCTGTGGGAGCTGTCGAGCTTCAGCGAGGCTGCGAAAGCGGTAGTTCAGGCGATGAAAAGGTTGCCTGTGCCGCCGCCTTCGCAGCCTCGCTGGGGCTCGACAGCTCCCACATTTGGGCGGTGTTATTGTCGAGAATCGTGTTTGGCGCGATGGCCCTGCAAAGCGTAATTCCACATACACAGCCGATCCCCTGTGGGAGCTGTCGAGCTTCAGCGAGGCTGCGAAAGCGGTAGTTCAGGCGATGAAAAGGTTGTCTGTGCCGCCGCCATCGCAGCCTCGCTGGGGCTCGACAGCTCCCACATTTGGACGGTGTTATGGTCGAGAGTTGTGTTTGGCGCGATGGCCCTGCAAAGCGTGATTCCACATACACAGCCGATCCCCTGTGGGAGCTGTCGAGCTTGAGCGAGGCTGCGAAAGCGGTGGTTCAAACGATGATCCTTTCGGTAATGCCCCACCTGGTCAAATTCCTTCTGAGGCTATACTTGCCTCCTTCCAACCAATCGAGAACCCCATGAGCACGTCTCTTTCCCTGACGCCCGTGCGCAAGCCCGTCGCGCCACTGATTGCCTTTATCATCCTGGTGGCGGGCGCGCTGTTCCTGCAGAACATGGTTGGCGCACGCCAGGTGTTGCTGCTGGTGGTCGGCGCCGCGCTGGGCCTGACGCTCTATCACGCAGCCTTCGGTTTCACCTCGGCCTGGCGCGTGTTTATCAATGATCGGCGTGGCGCTGGCCTGCGTGCGCAGATGGTGATGCTGGCGGTGGCGGTGCTGCTGTTTTTCCCGGCGCTGGGCGCGGGCACTTTGTTCGGCCAGCCGGTCGTGGGGCTGGTGGCGCCGGCGGGTGTGTCGGTGGTGTTCGGGGCGTTTATCTTCGGGATCGGCATGCAACTGGGCGGCGGCTGTGCGTCGGGCACCTTGTTCACCGTCGGCGGCGGTAATGCGCGGATGTTGGTGACGCTGCTGTTCTTTATCTGTGGCTCGTTGATCGCCACCCATCACGTCGACTGGTGGTTTGCACTGCCATCGTTCCCGGCGGTTTCCATTGTCAAAAGTTTCGGTGTGCTGCCGGCGCTGGTCCTGAGCCTGGCGCTGTTTGCGTTGATTGCGGTAGTCACGGTGCGCCTGGAAAAGCGCCGTCACGGCCAGCTTGAACCAGGCGTGCAAAGCGAGCACCAAGGGCTACGCCGCTTTCTGCGTGGGCCATGGCCGTTAGTCTGGGGCGCGATTGGCCTGGCGCTGCTCAACTACGCCACCCTGGCCTTGGCTGGGCGGCCGTGGGGCATTACCTCGGCGTTCGCGCTGTGGGGCGCCAAGGTGGCGAGCGGGCTGGGCGTGGACGTTGCCAGCTGGGCATTCTGGCAGATGCCGGGCAATGCCAAGGCCCTGGCTGCACCGGTGTGGGAAGACATCACCAGCGTCATGGACATCGGCATTGTCCTCGGCGCGCTGCTGGCCGCTGGCCTGGCCGGGCGTTTCGCGCCCAGCCTGAATATTCCAGCGCGCTCGTTGATCGCGGCTGTGATCGGCGGCCTGATGCTTGGCTATGGTTCGCGCCTGGCCTATGGCTGCAACATCGGCGCGTACTTCAGTGGCATCGCCTCGGGCAGCCTGCATGGTTGGGTGTGGCTGGTGGCGGCCTTTATCGGCAACGGCGTGGGCGTGCGCCTGCGGCCCTTCTTCTTTGCGGGCGAACGGCCCCAGGTGGCCTTGAGTGGCTGCTGAGCAGTCCACCCACATTCGCCTGGGGCGCATGCAAGATGCCGGTTTTTTGCCCGCCATCGAGCAGTGCGCGGCCCAGGTGTTTCGAGCAATCGAAGGGCTGGCTTGGCTGGCGGATGCCGCGCCGATCGGCGTCGAGTGCCATCGGCAGTGGATCGCGTTATCGACCTGTTGGGTGGTGGTTGATGACCACGATCGCCCTCAAGGCTTCCTCAGCGCAGAACGCTTTGGCGACGACCTGCATATCCATGAAGTGTCGGTGGCTCAGCCGCTCCAAGGCCAGGGCTGGGGGCGCAGATTGGTGGAAACGGCGATAGAGCATGCCCGCGCCCAACACCTGCGTGCGGTGACGCTGACCACCTTCGTGCATGTACCCTGGAATGCTCCGTTCTACCGGCGTCTGGGCTTTGCACCTCACGTTGATTCGCGTCTGGAAACGATCCTGGCGGATGAGTACGCCCATGGCTTCGAACTCGGCAGCCGTTGTGCCATGGCGTGCCCGGTGACATGTCCGAATCCGTCCTAAAGTAGTCTGCCTTGCGTCTGTCGTGCGCTGTGGGTTGTCCTTACCATGTCTTGCATCGCTTACCCGCTGATGCAAGCCACAAGGACTGTCCATGACCCATAAAGCCCTGATCGTGATCGACGCGCAACATTCCTTCCGCCATTCAACCTACTGGTCCGAAAATGACCTGCCCGACTACCTGGAAAAACAGCAGGCGCTCATCGACGGCTGTATTCAGCGGGGCATCCCGGTGATACAAGTCTTCCATGTTGAAGACCAGGGGCATTTCTCCATGCAGTCGGGCAACGTCAGGGCATTGAGCGAGCTGTCGATCAATCCGCAACTGGTGATCCATAAGCGCTACCACAGTGCCTTTGCCGGTACGCCACTGGCCGCTCGGTTGGTGGAAATGGGCGTCACCACGCTGATCATCAGCGGCATCCGCACCGAGCAATGCTGCGAGACCACCACGCGGCAGGCTGCGGACAGCGGCTTCAAGGTGGATTTTGTCAGCGAGGCGACGTTGACCTTCCCGATGACCCATGCGCGTAGCGGCCGGGTCTATACGCCGGCCGAGATTCGCGAACGCACGGAGTTGGTCCTCGATGACCGCTTCGCCCACATCGTGACGGTCGCCCAGGCCCTCGCGGAGTGAAGCGGTGAGCGTGCCGGTGCTGTTCGTGCTGTTACCAAACGTGCTGATGCTCGACCTGGCCGGGCCTGCGGAAGTGCTGCGCCTGGCCGCGCAGGTCGATGACCCGGCGGCGGTGGATTTCGACTTGCAATACGTCAGCCCGGTGGCAACGCTGCACACCTCCATCGGCTTGCCACTGACCGGGCTGGCACCCCTGCCGTCGGCCCTGGCCCCCGGTACGCTGGTGGTGTTGGTGGGCTCCACGATGAACGTGTCGAAAACCCACCAAAAGGCCTTCGAATCAGCCAGCCATCAGCTCACCCAGTGGTTGCAAAACGTCTTCGCGCCCTCGGCCGAGCGTCTGGTGTGCGTGTGCGCTGGCGCGTTGAGTGCCGCCAGGGCCGGGCTGCTCGATGGGCGCCAATGCACCACGCACCATTCGCTGTGCGCCACCCTGCAGGCCCTCGCCCCCAAGGCCCGGGTTCTGGAAAACCGCCTGTACGTCACCGATGGCGCGGTCAGTTGCAGCGCCGGTGTCACAGCGGGTATCGACCTGATGTTGCACCTGGTTGCCGAACTGGCCGGGCCACGGCTGGCGTGCGCGGTGGCGCGAGACATGGTGGTGTACCTGCGCCGCAGCGGCAGCGACCCGCAGTTGTCGCCCTGGATAACCGGGCGTAATCACCTGCACCCGGCGGTGCATCGTGTGCAAGACGCCATTACCGCCGCCCCCTGCGAAGCCTGGACACTCACCCGCATGGCAAGCCTGGCCTGCACCAGCAGCCGGCACCTGGCGCGCCTGTTCCAGGAGCACGTACAGATCAGCCCCTTGGATTACCTGCATCGCCTGCGCCTGGCCGTAGCCCGTGAACTGCTGGCCGAGTCGGCCCTGGACATTGAAACCGTCGCCGAACGCGCAGGCTTTGGTTCGGCGCGTCATCTGCGGCGGATCTGGGGTAAATATGAAGCGGCAACCCCTTCAGCCATGCGCCTTACTCAGCAGGCGTCTCGGGGGAAGTAACCGGGTCCTGGCCAACTTCGGTTTCCAGCTTCAAACGGTCGGCCTTGCTGATGTATCTGTCTTTGCTTTTTGGCGCCAGCTTGGCACTGGCCTTTTTGGCTTTGGCCTTGAAGAGCTGCTGGAGTTTTTTCTGGCGGTTCATGTTTCGTTGCCTGAAGGGGAAAGGTGCGGATGATACCAGTTTCAACAAATGTGACCGGGCGCTGGGTTAATACCAGTCAGTTAAGGCAGAGCCGGTAACTGTGGCGAGGGAGCTTGCTCCCGCTGGGCTGCGTAGCGGCCCCAAAAAAGCTGGGAGCGCTGCGCATTCCAGCGGGAGCAAGCTCCCTCGCCACGGGCTCAGCGCGCCAGGAACTGGGTGATCAGCGTGGTTATCTGCTGCTGGATCACGGGCCGTGGCCGCGCGCCTTCGCCGTCCTGGCAAATGATGCTGTCGCCGGGCACATCAGCGTCAAGCACCGCTGCCGCCTCCGGTTTGCACTGGGACATAAAACTGAAGTGGTTGGCGTCCTGGATCTCCACGTACTGTGTCGACGTTTTTGGCAGCCGCTTGGCCATGTCGGCCGATTCCATCTGCGCCGGCAAATCCGCTGACGGTACACCCGCCGCTATCACCAACGCCCGCACCGGCAGCGCCGCCAGGCTTGCATCGGTAAACCCGCGCGACAGGCCCAGGTCCAAAGACACCACGGCGCTGACGCGCTTGTCGCTCAAGTCCGCGGCCAATTGCGCCTTCCCGTTCGGAGTGCCCTCAGGGTTCATCTCACGGTAGGCGGTACACGCGACCAGCGTCGGATGGGCGCTGCAGTCCCGGGCAAACAGCGCCGGGTCGAAACGTGCACCGGCCGTCTCCATGACCGTCCAACCCCCGAGGGAATGACCCACCACCGCGATCCGGCCGTTATCCACCGCACCGAATGGCTCGGGCTGCGCCAACAGCGCATCGATGGCCCGGCTCAAATCCCTGGGCCGTTGCCACAACTGCGCAGCGGCCTCGGCGCTGCGATCCTGGCTGGTAGTGCCCGGGTGGTTCACCGCCGCCACGATATAACCCTGCCGGGCCAGTGCACTGGCCAGCCACGCCTGCTTGCCCCAGTTACCACCGTAGCCGTGGGAGAGCACCACTAAAGGATGCTTGCCGGGCGTCGGTGCTGCATCAGGTACCGCAAGCACACCAATGAACACCAGGTTGTCGGCGATCAGCTTGGGTTGCGCGGTGGTAGTGGCGGGGTACCACACGGCCATTTCCAATGGGCGGTCGTTGTGGGTGTCCGGCAAGGTGGTGGTTTGGAAGCCGACGGGGTTGTCGGCGGCGAATGCGGGAGCGTTCAGGCACATCAGCAGCAGAGCGGCGAGGGGGGCTTTCATGCTTTTTTCGTCCTTGAAAGAGAGGGCGCAGCATGACCTGAATCGGTCGGTTCAGGTAGAGGGCAACGGTCGCCTTGGCCGTCCAATGACTTTAGGTTTAAAGTCAACTTCAAGGTCAATGGTTTTTATGGATGGGACATGAGAATAGGCGAGCTGGCAAAAATCAGCGGGTTGGCGGCCTCACGCATCCGCTTTTACGAGGCGAGCGGCCTGATCCAATCGGTTGCGCGTAAATCCAACGGCTATCGAGACTATGCGCCCGGCACCGAGGCCGTGTTGGAGATCATCAAGGGCGCCCAGGCAGCCGGTTTTTCTCTGGAGGAAATCCGGCAGTTAATGCCCAGAAGTGCCGGTGGTTGGCAGCATGACGAGCTGCTTATCGGGCTCAAGCACAAGGTCGAGGAAATCGAGGTCCTGCAACAACGGCTGGCTCACAACAAGGCTCAGTTGTTGAACGTCATCAAGGGCATCGAAGGTAGGCCCGAGGGCATGGCATGTGCCGAGAATGCGCAGATGCTGATTGATCGTCTGCGCGAGGATGGGGCGGCTCCAGCGTCTACCAAGAGAAAGAGCGCCCGCCAGGCTCCGAGGGCCTGACCGGCGCAAGGCGCTGTCGAGTCGTCGTGAAGTCGATCTTCGCTACTAAACGAAAGGGTGGCAGCTGTACGCAGGTTAGTAGACCGGGGAAACACACAAAGCCGGCGCGCCCGAGGGCGCCCTGCGCACAGCCACCATCAAGCACAGACAAGAACATCTGATCGATGAGGCTCATGCACTTTATGTTGTCACTCGGGCTACTAAACCCGATCACTGAATTGTCAGCGACCGAGCCACCTTAGAGACGCCCATCCAAGCGCACAAACCGGCGGATTCTGACGCAACTGTAGGCAACGGAGCAAGGTGGTGCAGCGCGCTGTAGGACATGTCTACAGGCTATCGCTACTCGTAGGCGAACTGGTCAATCAACCCCAAACGCGGAACACGACTGTTTGGCTCTAATATTGCGCCTGGAGCAATGACGGCATTCGCGCCGATTTTGCAGCCGTCGCCTACCAAGGCACCAAATTTGTTCACCCCTGTCTCGATCACATCGTCTGCGTAGCGGATCTTGATAGCCGCCCCATCCAGTTCGTTACGGTAATTGGCAATGATCGCCCCGGCTTCAATATTTACGCCTTCGCCTATCAACGAGTCGCCGACAAAATTGAAGTGCGCCAGCTTGCTCGCGGCAAGCATGAAGCTGCTTTTCAACTCGCAGCTTGGGCCCACGATGCAATTTTTGCCCAGATAAACGCCGCCACGCAGGTAGGCGCCTGCGGCTACGAATGAGCCTTCACCGATGATGATCGGCCCCTTCAGCACAGCGCCTTCTTCGACAGTGGCCGTTTCGTGGATGGCGCAGTTTCCGTGGCGGCGGTAGCCTGCGCCGAGGCGTGAAAGCAATCCCAGAACTTGGTTTTCGCAGTCCTGGGCTATCAACCAGGCGGCGCGAGTGCCGATGCCGAGCGAGGGCCATTGGGGAATGAATGTGCTGATCTCAGGGGGCTTCATAGGAAGTCCTTCGAAGTGGGTGTGGCGGATAGAATCGTTCGCTCATCTGGAACTCCAAGAGGTTCAGATAAGGTGAAATTACTCTATCGGCACCGGCATTGCCATTGGGCGTTCAACGATCACTAGCATTAACTGATAAATGAAATTCGACATCGTGTCATTCCAGATATCGTCATGTCCCGTCATCACCGATGCGTCAGTTCGAATGTTTGAAATCGGAAATCGATAGGGGATGAAGCCTTCGTCAATAGGACCTCGTGCCAAATATTTATCCCGGCGGCCGCGAAAACTGAGTGCAACACCTGACCTTTCCGGTACGGTGCTGCCCCTATGTCCTATTCCGAACTCAGCGTCGAAGAGCGCGCCATCATTCAACTCAGTCAAGCTCAAGGCTTCAGCCT
>NZ_JAENSV010000062.1:0-25477 GCF_016613265.1 Pseudomonas sp. MF6751
ACCACACAGGCGTTGGTAATACTGGCCCGCAAGCTTGCTCGGGTGGTGTTCGCTCTGCTGAAAGGGCAAAGCGAATATCAACCAAAAGTTGGTTGAGGGTTGCCCCTCAACCATAGAATCTCCCACAATTTTTCGGTTTAGGGTGTTCCAGTTATTCGAGTACGACCAGGCGATTGGGCAGTTCGTTGCGGGTTTGGGTAACGGGCACATGCACCTTGAGCAACTCGCCACAGGCTTCAACGCAGGCGATGAACCCGGCCAGCGTCTGCCCCTGTTTAACTTGCTGGGTAAACGCCTGGACAATAGCGTCCCAATTGCTGTCATCCAGGCGCTTGGAAATCCCGTCATCCACCAGGATCTCCACATAACGCTCGGCCTCGCTGACAAAAATCAGCACCCCGGTGCTGCCCACCGTGTGGTGCAGGTTCTGCTCCAGAAACTGCCGCCGCGCCAGGTTGGAGGCACGCCAGTGGCGTACCGAACGCGGAATCAGCCGGGTAGTGACCTTAGGCAAACGGAACACCAGGCACAGCACAATGAACGTCGCCCACTGCGCCACCAGCAAGGTGTACATGGTCAGGTAGCCCGACAGGTAATGCACCACGCCCGGCACCACCAACGCGATCAAGCTCGCCCACAGCAACGGAATATAGGCGTAGTCGTCGGCGCGCGCCGCCAGCACAGTGACCAACTCCGCGTCGGTGGTTTTCTCGACCCGGGCGATCGCTTCGGCGACTTGGCGCTGCTCGTGTTCCGTCAGTAATGCCATGGTTGTAGATACTCTATTCTCGTTATTGTCATTACCAACTGCCCGAAGCCCCGCCACCGCCAAAACCACCACCGCCACCGCCAAAACCACCACCGCCGCCGCGGAAACCACCGCCACCGCCGCCCCCACCGCCGCCGCGCCCGCTGCTGTTGAGAATCGCCAGCAGGATAGCGCCCACCGGCAAGCCCATGCGGTTGCACAGCCACAGCACGCCGATCAGCAGAATAAACAGGCCGATGGAAAACCCGGGATTATCCATGGCGAAGTTCGCATCCGCCACATGGGCCGGCACCGCCAAGGGCTCACCGCCCACCACCTGGATCATCGCGGCCACGCCGTCGCTGATGCCCTGGCTGAAATTGCCGGCCTTGAACTTGGGCAGGATCACCTGGTTGATGATCACCCAGGATTGCGCATCCGTCAGTACGCCTTCCAGGCCATACCCGACTTCGATGCGCAATTGGCGGTCATCACGGGAGACGATCAACAGCGCGCCGTTGTCCTTGCCCTTCTGGCCAATGCCCCACTGGCGGCCCAATTGATAACCGTAGTCCTCAATAGGCACGCCTTGCAGGTCGGGCACGGTGACCACCACCAACTGGTCGCCCGAGGTCTGCTCCAGCGCCTGCAGTTGCTGGGTCAGTTGCTCGCGCACCGCCGGCTCGATCATCTGCGCGCTGTCCACCACCCGCCCGGTCAGCGCCGGGAAGCTCGGTGCCGCCTGGGCCACGCCCACGCAGGCCAACAGCCACAGCGCCAGGCCTATCCGTAATAAACGCATCGACACCTCAGTGCAGCCTTATTTGAACTTCACTTGCGGCGCTTTATCGGCATCGGCGCTGGTGGCTTCAAACGTGGCGCGGATCGGCAAGTCGCTGTACATCACGCTGTGCCACAGGCGGCCCGGGAAGGTGCGGATCTCAGTGTTGTAAGCCTGTACGGCCTGGATAAAGTCACGGCGAGACACAGCGATACGGTTCTCGGTGCCTTCAAGTTGCGATTGCAAGGCCAGGAAGTTCTGGTTGGCCTTCAGGTCCGGGTAACGCTCGGACACCACCATCAAACGGCTGAGTGCGCCGCTCAGGCCATCCTGGGCTTGCTGGAACTGCTTGAGTTTTTCGGGGTTGTCCAGGGTGCTGGCATCCACCTGGATCGAGGTGGCCTTGGCCCGCGCTTCAATCACCGCGGTAAGGGTTTCCTGTTCGTGGGCGGCATACGCCTTCACCGTTTCCACCAGGTTGGGGATCAGATCGGCACGGCGCTGGTACTGGTTCTGCACCTGGCCCCAGGCGGCCTTGGCCTGTTCGTCCAGGGTCGGGATGTTGTTGATGCCGCAACCGCTCAGCACGCTGCTGATCAGTAACAGAGCCGCAGCCTTGAAGCCCCAGCGATAAGTGTGTGCTGCTTGCATAGTGTTTCTCCTGCCCGATCTGATGGAATTTGACGACTAACCCTATAAACCACGCGCTTGGGGCATAATCCGCCACCACTGGAATGCTTCGAGCCAATCAGCTACAAAGATGCCCAGCGCGAAAAAGAGTTCAGAGTGTGCTGCATTTATCTGAACAACACCCGAACAACAATAGACGTTCCCCACATTTTGGCCGACAGCATCTCTTTGAATGCTGCGCAGTCGCCGAAAAAGGATATTCATGAAAAAGCTGTGTTTGCTCGGCCTTGTTGCCACTCTGGCCAGCCACCCCGTATGGGCAGAAACAAAGCCTGCTGCGCTTAACGACAAGGACGCCTTCGTCAGCGACCTGCTCAAGCAAATGACCCTGGATGAGAAGATCGGCCAATTGCGCCTGATCAGTATCGGCCCGGAAATGCCCCGCGAGATGATCCGCAAGGAAATCGCCGCCGGCCGCATCGGTGGCACGTTCAACTCCATCACCCGCCCGGAAAACCGTCCGATGCAGGACGCGGCCATGCGCAGCCGCTTGAAGATCCCCATGTTCTTCGCCTACGACGTGATCCACGGCCACCGCACCATTTTCCCGATCAGCCTGGCCCTGGCCTCCAGCTGGGACATGGACGCCATTGGCCGCTCCGGGCGCATCGCCGCCCAGGAAGCCGCCGCCGACAGCCTCGACATCACGTTTGCACCAATGGTCGATATCTCCCGCGACCCGCGCTGGGGCCGCACTTCCGAAGGTTTCGGTGAAGACACCTACCTGGTGTCACGCATTGCCGAAGTGATGGTCAAGGCGTTCCAGGGCACCAGCCCCGCGAATGCCGACAGCCTCATGGCCAGCGTCAAGCACTTCGCCCTCTATGGTGCGGTGGAAGGCGGGCGCGACTACAACGTGGTCGACATGAGCCCGGTCAAGATGTACCAGGACTACCTGCCGCCTTACCACGCGGCGATCAAGGCCGGCTCCGGCGGCGTGATGGTCGCACTCAACTCGATCAACGGCGTGCCTGCCACGGCCAACACCTGGCTGATGAACGACCTGCTGCGCAAGGACTGGGGCTTCAAGGGCCTGACCGTCAGCGACCACGGTGCGATTTTCGAGCTGATCAAGCACGGCGTGGCCAAGGACGGGCGTGAAGCCGCCAAGCTGGCGATCAAGGCCGGCATCGACATGAGCATGAACGACTCGCTGTACGGCAAGGAATTGCCAGGGCTGCTCAAGTCCGGCGAAATCCAGCAGAGCGACATCGACAACGCCGTGCGCGAAGTGCTCGGCGCCAAGTACGACATGGGCCTGTTCAAGGACCCGTACCTGCGCATCGGCAAGGCCGAGGATGACCCGGCCGACACCTACGCCGACAGCCGCCTGCACCGCACCGAGGCCCGCGACATTGCGCGCCGCAGCCTGGTGTTGCTCAAGAACCACAACGACACCCTGCCGCTGAAAAAATCCGCGACCATTGCCCTGGTCGGCCCGCTGGCCAAGGCACCCATCGACATGATGGGCAGTTGGGCTGCTGCCGGCCGGCCTGCGCAATCGGTGACCCTGCTCGACGGCATGAACGCCGTGATCGGTGAAAAAGGCAAAGTGATCTATGCCCGTGGCGCCAACATCACCGGCGACAAAGCGGTGCTCGACTACCTCAACTTCCTCAACTTCGATGCCCCGGAAGTGGTGGATGACCCGCGCCCTGCCCAGGTGCTGATTGATGAAGCGGTGAAGGCGGCGAACAACGCCGACGTTATCGTCGCGGCGGTGGGCGAGTCCCGTGGCATGTCCCACGAATCGTCGAGCCGTACCGATCTGAACATCCCGCAAAGCCAGCGCGACTTGATCAAGGCCCTCAAAGCCACCGGCAAACCGCTGGTGCTGGTGTTGATGAACGGCCGTCCGCTGTCGATTCTCGAAGAGAACCAACAGGCCGACGCGATCCTGGAAACCTGGTTCGCAGGTACCGAAGGCGGCAACGCCATCGCCGACGTGCTGTTCGGTGACTACAACCCATCGGGCAAGCTGCCGATCACCTTCCCTCGTTCGGTGGGGCAGATTCCGACCTACTACAACCACCTGACCATCGGCCGGCCATTCACCCCAGGCAAGCCGGGCAACTACACCTCGCAGTACTTCGATGACACCACCGGCCCCCTGTTTCCGTTTGGCTATGGCCTGAGCTACACCACGTTCAGCCTGTCGGACATGGCACTGTCGTCCACCACGCTGAACAAGACCGGCAAGCTCGATGCCAGCGTCACCGTGAAGAACACTGGCAAGGTCGATGGCGAAACGGTTGTGCAGTTGTATATCCAGGACGTGGCCGGTTCGATGATCCGCCCGATCAAGGAGCTGAAGAACTTCCAGAAGGTCATGCTCAAGGCTGGCGAAGCGCGCACGTTGCACTTCACCATCACCGAGGACGACCTGAAGTTCTACAACGCCCAGCTCAAGTTCGCGGCGGAACCGGGCGAGTTCAATGTGCAGATCGGGTTGGATTCCCAGGATGTGCAGCAGCAGACGTTTGAACTGCTCTGATCTGAAGCTGTAAACACGGTCTGGGTGGGAGCTGGCTTTTGTGGGAGCTGGCTTGCCTGCGATACAGGCACCTCGGTTTGTCAGGTGTACCGAGGTGATGCTATCGCAGGCAAGCCAGCTCCCACATTGGACTTGAGGTGGCCCGGCTAACCGCGCCGATCCAGCAGATTGACCACCAACCGATCAATCCAGCCCCACACCCGCTGCTTCACCCGCCGCCACAATGGCCGCGCCTTCCATGCCTCCAGGCTCACCGCCTGGCTTTGGGCAAAGTCCGCTTCGAAACTGCCCACCACCGCTGCCGTCAACTGCGGGTCCAGCGCTTCCAGGTTGGCTTCCAGGTTAAAGCGCAAATTCCAGTGGTCGAAATTGCACGAGCCAATGCTCACCCAATCGTCCACCAGCACCATCTTCAGGTGCAGGAAGCACGGCTGGTATTCGAAGATCTGCACGCCTGAGCGCAGCAGGCGCGGGTAATAACGGTGCCCGGCGTAACGCACCGACGGGTGATCGGTGCGCGGGCCGGTGAGTAACAGACGCACATCCACACCGCGCCCAGCCGCCCGGCGCAAGGCGCGGCGCACGCTCCAGGTTGGCAGGAAGTACGGGGTCGCCAGCCAGATACGCCCCTTGCTGCTGTTCAAAGCACGAATCAACGATTGCAGGATGTCACGGTGCTGACGCGCATCGGCATACGCCACGCGGCCCAGCCCCGGCCCGGTGGCGGGCACCTTGGGCAAACGAGGCAAACCAAAGTGGGTAGCCGGTTTCCATTCACGGCGCGCGGCGTTAGCGTGCCATTGCCGGTCGAACAGGGCCTGCCAGTCCAGCACCAGCGGGCCGCTGATCTGCACCATCACTTCATGCCAGTCGGCGGTGTCTTGCCCCGGCGTCCAGAACTCGTCGGTGACACCGGTGCCGCCGACCACCGCAATACGCTGGTCGATCAGCAGTAGCTTTCGATGGTCGCGATACAGGTTGCGCATCCAGCGCCGCCAATTCAGGCGGTTGTAAAAGCGCAGCGCCACGCCGGCATCGGTCAAGCGCTTGCGCAGCCCCAGGGTAAACGCCAGGCTGCCGTAATCGTCAAACAGGCAACGCACCTGCACGCCGCGTTCGGCGGCCAGCACCAGCGCCTGCACCATGGCCTCGGCGCAGGCCCCGGCTTCGACCAGGTATAACTCAAGGTCAACCTGCTGCTCGGCCCGTGCGATGCCTACCAGCATCTCGGGGAAGAAGTTCGGCCCGTCGATCAGCAATTCGAATTGATTGGCGCTGCGCCACGGGAACACCGCGCCGCTCATGTCAGCGCGCCGTGAAGATCAGCACCGCACCCACCGGCACCGACAAACTGATCGACTTGAGCCCTGCCGCCTTGCGCAAGGTCGCCACACCGGGCGCCAGGTCGAAATCTTCGGCATGCAGCACCACGGGCTCCAGGGTTACCACCTGGAAACGCCGCTCATCCAGGCGCGTGGCCAGCAGTTCGGCGCTGTAGGTCTGGGTCTTGCCGTGCAGCGTGACGCTCAAGGGCAGGCGCAATTCCAACTGCGCGCCGGACGCCAGATCATTGATGGGCTGCAGATTGATCTGTGCGCTGATCTGCGCTTCGGGGAAGGTCTTGATCTCGAACAGCTCTTTACGCATGCGCTCGTCGCGCACCGGAATACCGCTGTTGATTGAGTCCAGCTCCACTTCCAGCCGAGCCGCGCCTTTGGCGTCGACTTTGCCGTGCAGCACCAGGAAGCGCTGGACTTCGGCAATCTCGGTGTTTTTGGTGGTGACGAAAGACAGGCGCGAGGATTCGTTATCCAGGTACCAATCGGCGTGGGCGGGCACGGCAGCACAGGTCAGCAGCGCGAAGACCAGAGGTTTGACATTGAACATAAAGACTCATGGGGCAAAAAACCTGGGCGAACCTTAAGCGCAATCTCACAACCGGCGCAAATTCAATGTGGGAGCTGGCTTGCTGTGGCGAGGGAGCTTGCTCCCGTTCGACAGCGCAGCTGGAGCCAGCTTTTTGGGGGCGCTACGCACCCCAGCGGGAGCAAGCTCCCTCGCCACAAAAGCCAGCTGCCACAGGGTTTTTGCTGTGTTTTCAAACCAGCGTTCGCTGCACTTCGCAGATCGTTTCTTCAAGGCTGCCCATGTGCAAATTCAACACCCGCTCCACCGGCGCCTGATGCATGGGCCAATGCAGCGCCATGCTCCCCACCAATCGGCCATTGGCGCGCACCGGCAAGGCCACCGCCCGGATCAGGAACGGCAAACGCACCGGATATTCCCAGTAGCCCTCGGTACGCTGTCCGAAGCCCTGGTGCTGGGTTTGCTCGCATGCGCGATAGTGCTCGTCTGCCGCCACATGATTGCGGCCTGCCAGGCGCTGTACTTCGTCAGCCGGCAATTGCGTCAGGCAAGCCTTGCCCATCGCCGAGTGGAACAGGCTGGCGTACTGGCCGACGATCTGGCAGTTGTTCGGGTACAGCTTGCGCAACACGCTGGGGATCGCGCTTTCCATGACCTCCAGGCGCTCGCCATCGAAGCACGACAAGTCCACCACCAGCCCGGTGCGCTCGCTGAGCTCCAGCAACCAAGGGGCGGCGCTCTCCACCACCTGGCGCTTGAAGCGTTGCTGGGTATCGCCGAACAAACGCCGGGCACGCAGGCGGTAACGCCGATCGCTCAGGCCCCGATAGACCCAACCCTGCTCCTGCAAGGTCAGCAACATGCGCGACACCGTGGCCTTGGGCAGCTGCGTGAGGTAGTGCAGTTCTTCCAGCCCCAGGGCCTGGTGCTCGCCCAGCAACTCGACGATTGCCAGAGCGCGCTCAACCGAGCGTACGGTGCCTGTCTCCATATTCGATCTCCCTGTTGCCGGTGGATGATCTTTTTTCACAGCAAGATACAGGCCCGGTCAGCGCTCAACGGGTCGTTGCAAGGCACGCCGGCGGCTGGCGTTGCACCCATTGGGTCAGCTGTTCATGGGCGTAGGCCAATTGCAGCACGGCGCTGTCGGCCTGGGCCGGGCCAATGATTTGCAGGCCCATGGGCAAACCCTGGGGGTTGAAGCCCACCGGGATGCTCATGCTCGGCAAACCGGCGAGGGTCGGGCCGATCACCACTTCCATCCAGCGGTGATAAGTGTCCATTTCGCGCCCGCCAACGAGGCGTGGCCAAGGCTGTTGTGCATCGAAAGGGAACACCTGGGCGGTGGGCAACAGCAGGAAATCGTAACGTTCGAACAGCTTGCCCAAAGCGCGGTACCACTCACTGCGGTCCACCGACGCCTGGTAAACCTGCAGGCCACTCAAGCCCTGGCCGCCCTCCACTTCCCACTGGGCCTCGGGTTTGAGCAGTACGCGCTTTTGCGGGTTGGCGTAGGCCCCGCCGAGGTTGCCGTGCACCAGCCAATGGCGGTGTACCAACCAGCAGCGCCACAGGCGCGCCATGGAAAAGTCCGGTTGGCAGCTGTGCACTTCACAGCCCAACCTGGCGAAATCATCCAGCGCCGCTTCGCACAGACTCATCACGCCATCATCCATCGGCAGATAACCGTTGTAGTCCCCCAGCCAACCGAGGCGTGCGCCGTTGAAGTCGCGTTGCAACGGCTGGCCCAGCACAGCGGGATCGTCCCTGGATGACAACGGCGCCCGGGGATCGTAACCGGACTGAATGCTCAGCAACCGCGCCACATCCATTACGCTGCGCCCCATCGGGCCTTCGGTGCCCAGTTGCTGCACGAACAGTTCCGGCATCGGCCCGTGAGGCACCCGCCCTTGGGAGGGGCGCAAGCCGAACACGTTGTTGAACGCCGCCGGGTTGCGCAGTGAGCCCATCATGTCGCTGCCATCGGCCACCGGCAGCATGCGTAGCGCCAGGGCCACCGCCGCTCCGCCACTGCTGCCACCCGCCGCCAGGCGTGGGTCATAGGCATTGCCGGTGGTGCCGAACAGCGTGTTGTAGGTGTGGGAGCCCAGGCCGAACTCCGGCACGTTGGTCTTGCCAATGATGATCGCACCACTGGCCCGCACCCGCGCCACGCTGATGGCGTCTTCGTTCGGTACATGCTCGGCGAACAGCGGTGAGCCCAGGGTGGTGCGCAAACCCTGGGTGGCCGCCAGGTCCTTGATGGCCTGGGGCATGCCATGCATCCAGCCACGGGAATGGCCCCGGTCCAACTCACGATCACAGGCTCTCGCCTCCGCCAGCACGGCCTCGCTTTCGCGCAACGACACCAGCGCATTCACGCCAGGGTTAAAGCGCTGGATCTGCGCCAGGTACGCCTGCATCACCTCTTCGCACGACACCTGCCGCCCATGAATGGCCCGCGACAGCTCAGTGGCATCCCAATCAACAATACTCAAGGCTTCACCTCTCTGGAAAACGGCAGCGGCTTGCTCGCCCGGGGTGCCTCGCGCATGCAGTAAGTGCCCAGCAGCGTCAGCACGCACGCAAACAATACATAGAACGAGGGCGCCACCGGCGTGCCCAGCACCTTGCTCAGCCAGGTCACGATCAACGGCGCGAAACCACCGAACACCATTACCGCCACGTTATAGGCCACCGACACGCCGGTCGAGCGCACCTCGATAGGGAACTGTTCGGCCAATGCCGTCGGCGCGGGCCCGAAGAACCCGCCAATCGCCGTGCACAACATCACCTGCATCACCAGCAGGCGCTCGATGGACGGCGCAGCGGCTACCCACACATACAACGGGTAGACCATCACGAAGAACGCCAGGGTGAAGGCCATCAACACCGGTCGCCGTCCCAACCGATCCGAGAGCAGGCCGGACAAGGGGATCACCACGGTCATCAGCGCCACCGCAAACATCTGCACCATCAGCACCTGGTCCAGCGGCAGGCCGAGGTTCTTGTGGGCGAAGGTCGGCATGTTCACCAGCACCACGTAGAACGAGACCGTCGCCCCGCAGGCCAGGCCCATGGACACCAGGATGCTGCGCCGATGGTCACGCAGCACTTGCATGAGGCTCGGCGCCGGGCCGGTGGCGTTTTTACGCGCCTGGATAAACTCTTCCGGGTCTTCCATGTGCCGACGAATCCACAACCCGACCGGGCCGATCAGCAAGCCCAGCACAAACGGCAGGCGCCAGCCCCACAGGTCGAGGGTTTCAGGCGAAAAGAAATGCGTGACCAACGCCACCATCGCCGCCCCGCCGAACACCGCCAGGCACTGCCCCACCAATTGCCAGGAGCCATACAAGCCCTTGCGATGGGCAGGTGCGCTCTCCACCAGAAATGCCGTGGCGCTGGCATATTCACCGCCGGTGGCAAACCCCTGAAGCATCCGCGCCACCACAATCAGCAACGGCGCACCCATGCCGATGGCGGCGTAGTTCGGCGCGAAGGCGATCAGCGCAATGGACACGGTCATTAGCCGGATAATCAACTGCATCGCGGCTTTGCGGCCTTTGCGATCGGCATAGATGCCCAACAGGATGCCGCCCACCGGACGCATGAAAAAGCCCATGCCAAAGGTGGCCAGGGCCATCAGCAGCGACGCGTATTCGTCTTCCGAGGGGAAGAACTGCCGGGCGATGATGCTGGCGAGAAAGCCGTAGACGATAAAGTCATACCATTCCAGCGCGTTGCCGATCACGGCCGCCACCACTTGGCGGGTGCGGGAAACGCCAGGCTTTGAAGTCTGCATGAGGAACACTCCATTCAACCGATACAGGGAAAGGGTCCAGCGGCAGAAAAAGATGAGGTCGTCAGGCAGGCTTGAGCCAGCTCTCGGCCAGCGCGCCCCAGTAGGCTGCGCCGGTCAGCAGGATGTCGTCGTTGAAGTCATAGGCGGGGTTGTGCACCATCGGTCGCGACACGCCGTTGCCGATAAACAGGTAACTGCCGGGGCAGCGTTGCAGCATCCAGGCGAAGTCTTCGCTGCCCATCAGCGTGCGGGTGTTGCCATCCACAGCGTCGGCACCGAGCAAGGCCACACCGACCTGGCGGGCGAATTCGGTTTCTTCGGCGTGGTTGACCAGTACCGGGTAGGCCGGCCGGTGTTCGATCTGCACGGTGCAGCCGAAGCTGGCGGCCTGGGTCTGGATGATCGCGTTGACCCGTTCCAGCATCTGTTCGCGTACCTTGGGGTTAAGTGCGCGCAGGCTCAGGCGCAACAGGGCTTGCTGGGGAATCACATTGGCGGCTTGCCCTGCTTGAAGGGCGCCGACCGTGACCACGGCAGCTTCCTGGGTGTCGATATTGCGTGCTACCACCGTTTGCAAGGCCATGACCATGCTCGCCGCCGCCACCAGCGGGTCCACGGTCAAATGCGGCATCGAGCCGTGACCACCTACGCCTTCGAGCGTCACGGTGAGCAGGTCCTGGGAGGCCATCATCGGCCCCACTCTCAAGCCCAGATGTCCAGCCGGCAAGCCTGGCATATTGTGCATCCCGAACAACCCGTCGCAGGGGAAGCGCTCCAGCAAACCGTCCGCCAGCATCGCCTCGGCGCCGCCCTGGCCTTCTTCGGCGGGTTGGAAAATCAGGTTCAAAGTGCCGTCGAATTGCCGCGTCGCCGCCAAGTAACGCGCGGCACCGAGCAACATGGTGGTGTGGCCGTCATGGCCGCAGGCGTGCATGCAGCCGGCATGTTGGCTGGTGTAGGCCGCGCCGGTGTTTTCGATGATGGGCAAGGCGTCCATGTCGGCGCGAATCCCCAACGTGCGCGAGCTGTCGCCATTGCGCAACACACCGACCACACCGGTCCTGCCGATGCCGGTGTGCACCTCGTAACCCCACTCCTTGAGTGACTGTGCGACCAACGCTGAGGTGCGGTTTTCTTCAAAGCCGAGTTCGGGATGGGCGTGGATATCGTGACGCACAGCGTGCAAGTCGCTGGCAACGTCGCTGAGCCAATCCAGGATGTGCTGGTGCGGACGCATGGTAATTCTCCTCACAGGCGGGTGGTCCCGTTCTTGTTGGCAACACATCGACAGCTAAGCGCGATGCGCGCGTGAGGACAATCAAAGGTGGTTCCACTCTGTGGAACCTCAGGGCCGGTTCTTTTTCCGAGAACCCACGCAGATAATCTAAATGTGGTAGCGGGCTTGCCTGCGATGGCGGCGGCACAGGCACCAGTGATGTTGGCTGACCTGGCGCTATCGCAGGCAAGCCAGCTCCCACAGGGGAATTTGGGTGTGTCAGGGGTTGAGGCGGCAGCCTTGACGGTCGCCCAACCACCGCGCCGTGTGCGTACGCCCTAAACCGCTTGCCGTGACTTCACTGCGTTCCGGAGAGTCAGTGAACGCACTGGTTGGCACGTACTGCTTCACATACCCCAGGCAATATTGCGCCGGGTTGTTGGCCACATACCGGCACGAGCAGTACTCCTTGGCGGTGTACGCCGCGATGATGTCGGGGAAGGCTTGCAGGTTGACGCGCTCATGCCAAACCCAGCCCGACAGTGCGAAGAACAACACCAGTAAAACGCTGATGAACGGATGGCGTCGAATCATGAGCGCACCGCCGCCAGCACGCGTTTGAGCAGTTCGTTATGCCGGTAACTGCCATCCCGATCATCGCCGTAACGCACGATCACCAGGTGTTCGTCGGGCAGCACAAACAGCGCCTGGCCCCAGTGCCCCAGCGCGGCGAAGGTAGTGGCCGGTGCGTCGGGCCAGGGTTGGGGGGCGCCGGTGTTGAGCCACCAATGGCCGCCCGGCACGGCTTCATCCTGGCCGGCTTTGTAGCGGTCGAAGGGCCGGCGGTTGAAGGCGACCCAGTCCTTGGGCAGCAGTTGCCGCTCCTGCCAGCGTCCATCCCGCGCCATCAGTAGCCCTACTCGTGCCAGATCCCGGGCCGTGAGGTAGGCATAGGACGACGCGACAAACGTCTCATCGGCGTCGGTTTCCCAGGTTGCGTCGCGAATGCCCAAGGGCTGGAACAGCGCGTCCCACGGGTAGGTCATGTAGGCCTTGTGGCCGAGCATGCCCTTGAGCGCGGCGGACAGGATAGTGCTGTCGCCACTGGAATAACGGAAAGCCTGGCCAGGGACGGCGACCGCCTCGGTATCCGCTGCGAATTGCGCCATGTCGGTGTGACCACGGGTGTAGAGCATCGCCACCACCGAAGATTTCAACGGGGCATACTCGTAGTCTTCCTGCCAGTCCAACCCGGAGGCCCAGTGCAGCAGGTCGGCCATGCTCACTTTGGGGTGCTGCTTCATCGGTGGGTAGAAACGTGCGACAGGGTCGCCGAGTTTGAAGCGGCCTTGCCCGTAGGCCACGCCCAGCACGGTAGCCATCAGGCTTTTGCTGACGGACCAGGTCAGGTGCGGTGTGCTGGCAGTGGTGGGCGCGGCGTAGCGTTCATAGATGATTTCGCCATCCCGAATGACCAGCAACGCATCGGTGCGAATACCGTTGCGGGTGGCATCGTCACGAGGTGGGAAAGCGTAGGCGTCCAGGGCATCGACAGCGGGACCGGTGAGGGTTGTGCCCACGGCCCACTCCTTTTCAGGCCAGATTTCAGCGCGAGCACTCACGGTGACAAACAACAGGGTAACGAACAACAGGCCTCGGACCATGGACGCAAACTCAAGGGGCATTCAAGCCCGCGAGCCTAGCCCACGCCAGTGACAGATTTGCGACAAGGGGTCTGTCATCCAACCGTCACCGTAACTTCATGGAGCTGACACCGAGGCTACATAGCCTGACTTTGGACAACAAAGTCGACTGGCCGCAACCTGGCCGGCACCCGGAGACTCGCTATGACTCAGATCGCCCGCATCAGCGACAAAGGCAATGAACGCCGTCTGCAAGCCGAACGCCTGGTAGGCACACAGGCATTGCAGGAAGCCCAGGCCCTGCGGTTCAACGTGTTCAGCGGCGAGTTCAACGCCAAGCTGAAAGGCGCGGAACTGGGTCTGGACATGGATGACTATGATGTTCACTGCAGCCATATCGGCGTGCGGGATTTGAACAGCGGTCGACTCGTCGCGACTACCCGTCTGCTCGACCACCAGGCCGCCAGCACCCTGGGCCGGTTCTACAGTGAAGAAGAATTCAGCCTGCATGGCCTGCTGCACTTGCAGGGCCCGATCCTGGAGATTGGCCGCACCTGCGTCGACCCGGCCTATCGCAATGGCGGCACCATCGCGGTGTTATGGGGCGAGTTGGCCGAAGTGCTCAACCAGGGCGGCTACAGCTACCTGATGGGCTGCGCGAGCATCCCGATGCACGATGGCGGCATCCAGGCCCACGCGATCATGCAGCGCTTGCGCGAGCGCTACCTGTGCAACGAACACCTGCGCGCCGAACCGAAAAAACCACTGCCGGCCCTGGACCTGCCGTCCAACGTCATCGCCGAAATGCCGCCGCTGCTCAAGGCCTACATGCGCCTGGGCGCGAAGATCTGCGGCGAGCCGTGCTGGGATGAAGACTTCCAGGTAGCAGACGTGTTTATCCTGCTCAAGCGCGACGAGTTGTGCCCGCGTTACGCGCGCCACTTCAAGGCGGCCATGTGATGAACCGCCTGCGCATTTACGGGCGCATCGCCCGCGTGCTGTTGGTGGTGGGGCTGGGGTTGAGCATGGCCAGTGTGTTTGGCCTGTTCGAGCGCCTGGGCGTGGCTAACTCGATGGTGCGGCGCCAGCGTTGGTCGCGCTTCTTTATGGCGCGACTGACCAACGCCCTGCCCTTTCGCGTGACGGTGCATGGCGAGTTGCCGCAAACCCCGATGCTGTGGGTGAGCAATCATGTGTCGTGGACGGATATTCCGTTGCTGGGCATGGTGGCGCCGATGTCGTTTTTGTCCAAGGCCGAGGTGCGCACCTGGCCGGTGGCCGGCTGGCTGGCGGCCAAGGCTGGCAGCCTGTTTATTCGTCGCGGATCAGGTGACAGCCAACTGATCCGCAAGCAAATGACCCGTCATCTGGAGCAACAGCACCCCTTGCTGATGTTCCCCGAAGGCACCACCACCGACGGGCGCGGCCTGCGCACATTCCACGGGCGCTTGCTGGCCAGCGCGATCGATGCGGATGTGTCACTGCAGCCGGTAGCGATTCGGTATCTGCGCGACGGCCAAGTCGACCCGCTGGCGCCCTTCATTGGCGATGATGATTTGCTCTCGCACCTGATGCGCTTGTTTTCCAATGATCAGGGCGATGTAGAGATTCATGTGCTCAAACCGATTGCCTGCGCCGGTCAGGAACGTGCGGCATTGGCGTATCAGGCGCAGCAGGCGGTGCAGAAGGCGCTATTCGGCCCGGTGCCGGAAACTGAGCAAGTGGCCGCTCGGCCTGCATTCGCAGCCTGAAGCAATGTGAACTCAATCCAAATGTGGGGGCAGGCAAGCCAGCTCCCACATTCAGATCTCATGTAGTCAGTTGAGATTGTGCAAATTTCTGCAACTCTGGGTAGAACAGTCGAAAGTCCTCACTCAACGGCTCATACAAAACCCGCAACTCCTGCATCGCATACCCCAGTTCCTCGGGCTGTGTCAGCCGCCGCGAAATCCCGCGCAGCACCTGCTCCATCACCGCAAACTCGCGGTACGAGCCCAACCAATCATCCGCCGCCATGTACGGCGCGATCTGCGCCAGCCGCCCCGGCAACGCGGGTTCAGCCGCCAACACCCGATACACCTGCGACGTGAAACGCTCCAGAGACTGGTCGGCATACAGCGCCCAATCCCGCGCCAGACAATGGTCGAAAAACACATCGAGGACGATCCCGGCATAGCGCCTGCGGGTCAGACTGAAGCGCGACAACGCCTCGCCCACCAGCGGATGGCTATCGGTAAAGCGGTCGATGGAGCGATGCAACTGGATCACCGCTTCGATTTGCGGGCTGAACTGGCCCTGCAGGCGGCCTTTGACGAAGTCACCATAAAGGCTACCCAGCAATTGCGCAGGAAGTTGGCCGCCCAGGTGCAGATGTGCGAGATAATTCATGCCGCGCAGTCTACCACTGCCACCCGCATATCGTTATAACCCGATATACCGATTTGACCTGGTCTCAGATCAAAATCATATTGGTATATCGGAATATTACGATTTAAAGTTCGCCTCATAGCGATATAACGCTTTACGACACCGAGCACCCTGCCATGTCCATCGACCTCGACGAAATAATAAAAGCCCTGGCGCACCCAGTACGACGAGACATCCTCACCTGGCTCAAAGACCCGAAAGTGCAGTTCCCCGAGCAATTGCACAACCACGAATACGGCATCTGCGCCGGGCAGATCGACCAGCGCTGCGGCTTGTCCCAGTCGACCGTGTCGGCGCACCTGGCCACCTTGCAACGGGCGGGGTTGATCAGCAGCCAGAAGGCCGGGCAGTGGCACTTTTTCAAGCGCAACGAGGAAGTGATCCAAGCCTTTCTCACTGCGCTCATTACCGAACTCAGCGCACCGTAATCATCAAGGACACGCCCATGCCCCTCTCGCTACTCATACTGGCCCTGAGCGCCTTCGCCATCGGCACCACCGAGTTCGTCATCATGGGCTTGCTGCCCGATGTGGCGGCGGACCTGGGTGTGTCGATTCCCGGCGCCGGCTGGCTGGTCACCGGCTACGCCCTGGGCGTGGCCATCGGCGCGCCGTTCATGGCACTGGCCACCGCCAGGCTGCCACGCAAGGCGGCGCTGGTAGCGTTGATGGGTATTTTCATTATCGGCAATCTGCTCTGTGCCCTGGCAAGCGACTACAACGTGCTGATGTTTGCCCGTGTGGTGACAGCGTTGTGCCACGGTGCCTTCTTCGGTATTGGCTCGGTGGTGGCGGCCAACCTGGTGCCGGCCAACAAACGTGCGTCGGCCGTGGCGCTGATGTTTACTGGGTTGACCCTGGCGAACGTGCTGGGCGTGCCCCTGGGTACGGCGCTGGGCCAGGAAGCCGGCTGGCGCTCGACCTTCTGGGCCGTGACCGTGATTGGCGTGATTGCCTTGATCGGCCTCATTCGCTTCCTGCCCGCCAAGCGTGACGAAGAAAAACTCGACATGCGCGCCGAACTGGCCGCCCTCAAGGGTGCCGGTATCTGGCTGTCGCTGAGCATGACCGCGCTGTTTGCCGCGTCCATGTTCACCCTCTTTACCTACGTCGCGCCGCTGCTGGGCAATGTGACCGGCGTGTCGCCCAAGGGCGTGACCTGGACCCTGCTGCTGATCGGCCTGGGGCTCACCGTGGGCAACATCATCGGCGGCAAACTGGCGGACAAGCGCCTGGCGGCCACCTTGATCGGCGTGTTCATCAGCATGGCGGTGGTTTCCACGGTGCTGAGCTGGACCAGCGTTGCGGTGATACCGACTGAAATCACCCTGTTCCTGTGGGCCACCGCCTCGTTCGCCGCCGTGCCGGCGCTGCAAATCAACGTGGTGACCTTCGGCAAGGCCGCGCCGAACCTGGTATCCACCCTGAACATCGGTGCCTTCAACATTGGCAACGCCCTCGGCGCCTGGGTCGGCGGCAGCGTGATTGCACACGGCTTCGGCCTGACCAGCGTGCCCCTGGCCGCTGCAGCACTGGCGATTCTCGCGCTGCTGGTGACCCTCATCACTTTCCGTCAGGGCGGCAACGCCGGCCTGGCCCCCGCGACCAACTGATCAACTTGAAAGAGAAGGTGTTTTTTCCATGACGACTATTTTCGATCCGATCACACTGGGCGACGTGCAACTGTCGAACCGCATCATCATGGCGCCGCTGACCCGCTGCCGCGCAGACGCCGGGCGGGTGCCCAACGCGCTGATGGCCGAGTACTACGTGCAACGCGCGTCCGCGGGGCTGATCCTCAGCGAAGCCACTTCCGTGACGCCCATGGGCGTGGGCTACCCGGACACCCCCGGCATCTGGTCCAACGATCAGGTGCGCGGCTGGGCCAACATCACCAAGGCCGTACATGGCGCGGGCGGCAAGATCTTCCTGCAGTTGTGGCACGTTGGCCGCATCTCCCACGAGTCCTACCTGAACGGGGAAACCCCGGTGGCTCCGAGTGCGGTCCAGGCTAAAGGCCACGTCAGCCTGGTTCGCCCATTGGCCGACTACCCAACCCCGCGCGCCCTGGAAACCGCTGAAATCGCCGACATCGTCGACGCTTACCGCACCGGCGCCGAGAACGCCAAGGCCGCCGGGTTCGACGGCGTGGAAATCCACGGCGCCAACGGCTACCTGCTCGACCAGTTCCTGCAGAGCAGCACCAACCAGCGCACCGACCAGTACGGTGGCTCCCTGGAAAACCGTGCGCGCCTGTTGCTGGAAGTCACCGACGCCGCCATCGAAGTCTGGGGCGCCGGCCGCGTGGGCGTGCACCTGGCACCGCGTGCTGATGCTCATGACATGGGCGACGACAACCTCGCCGAGACCTTCACCTACGTCGCCAGCGAACTGGGCAAACGCGGCATCGCCTTCATCTGCTCCCGCGAAAAAGAAGGTGCGGATAGCCTCGGCCCACAGCTGAAAAAAGCCTTCGGCGGCGTATACATCGCCAACGAACGCTTCACCAAAGACAGCGCCAATGCCTGGCTGGCGGCGGGCAAGGCGGATGCAGTGGCCTTTGGTATTCCTTTTATCGCCAACCCGGACCTGCCGGCGCGACTGAAGGCCGATGCGCCGTTGAACGAGCCTCACCCTGAGACTTTCTATGGCAAAGGCCCGGTGGGTTACATCGACTACCCGACGCTGCCGATCTAACGTACCCCGCAAACCCAATGCTGTAGGAGCGAGCTTGCTCGCGAGAAACTAACAGGCGCCGCGTTCACTCAGGAAGCACGCGTTATCGTTGAAGTTTTTCGCGAGCAAGCTCGCTCCTACAGTGTCAGGAGCAAGTCCCCTCCCACATTTGTGCCTGTCTGTAGCCCCCCTGGAAACATCGCTTCACAGAACGGCAACAATATCGCTACAAAATACTTAGCCGGCTACCTATCAACCGCCCGCCAGGCCGTATATAAAGTCACCCCACAAATCAGCCAGAAGGACGATTGACCGTCCTTAGGCTTTACTGTTGACACAACGGGTTGCAATTACGCATTTTGTTTCAATTGCGCAGGCTGGGGCTCAGGCGCAGCATGTCCAGCCCTATATCAGCCCAGCGCTCGGCGTCCTGGTGCAGTTCAAAGCTATCGGGGACCAGCAGCCACTGGCCGATCAAACCGTGGATGAAGGCATGTATGCAGACAGCCCCACGGGTGGTGTCGAGATTTTCAGGCAGTTGCCCGCGATGAACCGCGTTACGCAACGTCAGGCTGATACGCAGGTTGCATTCCAGGCTGTGGGTCTGGCGTTGGCGGCGCATGTCACACATTTCATCGGTGAACTCGCACTTATGAAACAGAATCTCGTTGATGCGCCGGGTTTTCGGGTCCAGGGCCACTTCATGGTAAAGATGAATCAACAGCTTGCGCATACAGCCCAGCGGGTCGACTTCATCCTCGCTTTCACTCGCCCGGGCCAATTCGTCCAGGGGTTCGTGCAGCGTGTCGAGCAAGGCCTGGAGCAAATCGGACTTATTGCTGAAATGCCAATAGATAGCCCCACGCGTCACGCCCGCCAGAGCGGCGATGTCCGCCAGGGTGGTACGCGCTACGCCACGCTCATAAAAGGCTTGCTCGGCGGCTTGGAGAATCTGGCTGCGCGTTTCCTGAGCTTCCTCTTTGGTGCGACGAACCATGGCAGTAAAACCTCAATCGGGACACTGTGGACGGTACTTGACCGTCATCTGAATAATTGTGGGACGACGCCGTCATGGGCGCCGAACGTACTAGAATCGAGGCTTGCGGCGGTGCTTTGTCAACATTGCGCGAAGCCTGTCAAGAGTTTACAAACAACCATGAACGTAAGTATATTGCGTAGCAAGCTACTTATCCACTCACGGCTTGTTTTTTACCCTTCCACACTTCTTGTGCGCACTCTGCGCGCCTGACCCGAGGATCTTCATGCAACTTAAGCCAGCTGTTACCGCTCTGGTCACTGCCGTCGCCCTGGCATCGCTGCTCAGCGGATGTAAAAAGGAAGAAGCGGCACCGCCCGCTCAAACCCCTCAGGTCGGCGTGGTCACCATTCAACCGCAAGCCTATACCCTGACCACCGAGCTGCCAGGCCGCACCACGGCCTTTCGCATCGCGGAAGTCCGGCCTCAGGTCAACGGCATCATTCTCAAGCGCCTGTTCAAGGAAGGCGCCGACGTGAAGGAAGGGCAACAGCTCTACCAGATCGACCCGTCGGTGTATGAAGCCACGCTCAAAAGCGCACAAGCGAGCCTGACCCAGACCAAGTCCATCACCGATCGCTACAAGCAATTGGTCGATGAGCAAGCCGTCAGCCGTCAGGAATACGACACCGCCGTTGCCAACCGCATGACTGCCGAGGCAAACGTTCAAACCGCCCAGATCAACGTGCGCTACACCAAGGTGTACGCGCCGATCTCCGGGCGTATTGGCCGTTCCTCGGTAACCGAAGGCGCACTGGTCAGCAATGGCCAGGCCGACGCCATGGCGGTGATCCAGCAACTGGACCCGATCTACGTCGACGTCACGCAATCTTCAGCTGAAATGCTCAAGCTGCGTCGCGACCTGGCCAGTGGACAACTGGAAAAAGCCGGCGACAACGCTGCCAAGGTCAAGCTGACCCTGGAAGACGGCACGGCCTACGCCCAGGACGGCAAGCTGGAGTTCTCCGAAGTGTCGGTCGACCAGACCACCGGTTCCGTGACCCTGCGCGCCGTGTTCCCCAACCCTGACCACGTGCTGCTGCCGGGCATGTTCGTACACGCCCAGTTGCTGGCCGGTGTGAACAGCAAGGCCATCCTGGCTCCGCAACAAGGCGTGACCCGTGACCTGCGCGGCATTCCGACGGCGCTGATCGTGAACAAGGACAACAAGGTCGAGCAACGCGAACTGGTTGCCAACCGTACCGCCGGTGCCTACTGGCTGGTGGAAAAAGGCCTCAATGCCGGTGACCGCGTCATCACCGAAGGCTTGCAGTACGTCAAGCCAGGCGCCGAGGTGAAGGTCACGGAAGCCTCCAACGCTAAACCCGCCGGTACTGCCGCAGCGCCTGCTGCCGCTGCTGGTCAAGGGGAGTAATCCATGTCGAAATTTTTTATCGACCGTCCCATTTTCGCCTGGGTAATTGCCCTGGTGATCATGCTGGTCGGGGCACTCTCGATCCTGAAGTTGCCCATCAACCAATACCCGGCCATTGCGCCAACGGCCATTGATATCCAGGTGACCTACCCAGGCGCGTCCGCACAAACCGTGCAGGACACCGTGGTGCAGGTCATCGAGCAACAGCTCAACGGTATCGACAACCTGCGTTATGTCTCCTCGGACAGTAACTCCGACGGCAGCATGACCATCACCGTGACGTTCAACCAGGGTACCAACCCGGATATCGCTCAGGTCCAGGTACAGAACAAGCTGAACCTGGCCACCCCACTGCTGCCGCAAGAAGTGCAGCAACAGGGTATCCGCGTGACCAAGTCGGTGAAGAACTTCCTGATGGTGATCGGTCTGGTGTCGGAAGACGGCAGCATGACCAAGGACGACCTCTCCAACTACATCGTGTCCAACATCCAGGACCCGATCTCCCGTACCGCGGGGGTGGGTGACTTCCAGGTGTTCGGTTCGCAGTACGCCATGCGTATCTGGCTCGACCCGGCCAAACTGAACAATTACCAGCTCACGCCAGTGGACGTCAGCAATGCCATCAAGGCCCAGAACGTGCAGGTGGCCACCGGCCAACTGGGCGGCCTGCCTGCCCTGCCCGGTACCCAGCTGAACGCCACGATCATCGGCAAGACGCGCCTGCAAAGCACCGAAGAATTCGCCAAGATTCTGATGAAGGTGAACACCGACGGCTCGCAGGTTCGCCTGGGTGACGTCGCGCGCATCGAACTGGGCGGCCAGAACTACAGCATCAGTGCACAGTTCAACGGCAAGCCGGCCTCGGGTATGGCGATCAAGCTGGCGGCCGGTGCCAACGCACTGGACACTGGCAAGGCCATCCGCGAAACAGTGAAATCCCTGGAGCCGTTCTTCCCGCCTGGCATGAAGGCGGTGGTGCCCTATGACACCACCCCGGTCGTGACCGAATCGATCTCCGGTGTGGTTCACACCCTGGTCGAAGCGATCGTGCTGGTGTTCCTGGTGATGTTCCTGTTCCTGCAGAACTTCCGTGCCACCATCATCACCACCATGACCGTACCGGTGGTATTGCTGGGTACCTTCGGGATCCTGGCGGCGTGCGGCTTCACCATCAACACCTTGACCATGTTCGGCATGATCCTGGCCATCGGCTTGCTGGTGGACGATGCCATCGTTGTGGTGGAAAACGTCGAGCGGGTGATGGCCGAGGAGCACCTGTCGCCCAAGGAAGCAACGATCAAGTCCATGGGCCAGATTCAGGGCGCCCTGGTGGGTATTGCCCTGGTACTGTCGGCGGTACTGCTGCCGATGGCATTCTTCGGTGGTTCCACCGGTGTGATCTACCGGCAGTTCTCCATCACCATCGTTTCGGCGATGGCGTTGTCGGTGCTGGTTGCCCTGATCTTCACCCCGGCTTTGTGCGCCACCATGCTCAAGCCGATTGATCCGGAAAAACACGGCCAGCCCAAGCGCGGCTTCTTCGGCTGGTTCAACCGCACCTTCGACCGTGGCGTACTCAAGTACGAGCGCGGCGTGGGCGGCATGATCAAGCACAAGATCCCGGCATTCCTGGTGTATGCGCTGATCCTGGCCGGCATGATCTGGATGTTCACCCGTATTCCAAGCGCGTTCCTGCCTGAGGAAGACCAGGGTGTGATCTTCGCCCAGGTACAGACACCGGTCGGTGCTTCGGCTGAGCGCACGCAGAAAGTCGTCGACGACATGCGCGCCTTCCTGCTGAACGACAAGGAAGGCGAGCCAGGCGAAGGCAAGGCGGTGAAGTCGGTGTTTACCGTGAACGGCTTCAACTTCGCCGGTCGTGGCCAGAGCTCCGGGCTTGCGTTCGTGATGCTCAAGCCGTGGGATGAGCGTGATTCGAGCCAGTCGGTGTTCGAAGTGGCCAAGCGTGCCCAGGGTTACTTCTTCGGGGCCTTCAAGGACGCCATGGTTTTCGCCATCGTGCCGCCTTCGGTGCTGGAGTTGGGTAACGCCACGGGTTTCGACGTGTTCCTGCAAGACCAGGGTGGCGTCGGCCATGACAAGCTGATGGCTGCACGTAACCAGTTCCTGGGTGCGGCGGCACAAAGCAAGGTGCTGGCCGGCGTGCGTCCTAACGGCGTGAACGACGAGCCGCAGTACGAGCTGACCGTTGACGACGAGAAAGCCAGTGCCCAAGGCATCAGCCTGGCGGATATCCAGCAGACCCTGGCCATTGCCTTGGGTGGTAGCTACATCAACGACTTCATCGACCGTGGTCGCGTGAAGAAGGTGTATGTACAAGGCGACGCCGCCAGCCGGATGTCGCCCGAAGACCTGGACAAATGGTACGTGCGCAGCAACGACGGGAAAATGGTGCCGCTGTCGGCCATCTCGTCGGGCCAGTGGATCTACGGTTCGCCCAAGCTTTCGCGATACAACGGTGTAGCGGCGATGGAAATCCTCGGTACCCCGGCACCTGGCTACAGTACCGGTGATGCGATGGCCGAAGTCGAACGCATTGCCAAAGAACTGCCGGCCGGTATCGGTTATGCCTGGACAGGCCTGTCGTACGAAGAACGCCTTTCCGGTTCCCAGGCGCCAGCGCTGTACGCACTGTCGCTGCTGGTTGTGTTCCTGTGCCTGGCAGCACTGTACGAAAGCTGGTCGATTCCGATCGCGGTGATTCTGGTTGTACCTTTGGGTGTGATCGGTGCGTTGATCGCCACCAGCATGCGCGGCTTGTCCAACGACGTGTTCTTCCAGGTGGGCCTGTTGGTGACGGTGGGCCTGGCGGCGAAAAACGCCATCCTCATCGTTGAGTTCGCCAAGGAACTGCACGAGCAAGGCAAAGGCATCGTCGAGGCGGCTATCGAAGCGTCCCGCATGCGTCTGCGCCCGATCATCATGACCTCGTTGGCGTTCATGCTCGGCGTATTGCCGCTGGCGATCTCCACGGGCGCCGGCTCAGGCAGCCAGCATGCGATCGGTACCGGCGTGATCGGCGGTATGATCACGGCCACTGTTCTGGCGATCTTCTGGGTACCGCTGTTCTACGCAACGGTATCCGCCGCTGGCGAACGCAAAAATAAAGACACTACTGAAACTCCTAAAGAGGCTGGCCAATGAGCAAGTCGCTACTTTCCCTAGCCGTCACCGCATTCGTGCTCAGTGGCTGCTCGCTGATACCTGACTATCAGCGTCCCGATGCGCCGGTGGCCGCGCAGTTCCCGCAGGGGCCGGCGTATTCGTCGGCCCAGGCGCCGAGCCAGGCCGCTGCCGAGCAAGGCTGGAAGCAGTTTTTCCATGACCCTGCCCTGCAACAGCTGATCCAGACCGCGTTGGTGAACAACCGTGACCTGCGTGTCGCGGCGCTGAACATCGACGCCTATGCAGCGCAATATCAAATCCAGCGTGCCGACCTGTTCCCGGCCGTGTCGGCCACCGGTAACGGCAGCCGTTCGCGCACCCCGGCCAAGCTGTCGCAGACCGGCGAATCGACCATCGCCAGCCAGTACTCGGCAGGCCTTGGGATCAGCTCTTATGAGCTGGACCTGTTCGGTCGCGTGCGCAGCCTCAGTGAAGAAGCGCTGCAGAAGTACTTCGCCACTGAAGAAGCACGTCGCAGCACCCAAATCAGCCTGGTGGCCAGCGTAGCCAATGCCTACCTGACCTGGCAGGCCGACAAGGAGCTGCTCAAGCTGACCCAGGACACCCTGGCGGCCTTCGAGCAGAGCTACAAGCTCACCTCGCGCAGCAATGAAGTCGGCGTGGCCTCGGCCCTCGACCTCAGCCAGGCACGCACCTCGGTGGAAAACGCCCGCGTGCAACTGGCCCGCTACACCCGCCAGGTGGCCCAGGACGAAAACAGCCTGACCCTGCTGCTGGGCACCGGCCTGCCGGCGAATATCGCCAGCAAGCCGCTGTCCGATGACCTGCTCAGCGAAGTGCCGGCCGGGTTGCCATCGGACCTGCTGCAACGTCGTCCCGACATTGTGCAGGCCGAGTACAACCTCAAGGCGGCCAACGCCAACATCGGCGCGGCCCGTGCGGCATTCTTCCCGAGCATCAGCCTGACCGCCAGCGCCGGGACTGCCAGCCCTACCCTGGGTGGCCTGTTCAAAGGCGGTTCGGGGACCTGGGCGTTTGCCCCGCAGATCAACATCCCGATCTTCAACGCCGGTAGCCTGCGCGCGAGCCTGGACTACTCGAAGATCCAGAAAGAGATCAACGTGGCCAACTATGAGAAGGCCATCCAGACCGGCTTCCAGGAAGTCTCCGACGGCTTGGCCGCGCGTGCGACCTACAAGCAGCAACTGGATGCCCAACGCGGCTTCGTCGAGGCTAACCAGGATTACTACCGCCTGGCCGAGCGTCGCTACCGCATTGGTGTCGACAGCAACCTGACCTTCCTCGACGCCCAGCGCCAACTGTTCAGTGCCCAGCAATCGCTGATCACCGACCGCCTGGCGCAGCTCACCAGCGAGGTCAACCTGTACAAGGCCCTCGGCGGTGGCTGGAACGAGCAGACTGCGAAGAACGAGCCGTTGAAAGAACAAGCACCACCGTTGAAGTTGTTCTGATAGCGCAGATGTGAAAAACCGCTTCCCTCACCGGAAGCGGTTTTTTTATGCCTGCATTTTTACCTTTACAACTTGCGTTCGATCATCGCCCACAACCCGCCC
>NZ_JAENSV010000063.1:0-24430 GCF_016613265.1 Pseudomonas sp. MF6751
GCTGAAGCCTTGAGCTTGACTGAGTTGAATGATGGCGCGCTCTTCGACGCTGAGTTCGGAATAGGACATAGGGGCAGCACCGTACCGGAAAGGTCAGGTGTTGCACTCAGTTTTCGCGGCCGCCGGGCTATTGATCCAATTGACACCATCCTTACCAGCCTGAAGTAGATTTGCCGGGATGTCTGTCAGATGAGTGATCGTGTCATAGACCTTACCTGGCCAATCTACAGCCCTATCAACAAACCCGGACCCCATCTCGCCAGCGATATATCCCAACTCGTGAGCGGGTTCATAGCCAGTCCAGACTAGCTCGCTTCTATCAATTCCATTCCAATAAGAATCCAAGGCATCCTTGTACTCTCCAGGCGTCATTCCTTCTTGATAGTTCGCTAAATCCACCTGACGAATCTGATCAGCTCGCTCCATATCTCGAGCTTTATCAAGACTGTCCATCGCTTGCGTGATACTTCGCTTACAACCGGCGACGTCTCCTCCACGTGCATTACATCCTTCACGCGCTTTGTCCGCCGCTTCTATCTCCCCATGCAATAGCCAGTTGTACTGAGTAGCGTTGCCCGCCACCCATGCTCCGGTCTGCAAACTCTCACCGTCAGCATCACTGTCCACCGACGCCGCAAGCACACCAATCAACTGCGAGCTCATCACCAGCAAGCTCTTTCTCTTATCCTCCGGCATGCTGGCGTACTGTTTGGCGAGGCTGTCTACCAGGGCTTCGTTCACACCTGCTGCCAACGCACCAGTACGGAAATCGCCGCCGGCGGCTTCAGCTGCCAGCCCGCCCATCAACGCATGCAGCCCAATCTTGGTGATACCGCCGTCGGCGAACCGATTCTTGGAGACATCACCAATCATGTTGAAGCCATAGGCAGCAAATGCATTGGCAAGGCTGCTTTGCAATGCATCCCCGAGGCTGGCTTCTCCTCCCAGCGCTTTAGTCAGGATGGCCGATGTGCCGTTTTGCAGAACCTGATTCGCAGTAAATTGACCAACACCTTGCCAGGTACTCAATGGGCTCGCGGATGTCACTGCGCCCGAGTTAGGTAGCGCAGTAGTAGTGCCTGTCTGCGTGCTGGTCCAGTCGTCATAGAACCCTGCGGTCAGCCCTGCGGTAACACCCGAGACAACATAGCCCCGCATCGCATCGCTGGAGGTTACGTCCTTGACCACTGCGCCTAAATTGCCACGATTATTGATTGTGCTGATAGCACCATTGCTGGCCATGCCGGCAAGCACAACGCTGCCCGCAGCATTGGCCCAGCCTGCGGCAGATGTGGCTGTGGCAGCAGCCGTCGCCCCAGCCATCGAGGTACCCGTCCCAGCGGCGGCAATTGCGCCGCTTGCTGCCCCCATCGTGAAGTAGGTAACAATGATCGCTATGACAATTTGCGCGCCGGCGCCCAGGCCGGAATTACTGTATTTGAAGCTGTCGTGCAGCTCTTTGACCTCGCGCCAGTCAACATCGCCACGCTGCTCCATTTGCTTGATCCAGGCGAGGCTTGGGTCCGCCTGGACCATCGCGTCGATGGTCTGGCTTACCGTATTCTGGTTAACCTGCCTTACATCAATCTTCAAGCCGTCCACGGCCTTGATTGCCAGCTCGCCCTGCGCCACCAACTCACTCTGACGCAACGTCTCGTCGGTATTCCCCTTGCCCTTCGCGCTGGTCCACGCCAGGTCACTCTTGCTCTTCTCGTGGCTCTCCTGGTGCAGGTCTTTGACCGCCTCGAAGGTCACCGCGCCGCCACTGGTGATGGCCAGGTCCTTACCGCTCTCAAGCTTGGCCCGCTGATACAACTGATCACCGCCACTGACCAGCGACAGATCACCACCAGTCTTGATCTCAGTCCCCACATTCGTGACGTGGGTCACCTCATCACGCTTGGTCTTCTTCGCGCCCCAGCCCCCCTTCTCCTTCATGTCGTAAAGGCTGTAGGTGCTGTTCTGCGCCGCCAACAGACTCAACTTATCCCCGCTATACAGATAAGCCTCATTCCCCGCACTGATCCTGCTCGCCACAATCGTGGTATCACGCCCGGCCTGGCTGACAAAATCCCCACCCGCCGTCAGTACGCTCGCCACTTGAGTAGTCTGGTCGTCCGAGGTCTTGATGCGTTTTTTGCCGTCCTTTTCCTTGCCCTCAACGTTGTGCATGTCGCTGACCGAGGCGACGTTGAGGTCGCGGCCGGCAGCGATGGTGAGGTCTTTGCCGGCGGTGGCATTGCTACCAATGATGTTGACGTCTTGGCCGGCCTGCATGTTGAGGTTGCCGCCCGCCGTGACGCTGGCGGCGAGGTTTTTGACGTCGGTGGTGATGCTGGATTTCTCGCCGCCGTCGCGGGTCTCGTGTTTGACGCTGGTGTCGCTGGCGGCGATGAGGTTGAGGTCGCGGCCGGCGGTTAAGTTGGCGTCGTTACCAGCGGTGAGTGCGCCGCGGTTGGTGAGGTCGCGCCCGGCGTCGATCGCGAGGTTTTCGCGGGCGACGATGGTGCCGGCGCTGGTGTCGGTGAGGGTGCGCATACCGGCGCCGTCACGCACCTGGATGGCGGTGGTTTCGTTGGTGATATCGCCTTTGAGCGCCGTGAGGCTGACTTGCTTGCCGCGGATTTCGCCGGCCATGGCGTTGCGGATGCTGTCCTGGGCCAGCAGGCTGAGATTGTTGCCGGCTTCGACCAGGCCGCCGGTATAAATGCTGCCGCTACTGATGGCGGAGAGGTTGTTGCTGGCGCGCAGGGTGCCGACGTTGATCAGGTCGCCGCCGGTGACCAGGTTGAGGTCGCGGCCCTGGATGAGGCTGTTGCCGCGCACGTTGCGCGAGTCGGCCTGGGCCAGGTACAGCACCGGCACGAGGACGGTCTGGCCGTCGATGACGCGGTTTTCCATCCACACGATGTCGTGGGTCAGGGCGCCGACTTGCTGGTCGGTGAGGGCCACGCCCAGGCTCAGGCGCAGGGCGTCTTTGCTGGCAAGGCCGTTGTCCATCAGGTAGCGGAACTGGTCGGCGTCGCTGTACAGGCCGCCGGCGAGGAAGCGTTGGCCGGTTTGCGCGAGGACGGCGTCGCGGATCAGGCGGGTTTCGTACTGGCCGTCACCGAGGCGGCGCCAGGCGTTGTCGGCGGTGAAACCGAGTTTGCCGAGCATGTAGTCGGAGCTGAAGAAGCCCGACACCGAGGTGAATTCGGGGTTGGTCTCGATCAGGTAGTGGCTGGTGGGGTCAGCGTTTTTGACGAACAGGCCGTATTCGCCCTTGGGCAGTTGGAAGGTGGGCGAGGTGGTGGGGTCGACCGGGGCGAAGGCAGTGCCGGTGTAGTCCACAGGCACGAAGCCGCCACCGGGGGCCACGCCTACCACGGGCAATACGCTGCCGGGCGCCTGGGCGCTCGGGTCGTTGGCGTGTTTGCTCAGGTTGATGTTGATGCCGCCGACGGGGATGCCGGTCTGGTCGTCGCCGAGGGTGCCGGTTAACTGCGCCAGGGTGTTGTTGTGCAGCGTGCCGTTTTGCAGGGTGCGGGCGACGTTGAGGTTGACCGTGCCGCCCGCTTGCAGGGTGGCGTCGTAGCCGGGGCCGCTGTTGTTGGTCCAGGTGGTGACGTCACTTGCGTAGGCGAACGGCAGGCTATTGGGTGAGCGGCTTTTGAGTTCTTCGAAGCGCGCCTTGTCGAAATTCCCAGCCGCCGTGGCCGCATTGAACGCGGGCACGTCGACGTATTGCATGCGTTCAAACAAATCGTCGGAGACGTGACCTGGCGTGCCGATGACAAGCTTGCGCTGGCCCGTGCGCGTGGCGGCGCCCTGGTTGAGCAGGTCACCGGCGGTGATGCTCAGGTCGCCATTGGCGGCCATCAGGCTGTAGCGGTTCTGCACCGTGTCGCCTTGCAGCAGCATGTTTTTGCCCGCTACCAAGCGCGCCGCTGCCGAGTCCTTAGTCGCCGCCTCAAGGTACGTTTCATAGATGGTGATCTCGCCGCGTTCCCAGTTGTCGCTCTCGCCGCAGTGCTGGCCACAGATCCAACTCAAGCTGCCGGTGGTCAGCGTTTGCCCGAGTTCGAATTCATCTTTGGCGTTTTCGATAAAGCCCGCATTGATGCCGATCGAGCCTTCGCTTTCCACGGTGCCGGAGCGGTTGCTGAACAGCACGGCACGCCCGCCATCGCGAGCGGCGAAGCTCAGGTTGCCTTTGCTGTAGACATCGCCATAGCTGTTGCTGAAACCATTGCTGCGCAAGGTCATGTCGCCGCCGCTGAACAGCAGCGTGTCGGCGGCATTGGTGATGCCGTTGACCGCGGTGAGGTTCACCGCGCCCTGGGCACCGAGGGTGCCACGGTTGTTGATTTGCGCGGCGGCGATATCCAGTTGCTGGCGGGCGGTGAGGAACCCGAGGTTGTCCAGGGTGCCGCCCAGGGTCAGGCGCGCATTGGTTGCGGCCAGGCGGCCGCCGTTCTGGCTGAGGTTGTTGGCGGCGACGCTGAGTGTTTGCAGGGCCGAGACGCGGCCGCTATTAGTGATATCGCCGGTGGTGATGCTGATGTCGCCGTCGCTGAGCAGTTCGCCGCCGTTGTCCAGGCTGGCCACGTTGAGGATCAAGCCCTTGGCGCTGGCCATGCGGTCACCGGCCTTGAGGGCCAGCCCTTGGTCGCTCTTGTAGGTGAGCACGTCGTTGAGTTGCACACGGCCCAGGCCGTCGACGTTGCCGAATGCCCAGTCGGCGCTGCCCATGCCCTGGATATTGCCCTGGCTGCCTGCGAGGCTGGCGGTGTTGAGGTGGAACAGGCCGGTGCCGGCGTGTTGCAGCATGCCGCTCTGGTTGTTGAGGCTGGCGGCGTCAAGGCTGAAGGCCTGGCTGCCGAATTCGAGGGTGCCGTTCTGGTTGTTCAGCGCGCCGCTGAGGTTGAGTTTGCTGCTGGCGCCGCCCAGTGCACGCAGTTGCCCGTTGGCGCTGTTGTCCAGGTTGCCGCCGGTGAGGGCCAGGCCCTGGTTGGCTTCGATCAGGCCGCCCTGGTTGGTGAGCGTGTCGCGTGAGGTCAGGTTGAGCTGGTTGCCGCTGATCTGGCCGCCCGCGCTGTTGTCGAGGGTGGCGCCGCTGACGGTCACTTGCTCTTTGCCGAACAGCTTGCCGCCACGGTTGGCCAGGGCTTCTACGGTCAGTTGCAGGTTGCCGACCAGGCTGGCCATCAGGCCGCCGCTGGCGTTGTCGACGCTGTTGGCGGTGACGCTCAGGCTGTCGCCCTGCACGGTGCCGCCCTGGTTATCCAGGCGGGTGGTGTTCAGTTCGGTGAGGGCGCCGCCGCTGAGGATCAGGCCCTTGCGGTTGCTCACATCCTGGCCGCTGTAGCTCAGGCCTTCGGCGCCGGCCAGCAGTTGGCCGTTGTCGTTGTTCAGGTGCTGGGCGGCGATGTCCAGGCGCTTGCCGCGCAGGGTGCCGCCGTCGTTGTTAAGGGTGGTGAGCTGCTTGACCAGCACGCTGCGTTCGCCCGCGTCGATCTGGCCGCCGACGTTGGTGAGCAGGTCGCTGACCTTGAGCACCACGTCGCCGCCATCGCTGACCAGCGCGCCTTTGTTGCTGTTGGTGAAGGTCTGCGCGGTGACGTCGACGGTCTGGCCCAGCAGGATGCCGGCGCTGTTGTCGAAGCGCTCGCCTTGCAGTTGCAGCAGGCCCTCGCTCTGGATGCGGCCCTGGGCGTTGAGCAACTGGCCCGGGCCTTTGAGCAGCAGGCTTACGCCCTGGGCACCACCGGCCAGCAGGCCGGCGTTGCGGTTGTCGAGGCCCGAGGCGCGCACGTCGAGGTGGTCGCCCAACACGCGCCCGGCGCGGTTGTCGATGTCGCCGCCGGCCACGTCGAGCAGCAGTTGCTTGCCGACGATCGTGCCGCCCTGGTTATCCAGGTTGGCGGCGTGCAGTTCGATATCGCCCTGCCCGGCCTGCAAGCGGCCCTGGGCGTTGTTGAGCTGTTGCGCGGCGGTGAGGGTGAGCTTGCCGGTGTCGGCGCTCAGTACGCCGCCTGCGTTGCTGCTGAGGGCGCCGGCCGTAACGTTCAGATCGGTGCTGGCCTGAGCGAAACCCTGATTGTTATTGAAAGTGTTGGTTACGGCGAGGTTGAGCGCGCCACCGTCAGCCTGGATCAAGCCCTTGAGGCTGTTGTCGAGGTTGCTGGCAGTGACGGTCGCGGTCTTGGCCACCAGTACGCCGTTCTGGTTGTTCAGGTTGCCGGCGTTGACGGTCAGGTCGTTGGCGATGACTTGGCCGCCGCTGTTGTTCAGGTCGGCACTGGTGAGCACCAGGCTGCCACCGGCCATTTCGATACGGCCCTGGCGGTTGTCCAGGGAGGCGCTGTTGAGCGTGGCGGCCTGGCCTTCGCCGAAGCGGATCAGGCCGCCGAGGTTGACGATGGCGGGCGAGTTGATCGCCAGGCTCTGCTCACCATACAGGCGCGCAGTGGCGCCCTGGTTGGTGAGTTTGGCGCTGCTGACCTCGACGGTCTTGGCCTGAATAATCGCGCCCTGGTTGGTCAGCGCTTGCGCGGCGGTAATCGCCAGGGCGCGGCTGGCCAGCAGGTTACCGCTGGTGGTGACGGTTTGCGCGTTCACCACCAGGTCGCCCGTGGTGTTGCGGCTGTTATCGGCGGCAACGCCGGCTTCGATGATGCCGGGGTTGTTCACGCTGGCCGCGTTGATCTCGATGCGCTGGCCGGCGGCGATGCTCTTGCGGTTGACCAAGGCCTGGGCGCTGGTGACCTGCACATTGCCGTTGGCGTAGACCTTATCGGTGAGGTCGACGTTTTGCGCGGTGACTTTGACGTTACCGGTGGCCACCGTTTGCGCCATGCTCAGGCGCCCGTTGGCGTCGAGCTGAATATCGCCACCACTGGCGGCCAGGGTGCCGTCGAGCTTCACGCCCACACCGGCCTCGGTGCCCACCAGTTTGATCGCGCCGGCATACATGCCGCCCAGGGCCGAGGAGTCGATTGCCAGCTCGGGTTTGGCGCTGCCGTCATCGGCGCGGGCGGTGGTTTTCAGGCTTTGCGCATCGACGTCGTTGCGCCCGGCGATCACGTTGAGTTCGCGGGCGTTGATTTGTGCGTTGATCTTGGCCGAGCGGGTGATGATGTCGAAGCGTTCGACGTTGCTGGCGTTCAAGCCCTGGCCGTCGATGGTCACGGCGCCGCCATCCACTTCATAGCGCTGCAATTGACCGCTGGCGTCGAGCACCGGTTTGCCGGTGGTGAGGGTGACGTTGGGGGTGTTGATAAAGCCGCAACCGCTGCACGTCACGCCGTACGGGTTGGCGACGATGACCTTGGCCGACTGCCCCGCCACTTCGGTATAGCCGCGCAACTGGCTGGGGCTGCCGCCGTTGACTTCGTTGAGGATGACGTTCGCCGCGCCGCCCTTGAGGTTGGGGTTACCGACAATGATCCCGCCCAGTTGGGTGTTGACCATGGCGGTGTTGCCGTTGTTGAGAATCACGCCGTTGGGGCCGACGTTGTAGTCCTTGAACTGGTTATGGGACAGGCCCGCGCCATTGGGGGTGGCGATGTTTACCACCGGCACGCCATTGCCCGCCGCGCCCACGGTGGTGCCCGGCGCACTGACCACGATGCCCTCGGCCTGGGCCAGCAGCGGCTGCCAGAACAGCGCGTTGGCAAGGATCAACGCCAGCCCGCGCTTGGGCAGGCCGAAGAACGCGTCCCGGCGCTTCAGGGCGGCAGAACGTTGGCGGGCCAGGAAGGCGAATTGGCGAACATCCATTGTCAGGCTCTCATGCAGCGGGGCGTTGAATTACAGGAAAAAATCCATGCGGAAGTAGATCGGCGCTTCGCGCTCGGTCACCACACCGGGTCTTTCTAACGAATGGGCAAAGGTCACGCTGGTGCTGAGGTGTTTGCCACGGGCGAACAGCTCCAGGGAGTTGCTGGACACCCGGCCATGCACGTTGCCGTTGTAGCGGTCGTTGCGGATCACGCCCTGGTCGTAGCCAACGCTGGCGCCGTACTCGGCGAAGGCCGGGCGCATCCAGTCGAGGGTCACCGGGCGCGCCCAGCGCACTTCGTTGCGCCAATAGCCGCCGCTGTCGCCGGTCAGCAATTGGTCCTTGAAACCGCGCACCGAGGCCGAGCCGCCAAGGCTCATGCGCTGCGGCGAAAACAGCGGGTCTTCACTGCGTTGCCCGGTGGCCAGACTGCTGAAGCTGAACGACTCGCCCCACAGGCTGAACGGTTGCAGGTAGCTGACGGTGGCGGTGTATTTACGGTAGCGCGAATTCGGCTGGCGACGGCCTGCTGGGTCACGCTCGTCTTGGGCCTGGGCGTCGAGCAGGCCGATGCCGCTTTGCATGCCCAGGTCCAGGTTGACGAAGGCACTGCCGATGCGCCGACCGTGGTTGACGCCCAGTTGCAGTTCGCTGAGGCGGTTGCTACTGGGCGCGGTGCGCACGTCGAGGATGTAGTTGTTGGTGCGCAGGTGCGCCAGGCCGACGTTGACCGAAGTCTTGCTGACGTCATCGCGATGGATCACCCGCTCGGCGCGCAGTTGGTGGTTCTGGTTGTCGCCGTCCTGCTTGTATTTGAAGCCGTCGGTTACGCCGTAGGTGCGGTAGTCGCTTTCGCTGTAGGTGTAGCTGAAGTTCCACCAGCCCCATGGCAGGTTGTAGTAGAGCATGGTGTTTTTCGAGGTTTTCTGGTGGTCGCTGATGGCGTCGTGGCCGCCGCGCAGCATCAGTTGGTCACCCAGGCCCAGCGGGCTGTCCCACTCAAGGCCCGCGCCCCATTGCTGTTCGCCGGTGCTTTTCTGCCCGTCGTTGTTGCGCGACAGGCTGGCGCGCCAGGGCTTTTGCGCGGTGTTCTTGACCACCACGTCGCTGCCGCCGATTTGCTTGCCGGGGGTGAGCTCCATCTGCGCCTGTTTGGACGGCAGGCGGTTGAGCTGGTCCACCAGTTGCTCGATCTCGCGCAGGTTCAGTGCTTCACCGACTTTGCCGGGAAACGCCATGGCCAGTTCGCGGTCGGTCACCGTGCTGCCTTCGGCGCTGCGCAACGCTTCGAGTTTGCCTTCCACCACCAGCACTTGCAGATGGCCGGTGGAGAGGTCTTGCTGCGGCAGGTACGCACGGCTGGTGACGCGGCCTTTGCCCAAGTAGTAGTCGGTGATGACCTTGAGCAGCTCGTTGAGCTGGGACACGCCCAGGCACTGGCCGATGTAGGGCTTGAGCAAGCGCTCGCGGTCGGGCGCCGGCAGGCTGTCGGCGCCTTTGAGTTCGATGGTTTTGATCGGGAAGCAACGGGTGTCGGCCGTGGTTGCCGGGGCTTGGGGCTTGTCCGCTTTGCCGGGCAGGTCCTGCAGCTCCTGCAGGCGCCGCTGTTGCTCTTCAAGCAAGCGGTTCTGCCGGTCGCGGATCAAGTCCTGATCGCCAGGCGTGGGGGCGGCGGATGCACTGTTCAGGCCCATGCAGGTGAGCAGGAGGGTGCAGAGCAATAACCGGGTCCATGGCAATAACGAAGACATGTTCGATCCATCGAAAATCAAGGGCCGCGAAACTAACATCGAACTTCCAGCCCGCCTAGAAACGGGCGACGTGGGGCCGTTCGACTGATTAGTTTTCTAACCTGTTGATTATTAATAATAATTTTTCATCAAAAGAGTTTAAGTCGGGCACTTACGGTGATTATTCCGACAAGCGGCAACTGTTTTGATGGCGATTCGACGAATGACTTTCCGACTGCCATTACTTAGCCATCAGGTGTTCGTCGAGTTAGGTTAGTACCGGAGAAGGGGGAAAAGTTCGCGGGGGTTTTGTGAATTGGATCCCATTTATCGGAATTCCAACAAGAGGAGTGAACCACTGCAAGCCATGGGTGGAAATACTACCTGTGGGAGTGGGCTTGCCCGCGAAGGCGGTGTGTCAGTCAATAAAACTCTTACTGCACTACCGCTTTCGCAGGCAAGCCAGCTCCCACATTGGAGCTTCAATTGCTTTGAGCATTGCGTTCGCTTGACTCTAGCCAATGCCCTTGTCTTTGTCGGGCACCAGGGTCAGGCCGGGGCGTTCGACGTCGCGGGAGACGTGGGACTTCACTTCTTCGACGCCGCCCTCTTCATCGTTGTGAATCACCAGCACGCCGGGGCGGCGCAGTTGTTCGAGGTCGCCGTCGCCCAAGTTGAAACTTTCACTCAGGTGCTGGTCGCTCAGTGCATTGGCCTCGGCGCGGCGCTGGGCGAATTTGCGCCCGCGATGCTGCTGATAACGTGCCCAGCTGATCAGGATCACTGCATTGAACAGCGCGATCCACAGGTAAACCTGCAAGGTGTTGAGCGCAGCAAAGATAGGCGCCTCGATGCGTGGGCCGCCGTGGGTTTCAAGCATGGCGCTGATGCCTCGCGCCAGCAGCCAGATCAACCCACCCCACGCCAGCAGGGTCAGCAGCACATCGACGATCCACATCAGTGTGTTTTGGCGAGTTCTGACCAGTTTCATGATCAAGCCTCCTCTTGTGCAGGTTTGATACCACGGTCCGGGCTGACCCAGCGTGCGCGCTTTTGATGCTGGTTAAACAACACCTTGGGAAAGCTGACCAGGGTGGTGAGCAGGCTGACCAGCCAGAACACCATCGGGTACCACACGGTCCAGAACAGGGTTTTCCACAGGTCTTTTTCGTAGCGCCGGTCGATCAGGATGCTGACCGCAAACTGCAGCAGGCACACCATCGCCAGCACCAGGCCGGTAAACGCGGGTGGCACCAAGGAGTCCACGGTAATCGCCGCCGGCAGCGTGACGAATTTACCCACGCCCCAGAAGATCACCGACAGCAGGAAGGTGAAGGCCCAACCGGTGGACAGGCAGTATTCGAACAGCAGCGGCCACAAGTAGCGATGGCGCCATTGCCAGATGCCGCGAATATTCTTGAACAGCACTTCGGCGCCGCCCTGGGCCCAGCGCAGACGCTGTTTCCACAGGCCGCCGACGGTCTCGGGCATGAGGATCCAGCACAGGGCACGCGGCTCGTAGAAAATCGCCCAGTGATCGAGTTGCAGCTTCCAACTGACATCGATGTCTTCGGTGATCATGTCGGTGCTCCAGTAGTCGATGCGGTCCAGCGCCTTCTTGCGAAACGCCACCACCACACCGGAGACCGTGAAGATCCGACCGAATACCCGCTGGGTACGCTTGATCAAACCGATGATCGAGGAGAACTCGCCCACCTGCACCCGGCCAATCAGGGTGGAGCGGGTACGGATGCGCGGGTTGCCGGTGACGGCGCCCAGGCGCGGGTTGTCGAGCATCGGCGCGACCATGTAGGCGGCCGCGTTTTTGTCGAGCAAGGCATCGCCGTCGATGCACACCAGGTATTCGCTGCGGGCGGCCACGGCGCCCATGCGCAGGGCCACGGCTTTGCCCTGGTTCTGCGCCAGGTGCAGCACGCGCAAGCGCGGATGTTGCAACGCCAGGGCATCGAGTACTGCCGCGGTGTTGTCGCTGGAGCCGTCGTTGACCGCGATCACTTCGATGTTCGGGTACAACTGGCCGAGGGCCGCGCCAATGGTGTCAGCGACGTTATCGCCCTCGTTGTAGCAAGGGATGATGATCGAGATCAGCGGCTCGCCGGCCAGGGTCGGCGCCGGCGTGTCTTCTTTCCACGGCCAGTGGCGTTCCCAATGCAGCCAGAAGTACAGGCCACCGGCGATCCACAGCGCCGACATGAACAACGGGTAGAAGAACACGAAGTCCATCAGGAACTGCCCGGTCACCAGGAAGATCAGGCCCAGGGGCAAGCCCAGTACCAGTGCCAACACGAATATAGCCAGGATTCTGTCGAACATGATCAAGGGTTCCACTGGTTGGAAAGGGCCGGACGAATGGTCTTCAAGTCCGGGGAGTTTTCCAGGAAGTTGTCCGGGTAGTAGCCGAAACTGGTGACGCCCTGGCGTTTGAGTACACCCATCCACTCTGCCAATTGCTCAGCGCTGATATCCGGTGCGGCCTGGGTGCGCCAGTCTTTGGCTTGCAATTCGAAGATGGTTTTTTCCATGGCGCCGGGGCGCGTCTTGACCGTGGCGATGAGTTTTTCCAGCCAGGCGTTGGAGGTCTTCACTTCCTGGCCTTCCATCAACGGCATGGCCATCGGCGCGGTCCAGTCGTAGGCCTGGAGGAAGTCATCGAGGTTCTGCGCGAACCAGGTTTCGCTGCCAGGGTTGAGCATAGGCTCGGCGAAGATATTGCGCGCCGTCAGCACCTGCGGGCCACGAATAGCGCGGACCTTGGCCGTGAGCTCATGGGTGAAGTCGATCAAGTAGCGGCTTTTGAAACGGGTCCAACGTTGCATCACCGCCGGGTCGGCACGCAGGGCGGCGATGGTGTCCGGCAGGCCTTGGGCCGCGTAGGCCTTGAGCGCTGCGGGGCTGGCGTCTTCGAAGTCGTTGAACACCGCATCATCGTGGTAAAGGATGCCGTCAATCGGCCCTACACGCGCCAGGTCTTGGTAAATCTCACCGATGACCTGCCGCACCTTGGGATCAAATGGCGACAGGCGTTTGTATTGATCCGGGTCGGGGCCGACCTGGCCGGTTTTCGGGTCCCAGCGGGTGACACGCGGCAGCTTGGGGTCCAGGGCAAAACTCAGCACCGGCATCCAGGCGTACACACTGGCATGGGCACGGGTGTGCAACTGCCAGGCGACACGGTTGAACAGGTCGGCCCGCATCGGCAGGTGACGGTTAGGGAAGTACAGCGAATGCACCAGGCCGTCGCCCTTGGGGTCGGCAAAGGCTTGCAGGAAGACGGTGCCAGCACCCATGTCCACCACGCGCTGAACCAGCACGTCGAGGTTGCGTGCCTGCTGGGCCGGGTCGGGGTCGTACACGTTGTCCAGGTCTACGTGCAGCACGCGCATCGGCGCTTTGGTCTGCACGGCCACCATGCTGTTGGCAAAATGCTCGCCGTCCGGGTCGGAGGCCACCAGAAAGCGTGGGCTGTTCATCAGGTTGCCGAGGTCGTCGAGCCCGTCTTCCAGGGTCAGCGCCATCTCGTAGCCGTGCTCGCCGACCACCGCCAACGAGGTGCCATCGGCGGCCCCGTATGGCCACACCCATACACGCGGCGCCTTGCCGGTGACGGTTCGGATTTTGTTCGAAATCGCGGCGACGTCAGCCCGCATACGCGCCTGGAACTGCGCTTCGCTTTCGTAGCCGTTGGTTTTGGGGTCAAAGCTTCGCGTGGTGGCGGCCGGTTCCAGGTTGCCCTGGGGGTTGGCCAGGATGCCTTTGTGATTGGCATCGGTGTGGGCGGCGATTTCCACCAGGCCAGACTGCGACACCTCGCGAATCTGCTGCCACGTCAGGAACTCTCCCCGTGGTCGTGGCGTACCGGCAAAATCCACCGGTTGGTTCAACGGCGTGTCGATCCAGGACCCCACCGGTGCCAGCAATGCAGGCCAGTGGTAGGCACGCAGAATCGGCATCACGCGGGTGTAGAAGCTGGAATAACCGTCATCGAAGCTGAGCATCACCGCCTTGGGCGGCAATGCCGGGCCGCCACGCCTGGCCGCCAGAATCTGGTCGACACTGACCGCCTGGTAGCCATTCTCCCGCAGCCACGCCAGCTGCTCGATCAAACGCTCTGTGCGCACCGCCACCACGGCTTGATCGGGGTCGCGATCTTCTACGTCGTGATAGGCAATGCCCAGGAAGTGGTTCTTCGGCCACGGCGCTTCGTTGGGCGCTATCGGCCGTTCGGCGGGTGGAGTGTAGGGCGCGGGTTGTTGGGCGCAGGCGGCGGCCAGCATTACACCCAGGACCAACAAGCAACGGCTGAGGACGGTCATGGTCAGGCTCTTTTAGAAACGGTAAGTGAGGTCGACGAGCAGGCGCAGATCGCGTTCGCGATCACCGTCATAAGGTCGGCTGATCAGGCTGAGGTTGGCGCCCATTTCCAGTACGTCGTTCCAGCGATAGCGTTGGCCGTAGCCAATCAGGCCAATACCGCCGGTGGAGTAGTCACGCTGGCTGTAGGTACCCGCGCCGATTTGGAACTGCTGACTCCACTGGGTTTCGTAGCGGTGATAGAGCACGTGATTGACGTTGATCATGGGCAACACCGTGAAGTCCGACTTCGGGTTGAAGTACACGGTGTCTTCCTTGCTGTTGCGGCTGGCACCCACTTCCAGGCCCAGGTCCACTTGCACATGGGGCGAGCTGTAGAGGCCCTCGCGGCCGGTCAGCAAGGCTTCGAAGCGGTCGTTGCCGTCGCTGAAATGGGACGGGCTGAGGGTCAGTTTCCACTCGCGGCTTTCGTTGGCGCGCCAGCGGATAAAACCACTGCCGCCGTTGGCTGTGACGCCGTCATTCAGAGCCCGCAACGGCGTGGTGCTGAGCAAATAGCCAAGGCTGCCGCCGTATTGCCAGTGGTCGTTGATGTCGCGGGCAATCGACACGCTGGCGCCTTGCTTGGAACCGTCGCCATAGGAGTGGTTGGACACTTCGGCTTCGATGGTCATGTCACGGGTGCGACGTTCCACGCCCACGCGCTGCCAGCGATGTTGGCCAGTACCCTCCTCGAAGTCGGCGGTGGCATAACCCGCGCCGGCGAACAGGCGCCAGTCTTCGTCGATGGGCGGCGTATAGATCACGCTTTCGATGCCCCAGTCTCGGCTGCCGGAGACCGCACCGGCGTCGTTGTTATTACCGCCACCGTAGCTTTTGCCGGTGTAGGCCTCGACACGCAACTCGGCCATGTCGTGTACATCGCGCAGACGGCTCAGGCGCTGCACCTGACGGTTGTCCGGGTTACGGGCGAGCACGTCGTCGGTGAGCGCATCCATCTGCCGCCATTCTTGCAAGTCCATGGCGGTATAGGCTTGGGAGACCTCCAGGCCGATGTCGCGGGGTGCCTGGGTTTCGGTTTCCTTGAGCGTGCCTTCGGCGCGGCGCGGCCAGTCGCGGGCGCGGTACATGTCGGCCTGGGCCAGGCGCAGGCCCACATTGCCGGGTGCCTTGGCCACCAGGGCTTCCAGGCTGGCTTCGCTGCCGGGCAGGTCACCGCCATAGGTACCGGCCTGGGCGGATAATTGTTGGGCGTCCATCCAGTTGTCATTGGGGTTACCAATGGGCAAGCCCTTGAGCTCAACGCGGGGGTTTTGCTCCTTGGCCAGGTTGTTGGCGACCTGGCGGGCCTCTTCGACCTTGTCGCTTTCCAACAAGGCGTAGAACAGCGCCGTGCTGTCATCGACCCGATAGCTGGCATCGGTGTCGGGGGCGGTGAGTACCTGGCGGTACAACGGCTCGGCCTTTTCCGGCTGGCGCTGTTCCAGGTAAGAGCCGGCAACCCAACGCAACGCGTAGGTAGGTAGTTGCACGCCTTCGCCAGTGAGGGTCTGGTAATCGCGGATCACCTCGGCATGCCGTGCTCGCGCTTTGAGCGCGCCCAGGCGGTCAATGCGCCAGCGGATGACGTCGTCCTTGGCTGTGGCGTCCGGCACCCAGCGACTGATCAGTTTGTCGTAGTCCTGCAGGGCACGGTCTGCGATGACGTAGCGTTCCTTCTCGCTGCGCGTGGCGAACTCAGCCATGCGCACACGCTCGGCGGCAAGGTCACCTTCGAGGCGGCGCTGGGTGACCGCATCCACCAGCCCCGGGCGCTTGGCCGAGAGGCGCAGTGCCGGCTCCGGCAGCCGCGCCTTTTGCAGGGCAACGATGTATTCACGCGCCACTTCGGGTTTATCGCCCGCCCGGATAAAGGCTTGGTCGAATTCGAACAGCGCGTCGTAGTTCAGGCCGGCGCGTGTCAGCGCATAACCCAGGGCCATGCGGCGGTTCGGGTCATTGGGTTGCGCCGCCACCATCGTGCGCAAGCGTTGCACCGCTTCGTTGGCCTTGCCGCCATCGGCCTGGGTGAGGGCCTGGCCCAGTTGCAGGTCGACGTTATTGGGTTCACGCAGCAGCGCCTGGCGATAGACCGCTTCGGCCTGAGCCCACTGCTTTTGATTGCGATAAGTGCGCGCCACCGTGGCGAGTGCCTGGGTGGTGAGGTTGCGATGCTTGCCTTGCGCCTCGTACACCTTGAGCACTTCAGCGTCTTGCCCGGCCCAGCCGGCGATCACCAAGTGGTCGCTGACCTGGCCTGGGGTCTGGCGTTCGGCGGAGAGTTGGCGAAGTTGGGTCAGCGCCGGCGTGAAGTGACCGTTGCGGGCCTGGATGATCAGGGCGTCGTAGGCAGGGTCGGCAAATGCAAGGCCTGGGACCAGCAATTGGCTGCACAGTGCGGCTCCGATAAGCAGACGCAACCGGCCTGAGGCACTGTAGGGGTGGTTTCGCAGCATGTCGTGAGCTTCCTTACACACGGAAAGCTCTAACGATAGATGGTCCTGAGCGAAACGCTTCAGGGTGTCGGCGTCTCGGGACCCGACCTAGCTTTCCTGTAAGAACTATCTCTTAGGGAAGTAGGGGGAAGCACAATTCAGAACAATTGTTCAGAATTGTACGATCGCGATTTTTTGCCCTCACACAAAATAAAAGTGGGAGCCGGGTTTGTGTGGGAGCCGGGCTTGCCCGCGATGCAGGCACCTCGGTCGTTCAGCCAGACCGGGGCGATGCTATCGCAGGCAAGCCAGCTCCCACACAAGCCAGCTCCCACATTTTTTTACCGCATTTCAGGTTTATTGGGCGCCGCTGACCGCACCGGCTTTGGACATCACAAAGCTGAGGAACTGCTCAACGGTCATCTTCTGGCCGTTGAAGGTCACCTCGTTGTTGGCGTAGTGCAGCTTGGAAACCACGTCGGTGCCCACCAGGGTCGCCAGTTGAGTACCGACCGCCATGCTGCTGACCATCTCGGCCGCCATCTGCGATTGCTGTTCGATGGCTTTGGGGTCAGTCATGCCGCCCACCTGGGCTTGCAGGGCCGCCACGTCGCTGATCATCGGCTTGGACAGGGTCAGGTTGGCATCCAGCAGCGAGACCATTTGCTTGCCCAGTTCAACCGGCGGCAGCTCCATGGACGTTGGCTTGGTCAGGTCCACCACCAGGTTGAACTTGCTTTCGCCACGGGTGGTTTTGAGCGACAGGTTTTCCACGGCCAGTTGCGGCTTGGCGGCCAGCACCTGGTTGACGTTGGCTTCAGCCAGGGCTTGCTCGGCTTCGGTCATTTGCAGCTCCGGCACCGGTTGACCGGCAGCGGCGGCGGCTTGCACCGGTTGCATCTTGTCCTGGTAGAGCTTGGTCAGCACCAGCATCGCCGGAATGTCGACGTTCTTCATGCTCACGGCCATGGCGGCCGAGCCTACTGCTTTGCCCTGGTAGCCGATCTCGTCGATCTTGTAGTCGACGCGGCCAGCCAGGTTGTTGTCCTTGGTTTCGCTGGAGTCTTTTTGCTCGAAACCCTTGAGGGTCAGCACGGCTTTCTGCGGGCCGAAGGTGACCTTGGTGTCGGTCAGTTCCACGGTGTTCTGGCCGGTGTAGAAACCGAAGGTGGTTTTTTCCAGGTTGCTGGCGACGGTCAGGCCGGCCAGTTCCGCTTCGAACGGTGCGCCTTCGGCGTCCACTGCGGCAACCTTGAGGCTGTTCATGAAGCCTTCGGCCTTGACCTTCTGGCCTTCGGCGCTGCTGTCAAAGTTGAGGTTGGCGCCGGAGAAGCTCACCGAGGAGGTGGCGTCCTTGAATTCCAGGGGCAGCAATTCGATGTTGCCGCTCACCGAACGGCTATAGCCGATATTCGCCACGCCTTTGAGCGGCGACACGTCTTTGCTGGCGGCGAACCATTTTTCGGTGGTGGGGTTCTTTTCCAGTTCGTAGTGACTGGTGGCCATGACCGGCAACCACTTGAGCGTCACCAGGCGCGAGAACGGCAGCGGGCCGTGTTCGATGTGGTCGACGAACAGCAATTCGGGGTTCGGGTTGTCTTCGCCGAACACGCTGCCTTGGCCTTTGAGGCGATAGTGCGCGGTGCTGCTGAACACGCCACGGTCCAGAGACACCAGCTCCAGGGTCACGCTGCCATCGACGCCGGCCATGGAGGTCTGCAGTTCTTTATTGGCGCTCTGGATAGCGGTTTGCAGGACCGGCTCCAGTTGTTTACCGGTGTACCAGGCACCGCCCGCACTGACGGCGCCGACGGCGACAACAAAACCCAAGAAAACAACGGCTGGCTTATTCATGAAGTGACCTGATCAAATCCTGTGAGAAGTGGGCTGTCTTCCTTGAACCCCCGAGGGGATTGGCTCAAGCCCGCCGAAACGGGGGAAGATTAGCACTGGCAGGCGTAAACGGCCCAGCCTTTCAGAGGGATCAGTTCAGCAGGAGTTCAGGAGTACTCCTGCTCGACTTCATCCAATTGGTGATCAAAACTCTTCAAGCGTGCGGTCCAGGTGTACACCAGCACCTCGAACTCGCGATGTATCACGGCATTGCCGGGGGTGTCGGCCTTGGGGTCGCAAAAGTCCAGCTGGTAGCGCTCCCGGGCCATTTGCGTGGCCACGTCGGACAATTCCCGCGCGTTATCCAGCCAGTGCCTACCGTCGGCAACCTGCCGATCCAGCAGCACACATTGTTTTTTCAGGACTTCGAGGCTTTTTTCCAGCGGCGTGCCGGTGAGGTCGCCCATGACTTCCTGGAACGTGCGCCCCGGCTGCCAGTAACTGCCCCAGAAATAGCGATCGAACACGGTTTCGACACGGCGCAGGGCGACCTTGGTGTCCCAGATCGCCACGCGGGTCTTGCCCTGTTCAAGGAGTTTTTTCTTCACCCGCTGGTTTTGATACGACGCCCAGGCCACCACGCCGATGGACAAGGTGCCGATCACCAGGCAGGCGCTGTCGAGGAACACCATGGCCTTGTCGAGTTGATGGGCGAGCATGACGCCGTAAAAATACGCGGCCGATAACAAAACCAGTGCGAAGAGCACGCACCAGAAAGCGGGAGCATAAGGGTTTTTCATTCTTGGAATCCCCATGAGCAAACGCGAGCTTTGTCGGGTGAGGCGCCAGCGGGCCTCACCCAAGAAAGCATAGCAATCACCTCACGGTTTGCCGGGTTTTTGCCCTTGCGTTCGTCCGCTTTCCCAACCGCCGCCCAGGGCCAGGAACAGATCGATCTGGCTCATGGCAACCTGGGTGTTGGCGGCCGCCAATTGCGCACGCATGTCGGTGTAGGTGCGCGTGGCCTGCAAGTCCGCCAGGAAGGATTCGCGGCCGGCCTGGAAGAAGCGATGGGTCTGGCCTGCGGCTTCTCGCGCCGACTGTTCGGCGTCGGCCAGGGCGTCGCGGCGTTGCAACACGGCGGTGTATTGGGCCAGGCCGGTCTGGGTTTCTCGGATGGCGTTGAGCACCACGCCGTCGAAGTGGGCCAGGGCGCCCTGGGTCGCGGCTTCAGCTTCATGCACGCGGGCGCGAGCGCCGTTGGTCGGTACAGTCCAGCTGATCATCGGGCCAAAGCCCCAGCGGTTGGTGGCAGGCGTGCCGAGGTTTTCCAGCAGGCCCACAGTGCCTACCGTGGCGCCGATGCTGATATCCGGGTACAGCGCGCCGGTCGCTACGCCGATGCGTGCGGTGGCGGCGGCCAGTTGGCGTTCGGCCTGGCGCACATCGGGACGGCGTTTGAGCAGCGTGGCGCCATCGCCCACCGGCAGCAGTTGAGCAATATGCGGCAGTTCGGCGCAGGTGCCCGTGCCGGCTGGCAGTTGGTCGACAGGTTTGGCCAGCAACATCGACAGCCGGAACAGCGCCGCCTGACGCGAAGCTTCATAGCGCGGTATGTCGGCGCGCAGGGATTTGTATTGGGTTTGCGAACGAGTCACCTGGGTCTCATCGCCACGCCCGGCATCTCGCAAGCGCTGGGTCAGTTTGGTGCTCTGGGCTTGCAGGTCGAGGGACTCGTTGGCAATCGCCAGTTCTTCGTTGGCCGCACACACCTGGGTATAGGAGCGCACCACATCGGCCACCAGGGTGATGCGGGCGATATCCGCCGCGGCCTGGGTGGCATCGGCGCTGGCCTGGGCGCTTTCGATGCCGCGCTGCAAGGTGCCGAAGAGGTCGAATTGATAGGACGTGGTAATCCCGACGCTACCGATATTGCCTACCGGGACTTTGTCCGGCAGCAAGAAGGCCTCGCCAGATTCCTGCAAACGCTGGGCCTCGGCCTTGACGCCGGCACTCCAGCCGCCAGCGGATTCGGCCTGCTGCACCTGATAACGCGAGCGCTGCAGGTTGGCGGCGGCCACGCGCAGGTCGGTGTTGGAGGCCATGGCCTGGCGTACCAGTTCGTCCAGGCGCGGGTCTTTGTACAGCTTCCACCAATCGGCCGGCACCGGTGCCGACACCACGTTTTTGCCTTCACCCATGATCGGCCCTTGCAGGTCGCCACGGTTGACTGCGGCCTGTTCCGGCAGTTTGTAATCCGGGCCTACAACTTGGCAGGCCGACAGCAACAACCCCAGGGAAGCGGTTGCCAGAAGCCGCTTCATGGTTTGTCCCCGTCTTTAACTTTGTCGTCAATGATCGACACCGTCGCCGTGCGCCCGGCGATCATGCGAAAGTCCGCCGGCACGTCATCGAAGGCAATGCGCACAGGGATCCGCTGGGCCAGGCGCACCCAGCTGAACGCCGGGTTGACGTTGGGCAACAGGTTGGAGCCGCTGCTGCGGTCGCGGTCTTCGATACCGGCGACGATGCTCTGCACGTGGCCATGCAGGCGCGCGTTGTCGCCGATCACACGGATGTCCACGCCCATGCCCACGTGAATGCCGTCGAGCTTGGTTTCTTCGAAGTAACCGTCGATGTGGAAGGAGTTGCTGTCTACCACCGATAGCACCGGGCGCCCGGCGGTGACGAACTCCTGGGTACGCGGTGCGCGGTCGTTGATGTAGCCGTCCACAGGGCTGCGGATCACCGAGCGGTCGAGGTTGAGTTGGGCGGAGTCCACCGTCACTTGCGCTTCGGCCAGTGCCGATTGGGCGCGGGCGACGCGGGACTGGCTCTCTTCCAGTTGCTCGCTGGGCACCAGGTTGCCCAGGCCACGGTTACGCTTGTACTCGCGCTGGGCCTGGGCCAGGGTTTCCTGACGGTCGGCCACGGCGGCCTGGGCTTGGCGCAGGGCCAGCTTGAAGCGGTCCTGGTCGACGGCGAAGAGCACCTGGCCCTTGGTCACCAACTGGTTGTCGCGCACGTCCACGCGCTGGATCAACCCGGACACGTCCGGGGCGATCTGCACGATGTCGGCGCGGATGTGGCCGTCACGGGTCCAGGGCGCAAACATGTAGTACATGACCATGCGCCACACAACGACGACCGCGAAACTCACGACCAACAACGTCAGGACGACACGGCCGATAGTCAAAAAAGGTTTTTTCATGTCATCAGATATCGACTGAGTGAGTCCACCGCGCCCAGCAACAGCGCGTAGAGGCCCACATTGAACAATGCCCGGTGCCAGACCAGGCGATAGAAGTGCATGCGCGTCAACAGCCCGTGCACCACCAGAAACAACACATAAGTAATGCCCATCAGCACCAGCAGCGTGGGCAGGAACACCCCGCTGATATCCAGGTCACCGATCATAAAGGCGCTCCATCAGGTAACGGCGCTTCCATCTCTGTACCGCCAATGAACTCCACACCGGGCAACAGCGCCAGGCGCAGGCCGGCCAAGGCGTGCAGCAGATGCAGGCGCGTGTCGTCTTCGTCTTGCAGGCCCTGACCGTTGAGGGCGCGGCGCGTACGGTCCAGGGTCATCAGCAGACCGCTGGGCGCGGGCAAGCGTTCACCCGCCTTGAGGCAGGCCTTGAAGTAACCGCCCACGCCTTCCACCACTTGGTTGAGCAACACCCGTGGCACACCGAGGATGCGTGGCGAGTAGGCCAGCAGGTCGAGCAGGTTCAGCGCCACGCGCAGGTCGCGCAGGGCGATGCCGGTGTCCTGGCCGGTGAGGGCCAGCCGCGGCAGGTGTTGCATCAGGCGGTCGAGCATTTGTACGGCCATGTGGCGGTGCTCGGCCAGGGTGGCGGGCTCGGTGAGGCTGACGATGTCGCGCCAGCTGAAACGGGTGAGGCGCTTGGCCGCCAATTCAGCGCCGAAGGGCCGGGCGATCAAGGTCCAAACGAACGCGAACAGCAGGCCCACGGGCCCGGCCAGGTTGGCGTTGGCGAAGTTGAGAAAGTCCGCGTCATAGGCGCCCTGGATGCTGATGAACGACGAGGTGTTCACCAGCGTCAGCAACATGCCCAGGTAGAAGCGTGGCTGTACCGTGAGAGTGCCGACGCAGATAAACGGCACGGCGAAGGCCAGCACCAGCATGGGGAAGTCATGCAGGTTGGGCAGCACCAGAAACAGATACAGGCTGGCGAACAGTACCGACATGGCGGTCCAGAAAAAGAACCGGTAGATCTGCGGCGCCGGGTCGTCCATCGAGGCGAAGAAGCTGCAGGCGACGGCGGCAAGGATCACGGCGCCGCCACCATCGGTCCAGCCCAGCAGAATCCACAGCACCGAGGCGACAATGATTGCGGTGACGGTGGAGAACGCTGAGTAGAACATCAGCCCACGGTCGAGGAACGGCGTGAGCCGGCCCAGGCGCCAGTGCCGGTAAACAGCGCGCCAGGTGTCCTGACTTTCGCATTGGATGGCGGCTTGCAGGCTGCGGCAGTCTTGCCACAGGTCGACCCATTCGCCCAGGCGGTAAAGGGCGTTAGAGAACAGCAACGTATGACGGTCATCCAGCGCTTCGCCCTGGGGTTGCGCGGCGTCGATCTTGTCGCGCAGCAGGCGCCAGCTTTCCAGTGGCGCGGCTTCGGTGGTGCTCTGCAGCCAGGCGCTGGCTTCTTCCAGCAACGGCGTGAGCTGATCGAGAAACTCCGGCGCACGGTGCTCAATGGCGTACACCGCATCGTCCAAAGCGTCGATCACTGGCAGCAGGTGAATCATGCGCCCGCGCAGTTCCTTGGTGTTGCGCACCGTCTGCGGGCGCGCACCTTCGTGGGGCAACTGGCCGATCATCAACTCAAGGGTATTGAAGGTGGCGACCATGCCGCCGCGCAGGTTGCTGACTTCTTGCGGGTCGACCTTGCGGCTGAGAAAGCGCTGGCTATAGACCTGGGCGTCGCTGAACCACTTGGCCACCGAGCCATCGAACACCGGCATCAGGCGCCGAGGCCAGAACATCGCGCCCACCACCGCTGCGACTGCGATGCCGAGGAAGATTTCTTCGGTACGCGCCTCCGCCACATCCCAGACTGCCAGGGGGTTATCCACCACCGGCAAGGCGATCAACGGCAAGGTGTAGCCGGCCAGCATCAGGGCGTAGTTATTGGCGGTGCGCAGGTGCATGGACAGAAACAGCAAGGTGCCGGTCCACAACGCAATCACCACCACCAGAATGTAGGGCGACTGCACGAACATCGGCACAAACAGCACCGCCGCCGCCGCGCCCATCAAGGTGCCGATGGCGCGGTACAGGGCTTTGGAACTGGTAGGGCCGACAAACGGGCTGGATACGATATACACCGTGGCCATCGCCCAGTACGGACGCGGCATCTGCATGAGCATGGCGATATACAGCGCGATCATCGACGCGGCGAAGGTACGCACCCCGTAGAACCAGTCGCGGGCAGGCGGGAAGCCGGTAAAAAATCCGTTCAAGGCGATACAGCCTCGGCCGCTTCGAAGGCGCGCAATACACGCAGTGCCGCTTGCAGATCGTCGGGGGCGATATCCGCCAACACGTCCTTGCGCAGGCGCACCAGTTGCGCCTCCACCGCCTGCACCAGCTCACGGCCACGCTCGGTGAGGCTCAGGGCCTTGGCGCGGCGGTCGTGGATGTCTTCGGTGCGGCAGACGTAACCGTCACCGCACAGCCGGTCGAGCAGGCGCACCAGTGATGGGCTTTCCATACCGGAGGCCTGGGCGACCTTGACCTGGTGCACACCGTCGCCCAAGCGACCGATCATCAACAACGGCACGGCGCAGGCTTCGGAGATGCCATAGCCCACCAGCGTGGTCTGGCAGATTTTGCGCCAATTACGGGCGCCCACCACCATGCTGCTGCTGAGGCTCATCTGGAGTTGTTCGAGGGATTGAGGCACTGGATAGTTCGCATACAGTTAGTTTGCTAACTATCAATATGGCGAAGGAAGAGTGTGCCGTCAAGTTTTGAAACAATTTCGCAGATGAGTGGTGGAATGTGGCTTGAGTAAAGCGGGTTTGAGGGTGGGCATCAGCAAATCGCGATATTCGCCATACGACAAACAAAATGTGGGAGCTGGCTTGCCTGCGAAAGCGGTGGTTCAGTTGAGTATTCAGTGACTGACACACCGCCTTCGCGGGCAAGCCCGCTTGTATGCTAGGACTTGAAGGGAGGAGAAGGGACAAAGCCCGATTCTGACTGTTGACGCAGTACAGACCGTGGGAGATTTCGCCCCTCCTCCTTTCACCCAAGCGCCGATA
>NZ_JAENSV010000064.1:0-23135 GCF_016613265.1 Pseudomonas sp. MF6751
TCAACCACTTGCGCTTGCGATCTCTCGTAAGCGGGAGGCGAATTCTACAGCGTTACACGCTGCTGTCAACACCTCTTTTTCAACTTCCTTCTGGCTTCGATGAACTGAAGCAACTTGCTGCCGAAAACCGCATAACTCATTGTTTACCAAGGAGTTTTCCGTTTCGACTGCGCCGGAAGTGGGGCGAATTATAGACAGTTATAATTCGCCGTCAACACCTATTTTCCGACTTATTCGGATTTGAGCGTAATACGCGCAAATGCCTTCTTCCCCGCCTGGCAAACGTGAGTGGCGCCCAGCTCGTATATAAAGGTGCGGTCAACCACCTCACCATCTATACGTACACCACCCGACCCCAAGAGATCACGCGCGACCGCCGAATTCTTCACCAGGCCAGCCTTATTAAGCACAGCCGCAATCGGCATCGCCTCGGCAGCAGTCAACTCAATCTCCGGCAGATCGTCAGGCAGCTCGCCGTCTTTCATGCGATTACCTGCCGCGCGGTGAGCGCTGGCTGCAGCCTCCTCACCATGGAAACGCGCAACGATTTCTTCAGCCAGCTTAATCTTCACATCGCGAGGATTAGCGCCCGCCTCGACATCCGCCCGCAGCGCATTGATCTCGTCCATCGAGCGGAAGCTCAGCAGCTCGAAGTAGCGCCACATCAGCGCATCTGGAATAGACACCAACTTGCCGTACATCACACCTGGCGCTTCCTGGATACCGACATAGTTCCCCAGAGACTTGGACATCTTCTTGACGCCATCCAAGCCTTCCAACAGCGGCATGGTCAGAATGCACTGAGCCTCCTGACCGTAGGCGCGTTGCAATTCACGCCCCATCAGCAGGTTGAACTTCTGATCGGTGCCACCCAACTCAACGTCCGCGCGCAGCGCCACCGAGTCGTACCCTTGAACCAGCGGATAAAGGAACTCATGGATGGCAATGGGCTGATTGGTCGAGTAGCGCTTGTCGAAGTCATCGCGCTCGAGCATGCGTGCCACGGTGTACTGGGACGTCAGGCGAATGAAATCTGCCGGCCCCATTTTGTCCATCCAAGTGGAGTTGAACGCCACCTCAGTCTTGGCTGGATCAAGGATCTTGAATACCTGGGTCTTGTAGGTCTCGGCATTATCGAGCACCTGCTCACGAGTCAGCGGCGGGCGCGTAGCGCTCTTGCCGCTTGGATCACCGATCATCCCGGTGAAGTCACCTATAAGGAAGATGACCTGATGGCCCAACTCCTGGAACTGACGCAGCTTATTAATAAGCACCGTATGACCCAGGTGCAGATCCGGCGCAGTCGGATCAAAGCCAGCCTTGATACGCAGGGGTTGGCCACGCTTGAGCTTTTCGATCAGCTCGGCCTCGACCAACAGTTCTTCCGCACCACGTTTTATCAGCGCTAGCTGCTCTTCAACCGACTTCATAACAGACCCGCAAGGCTCAGATTCAAAAGGGAACCAACCATACAAGATCAGGGACTAATTACAAGTTTTGCCCTGCGCACGGACACCGTTCAGCAAGCCCAGCGTTCGCGAGCTTGCGCCACAGATGATTTGGTTATATTTTATACAGTTATTTCATCTTCATCATGTCATTCATCTTTTCCATTTCATCTTCAAAGTCAAAATTACTTATGACCACTGAACCGTCTAAAGCGCCGCCGCTTTACCCGAAGACCCACCTGCTCGCCGCAAGTGGTATCGCCGCCCTTCTCAGCCTGGCACTGCTGGTATTCCCTTCCAGCGACGTTGAAGCCAAACGAACATCCCTGAGCCTCGATCTGGAAAGCCCAGTTGAACAACTGACACAAGATCAAGACGCTTCCGACGCTCAACAAGCCACAAATGCTCCGGCCGAATCACCTTTCGCACAGATCGAAAGCGCTCCAGAAGACACTCAACAAGCCACCCAGGAAGCACCTGCGGCAACCGCAGCCAAGAATCCCCAGCACCGCGAAGTCATCGTGGGCAAAGGCGACACACTATCTACCCTGTTCGAAAAGGTTGGTTTGCCTGCCGCCGCTGTAAATGAAGTGCTCGCCAGCGATAAGCAAGCCAAGCAATTCACTCAGCTCAAACGTGGCCAAAAGCTCGAGTTTGAGCTGACGCCAGACGGCCAGCTGAACAACCTGCACACCAATATCAGCGACCTGGAAAGCATCAGCCTGAGTAAAGGCGCCAAAGGCTTCGCATTCAACCGAATCACTACCAAACCCGTCATGCGTTCCGCCTACGTACACGGAGTGATCAACAGTTCCCTGTCGCAATCGGCCGCGCGTGCGGGCCTGTCGCACAGCATGACCATGGACATGGCCAGCGTTTTTGGCTACGACATCGACTTCGCCCAGGACATCCGTCAAGGCGATGAGTTCGACGTGATCTACGAGCAGAAGGTAGCCAACGGAAAAGTCGTGGGCACTGGTAACATCCTGTCTGCACGCTTCACCAACCGTGGCAAAACCTACACCGCCGTGCGCTACACCAACAAGCAAGGCAACAGCAGCTACTACACAGCTGATGGCAACAGCATGCGCAAGGCTTTCATCCGTACCCCCGTTGACTTTGCTCGTATTAGCTCGCGTTTCTCCATGGGCCGCAAGCATCCAATTCTGAACAAAATTCGCGCACACAAGGGCGTCGACTATGCCGCGCCGCGTGGCACGCCAATCAAAGCGGCGGGCGACGGCAAGGTCTTGTTGGCAGGGCGTCGTGGTGGTTACGGCAATACGGTGATCATCCAGCACGGCAACACTTACCGCACGCTGTACGGCCACATGCAGGGCTTTGCCAAGGGCGTCAAGACTGGCGGCAACGTAAAACAGGGGCAAGTGATCGGCTACATCGGCACTACCGGCCTCTCCACCGGCCCGCACTTGCACTACGAGTTCCAGGTCAACGGTGTACACGTCGATCCATTGGGCCAGAAGCTGCCGATGGCTGACCCGATTGCCAAGGCCGAACGCGCGCGCTTCATGGCGCAGAGCCAGCCGCTAATGGCACGCATGGATCAAGAGCGCTCCACCATGCTGGCTTCGGCGAAGCGTTAAGGTATGCCGCTCTATATCGGTGTGATGTCCGGGACCAGCCTCGACGGCCTGGATATCGCCCTTATCGAACAAGGCGCGGCGGTCAATCTGATCGCCACCCATTACATCCCGATGCCTGACGCCTTGCGCACAGAACTGCTGAGCCTATGCGCCAGTGGCCCGGATGAAATCGCCCGCTCGGCAATCGCACAGCAACAATGGGTAACGCTCGCTGCGCAAGGCATCAACGCCTTGCTGGATCAACAGAACCTCAAGCCTCAGGACATTCGGGCGATTGGTAGCCATGGTCAGACGATTCGCCATGAACCCGCCCGAGGCTTTACCGTTCAGATCGGCAACCCTGCCCTTCTCACCGAGCTGACAGACATCACCGTCGTCAGCGACTTCCGCAGCCGCGATGTCGCTGCCGGCGGCCAAGGCGCTCCTTTGGTTCCAGCCTTTCATGAAGCCTTGTTCGGCGAACAGACGGGCAATCGCGCGGTATTGAATGTCGGCGGGTTCAGCAACCTCAGCCTGATTGAGACGGGCACGCCTGTCGCCGGTTTCGACTGCGGCCCGGGGAACGTCCTCCTCGATGCCTGGATTAACCTGCAGCGCGGCGAACACTTTGATCGGAACGGGCAATGGGCGGCCAGCGGCGAGGTCCAGCCCCAACTGCTCAATACGTTGCTCAGCGATCCGTTCTTCATGACCAAAGGCCCGAAAAGCACGGGCCGCGAAGTGTTCAACCTGGCCTGGCTGCAGCAGCACCTTGGCCGTTTGCCCGCCTTTGAACCCCAAGACGTACAGGCTACCCTGCTGGAGCTGACGGCCCTGACCATCGTCGAGTCCCTGCAAAGCGCCCAGACTGACACAACAACCTTGCTGATTTGCGGCGGCGGCGCCCACAACGGGGCACTGATGAGCCGGCTGACAACGTTGCTGCCTTCCACTCATGTCAGCACTACAGCGGCCTACGGCGTGGATCCTGACTGGGTGGAAGCAATGGCCTTCGCCTGGCTGGCACATTGCTGCCTGGAAGGCATCGCCGCCAATCGCCCCAGCGTCACTGGCGCACGCGGGCTTCGAGTGCTTGGCGCGATCTACCCCGCCTGACCCCAGACAGCAAAACGCCGCTTGGCCCGTAAAAGCCAAGCGGCGTTTTTGTACCTGCTACCGATCAGATCGAGAACGAAGACCCGCAACCACATGTCGTGGTGGCATTAGGGTTCTTGATCACGAAACGCGAGCCTTCCAGACCTTCCTGATAATCCACCTCGGCACCTGCCAGGTATTGGAAGCTCATCGGATCCACGACCAGGCTCACACCCTCGCGCTCAACGATAGTGTCGTCATCGGCCACATCTTCATCGAAGGTAAAACCGTACTGAAACCCTGAACAACCGCCGCCCGTAACGAATACGCGCAGCTTCAAGCGATCATTACCCTCTTCATCGACCAGGCTCTTCACCTTGTGCGCAGCACCGTGGGTGAATTGCAAAGCCGTGGGGGTGAAGGATTCAACGCTCATGCTGATAATCTCCCGGCGTAGCGCCGCCATATGCGTAATGGCCGGTATTATCCGCTTCTCCTAGAAAAGCGGTCAACTATTGTTACGGTATATCAATCCGCCCAGCGACCATTAAAAATGCAAAAGGCCCGATCAACGGGCCTTTTGCGCAATGGTGAGCCCGCGTTAAGGCAACATCCCCGCGTGGGACAGGCCCAACTTCTCGTCCAGGCCGAACAGGATGTTCATGTTCTGCACCGCCTGGCCCGAAGCGCCCTTGACCAGATTGTCGATCACCGACAACACCACCACCAGGTCGCCATCCTGCGGACGATGCACCGCAATACGGCACACATTGGCACCACGCACGCTGCGCGTTTCCGGATGGCTACCGGCCGGCATCACATCGACGAACGGCTCATTGGCATAACGCTTTTCAAACAGCGCCTGCAGGTCTACCGAGCGATCGGTGACGGTCGCATACAGCGTGGAGTGAATCCCGCGGATCATCGGCGTCAGGTGCGGCACGAACGTCAGCCCCACATCCTGACCGGCAGCGCGACGCAAGCCCTGGCGGATTTCCGGCAAGTGCCTATGACCTTTTACCGCATAGGCTTTCATGCTTTCCGACGTTTCGGAGTAAAGGGAACCTACCGCTGCGCCACGGCCCGCACCACTGACGCCCGACTTGCAGTCGGCGATCAGGCGCGACGCATCCGCCAGGCCAGCTTCCAGCAATGGCAGGAAGCCCAATTGCGTCGCCGTCGGATAGCAACCCGGCACGGCAATCAGGCGCGCTTGCTTGATCTGCTCACGATTGACTTCCGGCAGGCCGTAAACCGCCTCTTCCAACAGCTGCGGCGCACCATGGGGCTGGCCGTACCATTTGGCCCACTCATCGGCGTCTTGCAGACGGAAGTCTGCCGACAAGTCGATAACCTTGGTGCCGGCCGCCAGCAGCTCGCCGGCCAACGCATGAGCCACACCGTGAGGCGTGGCGAAGAACACCACGTCGCAGGCAGCCAGGGTCTTGGTGTCCGGCACACTGAACGCCAGGCCGTCATAGTGGCCTCGCAGGTTCGGGTACATATCGGCCACGGCCAGCCCGGCTTCGGATCGGGAAGTGATGACCACCACCTCAGCCTGCGGATGCTGAGCCAACAGACGCAGCAATTCGACACCGGTGTAACCCGTGCCGCCGACGATACCGACCTTGACCATAAACCTGCCCTCAACGAACCCACTGGAAAGCCGTCGATAATAGGGGCCGTATCGTCCTGCGACAACCGTCAACGTGACGTACGGGCGCATGAGCCACTACTATCTTCGCTACCGTGAACCTGGGAATAACTAAAATGCTCTATCTATGGGTCAAAGCCTTCCATATCGTCAGCATCGTTTGCTGGTTTGCCGGGCTGTTCTACCTGCCGCGCCTGTTCGTCTACCACGCCCAAAGCGAAGACACCGTCAGCAAGGAGCGCTTCAGCATCATGGAGCGCAAGTTGTACCGTGGCATCATGGGCCCGGCGATGGTTGCCACACTGGTCTTCGGCATCTGGATGCTGGCCCTCAACCCAGGCATTTTCCAGTCGGGCGCCTGGATCCACGCCAAGCTGACCCTGGTCGTCCTGCTGATTGGCTATCACCACATGTGCGGCGCACAGGTAAAGCGCTTCGCCCGTGGCGAAAACACCCGCAGCCATGTCTTTTATCGCTGGTTCAATGAGGTCCCGGTTCTGATATTGCTGGCTATCGTAATTTTGGTCGTGGTCAAACCGTTCTAACGTCAATTATTCGGGGAACCTCCAATGTCGCTGCCCGCTCTGCTGGAACAACGTCTGCGCCTGCCCGTGGTGGCCGCGCCGATGTTTCTGATCTCAAATCCGCAACTGGTCCTGGCCTGCTGTCGCAACGGGGTAGTGGGGAGTTTCCCCGCGCTCAACCAACGCGAAAGCAGCGGCTTCAAGGCCTGGCTGGAAGAAATCGAAGCGGGCTTGGCGCTGCTGGACAATCCTGCGCCCTATGCCGTGAACCTGATCGTGCACAACAGTAACCCGCGGCTGGAGGCTGACCTGGCGATCTGCGTCGAGCACAAGGTGCCCATCGTCATCACCAGCCTCGGTGCGGTAAAGGAACTGGTGGACGCGGTTCATAGCTACGGCGGCCTGGTATTTCATGACGTTACTACCCGACGCCATGCGGAAAAAGCCGCTGAAGCCGGCGTAGACGGCCTGATAGCCGTAGCCGCTGGCGCGGGTGGCCACGCTGGCACCTGGAGCCCCTTTTCGCTGATTGCCGAAATTCGCCAGTTCTTCGACAAAACCCTGCTGCTGGCGGGCTGCCTTAACCATGGGCACGAAATTCTTGCCGCCCAGATGCTGGGGGCAGACCTGGCATATTTCGGTACGCGCTTTATCGGCACCACTGAAAGTCAGGCACCGGATGCCTATAAGGAGATGCTGCTCACATCCCGCGCTGCCGACATCGTGCACACTCCTGCAGTCTCCGGCGTACCTGCAAGCTTCATGCGCCAGAGCCTGGAAAATGCCGGTTTTGACCTTGCTGCGCTTCAAGGCAAGGGTGAAGTCAATTTCGGTTCCAAGCTCAAGCCATTGAGCGATGAGGCCAAAGCGTGGAAAACTGTATGGTCTGCTGGCCAAGGCGTCGGTGAGATCAATGATGTACCCACTGTGGATGAGCTCATAGCGCGCCTGGATGCCGAATACCGCAAAGCACGCGAGCACGCCGCGCAACTGCGCTGGCCACGCTGACCCACTGCCGGGCCTGCCAACTGGACAGGCCTGCATACTCTCCATGATTAAGTGACAAGGATGCCCGCATGAGCGACAGCCGTTTCAAGATTGTGTTTGACGGAGCCTTGCGCCCAGGTGTCGAAAGCACCACCGCCAAGCTGAACCTCGCCGAGTTATTCAAAAGCGATGTCGAAGCAATCGAAAAACTCTTCACCGGCCGCCCCGTCGCGCTCAAGCGCGACCTGTCCCAGCCCGACGCGCAAACTTACCTGACGGCACTGCACAATGCCGGGATCGACGCTCGCATCGAGGCCGAACAACCCGTGGCGTTCAACCTTGCAGAAACCCACGAGACGGACTCGTCAACCTCTGACCGCGCTGCGTCACCTTATGCACCGCCACGCGCCGCAGTTGGCGACGACCTGCCGGAGTTCGCCACCCTAAAGGTATTCACCATCCACGGGCGCATCGGGCGCCTGCGCTACCTGGCTTGGACGCTGGCACTGACCGTCGCGATGCTGGTGGCAGCGGGCATCATCAGTACGGTGGGCTTCGCGGTGGCGACAGCCTCGCCAACCATCGCCATCATTATTGGCTCGCTGCTGGGTTTCGCGCTGTTTGTGGCATTGGTAGTGGTGAGCGTGCAAATCGGCGTGCAGCGCCTGCATGACCTGGGCTGGTCTGGCTGGCTGTACCTGCTCAACCTGGTTCCGCTGGTAAACAGCGTATTCCCACTGCTATTGCTGGTATTGCCAGGCAATACGGGCGCCAACCAGTACGGCGCGCCACCACCACGCAACTCCACTGCGGTGAAAGTCCTGGCCTCGCTGTGGCTGGCGTTCATTCCCTTGATGCTCATCATCGTCGTCACCCTGGGCATGAATGGCTACCTGGACCAGCTTGAAGCCAACATGGACAGCAGCTACGAAAGCAGCTCCATTACCCCCGATGCAGACGCCGATCAAAGCGCTATCGTTGACGAAGCCGAAGCGCAAAGTGCTGACGATGCAGCCGAACCTGTAGACTCTCCAGAACAGTGAAGAAACGCCCGCCGCCTGTGACGCACTGTCATAGGCCGGTGGCGTTGCGATGGAGAAAGGCATGACCCGTTACGCTCTGATCACCGGCGCCTCCAGTGGCATCGGCCTGGCATTGGCCGAGGCCTTGGCACGGCGCGGCCGTAGCTTGATTCTGGTGGCCCGCCAGCGTGATCAGTTGGAAAGCATTGCATTGGAGTTGACCCAACGCTTCGGCGTCGAGGTGCTGTTTCGTGCCTGTGATTTGGGCGAGCCGCTGCGTTTGTCCGGCTTTTTGCTGGAACTCGAAGAGGGTGAGCGACAGATCGACCTGCTGGTCAACTGCGCCGGCATCGGCACCAGCGGGCCGTTCCTGGCCCAGGACTGGATGACCGAGCAGGACCTCATCGAAGTCAACATCCTGGCCTTGACCCGCATGTGCCACGCACTGGGCAATGCCATGGCCCTGCATGGCGGCGGGCAAATCCTCAATGTGGCTTCGGTCGCCGCCTTCCAGCCTGGGCCGTGGATGAGCAGCTACTACGCCAGCAAAGCCTACGTATTGCACTTCTCCGAAGGGCTGCGTGAAGAATTGAAGACCTGCGGCATCAAGGTTTCAGTGCTGTGCCCCGGCCCCACGCGCACCGCATTCTTCGGCACCGCGCAGATGGATACGGCGAAACTCGACCGCAGCCAGCAGCTGATGAGCCCGGAAGAAGTCGCGCTCTACACCGTGCGGGCGCTGGAAAAGAACAAGGCCATCATCATTCCCGGGCGCCGCAATCGTTGGCTGACGTTCAGCCCACGCCTGAGCCCCCGCTGGCTCACCCGCAAAATTGCCGGCGCCATCAACAAGGCCTATTGCCCACGCTGATGGCCTACGTACACTCACCTCACTTTTCACGATGGAGATACAGCTGTGGATACTCTGTTCACCAAGATCATCAACAGGGAAATACCGGCGAAGATCATCTATGAAGATGACCAAGTCCTGGCTTTCCACGATATCGCCCCGCAGGCGCCAGTGCATTTCCTGGTTATCCCGAAAAAGCCCATTCGTACCCTCAACGACCTGACCGAGGACGATAAGGCGCTGGCCGGCCATATCCTGTTCACCGCCCAACGCCTGGCCGTGGAACAAGGCTGCGAAAAAGGCTTTCGTGTGGTGATGAATTGCAATGAAGACGGCGGGCAAACCGTTTACCACATCCATATGCACGTGCTGGGTCAGCGCCAGATGAACTGGCCACCGGGCTGAGTGCACAAGGGCAAATTGACTCAGCACAAACGCTAGACGCTCTCTTGCGGTAAACTGGCCGCCGAGATTCTTCCCGGAGGTCAGCATGACTACCCAACGTCACTACTCGCCGATTGACCGTCTGTTGCTGCAAGCCGACATGGCCATGCGCACCCTGCTGCCGTTCAGCGGCCAGCCCTACCGTCCCTCGCCCGCCATCGTGCAGCCGGATGTACAGCTGAGCGAGACCGATACCCGTCACGTCGCTGGCCTGATGCGCATCAACCATACCGGCGAAGTCTGTGCCCAGGCGTTGTACCAAGGCCAGGCGCTGACCGCCAAGTTGCCACAGGTACGCACGGCGATGGAGCATGCGGCAGAGGAAGAGATCGACCATCTGGCCTGGTGCGAACAACGCATCCGTCAGTTGGGCAGCCATCCCAGCGTGCTCAACCCACTTTTTTATGGCTTGTCGTTTGGTATCGGCGCGGCTGCCGGGCTGATCAGCGACAAAGTCAGCCTGGGGTTTGTGGCCGCGACAGAACATCAGGTGTGCAAGCACCTGGATGAACACCTGGAGCAACTGCCGGCCGAAGACGAAAAGTCACGGGCCATTCTTGAGCAGATGCGCATCGATGAAGAACACCACGCAGAGAGCGCGCTGGACGCGGGCGGCTTCCGCTTTCCAGCCCCGGTACGGTTCGGCATGAGCCTGCTGGCCAAGGTCATGACCAAAAGCACCTATCGAATCTGAACCGAAAAAAAGGGCGCCCGAAGCGCCCTTTCTTTTGCCTGCTGCAATCAACCCAACTCGATGATTTCGTAGTCGTGGGTAATGACCACGCCCGCGGCCCCGAGCATGATCGATGCTGAGCAGTACTTCTCGGCCGACAGCTCGATGGCACGCTTGACCTGGGCTTCTTTCAGCGCCCGGCCCTTGACCACGAAATGCATATGGATCTTGGTAAAAACCTTGGGGTCTTCAGTGGCGCGCTCGGCTTCCAGGAAGGCTTCGCAGCTTTCCACGGCTTGCCGGGACTTCTTCAAGATGCTGACCACGTCGAAATTGCTGCAACCGCCCACACCCAGCAGCAACATTTCCATGGGGCGTACACCCAGGTTCCGACCGCCGGCTTCCGGCGGGCCATCCATAACCACCACGTGGCCGCTGCCCGACTCACCGAGGAACATGGCTTCGCCCGCCCATTGGATGCGTGCCTTCATCGCCCAGACTCCACTGCTAAAAAAGGGTCGCCAGCTTAGCACAGGGCCTTGAAACAGCAGCGCCCTGCATAAAATCGATAAATGACAGCGTTTGCCCGCTAAATTGGCTAATCGCGACAGAAGGTGTCTGGTAAGCTGGCGCCAAATGAATGGCGCATTGCCATGTCTTGTACGGCGTGTATCAATGAGATGCCGCTGGATAAAAACAACGCCAACGACACCGCGCAGTCTTTTTCGGGATACAACCATGGTTGCTCTTACTCCCACATCCAAGATCAAGAACCTCGACAAGCTACTGCTGCACTGCCAGCGCCGACGTCATCCGGCCAAGCACAACATCATCTGCGCCGGCGAGCGTTCAGAAACCCTGTTCTTCATCATCAAAGGCTCGGTCACCATCCTGATCGAGGATGAGGATGGCCGTGAGATGATCATTGCCTATCTCAACGCCGGAGACTTCTTCGGTGAGTTGGGTTTGTTTGAACAAGCAGGCAAAGAGCAGGAACGCAGTGCTTGGGTACGGGCGAAAGTTGAGTGCGAAGTGGCCGAAATCAGCTATGCGAAATTTCGCGAATTGGCCCAGCATGATCCGGACATCTTGTACGCCCTGAGCGGTCAGATCGCCCAGCGCCTGCGCGACACCACGCGTAAGGTCGGCGACCTGGCGTTCTTTGATGTCACCGGCCGCGTCGCTCGCTGCCTGCTGGAATTATGCAAACAACCCGACGCCATGACCCATCCCGACGGCATGCAGATCAAAGTCACGCGCCAGGAGATCGGACGTATTGTCGGGTGTTCGCGGGAAATGGTCGGCCGCGTGCTCAAGGATTTGGAAGAACGCAACCTGGTACATGTCAAAGGCAAGACAATGGTGGTATTTGGTACCCGTTAAACCGGCAGAAAGCCAGCCAGCATTTGCCGGTACAACGTGTCGAGCCGACTGATCGCGTCCGGCGCGGGAAACGCTTCGTGCAGTGCGATATGGCTATCGGCGCGAACCCGCTGCTCCAAACCGCAGGCTTGATTGAAGCGGTTGACCGCCGCAATCAATTCCTCACGATCATTCTCCAGCAACATCGCCCCGTGCACCAACCCGACCGGGCGGCCACCGCTTTGCCGCCAACGCTGGGCAGTGCCCACCATTTTGCGGCCATTGAGGTTGACGTTGTAACGACCGTCGCAAAACGCACCGTCAATTTCGCCGACGGACGCATCGCCACCCAACTCGATCAACAGATCACAGATCGGTTGGCACAAGCGCTGATAACCGGTTTCGATGCGCCCTTGGTCGCCTTCGCTACGCGGCGGGGCATAGACCAGGGCGATGTTGACCGTGGCGCCGGACTGCGGCACCGGCTCACCGCCGGTTTCACGCAGCAATACCGGCCAACCCGCATCGGCCGAAACCTGGCTCGCCACCGCGAATGCCGGCAGCCGGCTCAAACGGCGCGGCATGACCAGCGCTTGGTCACTGGGCTGCCAGAACAGCAATCCGAATGCCTGCTCACCCGCGCAAACGGCTGCCAATAGGTCTTGCTCGGCGGCAAGGCCAGCTTCGACAGTCATGATCACGGGCTGGAGCATCGAACACCTACCTACCTGAATAAACACAAAACCAATGTGGGTGCTGGCTTGCCTGCGATAGCGGTGTGTCAGCTACACAGAGGTTGGCTGACCCGCCGCTATAGCAGGCAAGCCAGCTCCTACAGTTCCGAGCGTATTCCAAATCAGTCTAGTGTCGAACCGCTGATCGTCGTACCGCGCTCCGGGAAGAACAAACGCTGCAGTTCCGCCCCCGGGTTCTCGGCGCGCATAAAGGTCTCGCCCACCAGGAACGAGTACACACCACTGATTTCCATCAATTCCACATCGGCGCGATTGACGATGCCACTCTCGGTAATCACCAAGCGATCGCGCGGAATACGCGGCAGCAGGTCGAGGGTAGTTTCCAGGCTGACGTCGAAGGTATGCAGGTTACGGTTGTTGACGCCCACCAGGGGAGTATCGAGGGTCTTCAATGCGCGCTCCAGCTCGTCGCCGTCGTGTACTTCGACCAGCACGTCCAGGCCGACGCTTTTGGCCACGGCCGCCAGCTCGGCCATCTTCACGTCATCCAATGCGGAGACAATCAGCAACACGCAGTCGGCACCCAAGGCTCGGGCTTCAACGATCTGGTACGGGTCCACCATGAAATCCTTGCGGATCACCGGTAACTTGCACGCGGCGCGCGCCTGTTGCAGAAACAGGTCTGAACCTTGGAAGTAGTCGATATCCGTCAGTACGGACAGGCAAGTCGCCCCACCCTTCTCGTAACTGACGGCGATCTCAGCGGGTACGAAGTTCTCGCGAATCACGCCTTTGCTCGGCGAGGCTTTCTTGACCTCGGCGATCACGGCCGGCTGCTTGAGCTTGGCCTGGGCGATCAAGGCATTGGCAAAGCCGCGTGGTGCCTCGGCGCTTTTCGCCTGCGCTTCCAACTCGGCCAGGCTCACCCGGGCACGGCGCTCGGCCACTTCTTCAGCCTTGCGGGCCAGGATCTTTTCCAGAACAGTTGGCACACTCATCCTTCATTCTCCATCTTGAATACGGCGGTGAATGCTCCCAGCTCTTCGAGCTTCTCACGAGCCAGGCCGGTGTGCAGCGCATCGTGGGCCAAGGCGACACCTTCCTTGAGACTATAGGCATGGTCGGCGGCGTAAAGGGCTGCGCCAGCATTTAGCACAATCATCTCCGCAGCTTTCTGACCGTTTTCGGTCTTGCGACGCCCCAGGGCATCACGAATCAATTCCAACGAAGCTGCCGGGCTTTCCACCGCCAGGCCGTGCAAGCTCTGGCTTTTCATACCCAGGTCTTCGGGCTCGACCCAATATTCGGTGACCTCGTCGTTCTTCAGCTCCGCCACGAAGGTCGGCGCCGCCAGGCTGAATTCGTCGAGGCCATCCTTGGAATGCACCACCAGCACATGCTTGCTGCCCAGGCGTTGCAAGACTTCGGCCAGCGGCCGGCACAGCGCCTGGCTGAACACGCCTACCACCTGGTGCTTCACACCGGCCGGATTCGTAAGCGGGCCGAGCATGTTGAACAGGGTACGCAAGCCAAGGTCCTTACGCGGGCCGGCAGCGTGTTTCATTGCGCCATGATGGGACTGGGCAAACATGAAGCCGATACCAACGCTGTCAATGCAGCGCGCTACTTGCACCGGCGTGAGGTTCAGGTAAATACCGGCCGCTTCCAGCAAGTCGGCACTGCCGCTCTTGCCAGACACTGCACGGTTACCGTGCTTGGCGACGGTGCAACCAGCGGCGGCCACCACAAAAGATGAGGCGGTCGACACGTTGAAAATATTCGCACCGTCACCGCCGGTGCCCACCACATCGACGACGCCGTCGAGAGTCTTGAGCTCGACCTTGTCCGCCAGCTCACGCATCACCGACACCGCACCGACTATTTCGTCGATGCTTTCGCTCTTCATGCGCATCGCCATCATAAAGGCGCCGATCTGGGCATCGGTGCATTGGCCGGTCATGATCTCGCGCATCACATCGCTCATTTCCGCGGTGCTAAGGTCCAGATGGCCGACGATACGGCTCAGGGCAGTCTTGATATCCATGAAAAGTCCTTAGCGCGTGCCGCCGCTCTGCTTGAGAAAGTTGGCGAACAGCTCGTAGCCCTGCTCGGTCAGGATTGATTCAGGGTGAAATTGCACCCCTTCGATGTTCAGCGTCTTGTGACGCAAGCCCATGATCTCGTCGACCGTGCCGTCTTCCAATTGGGTCCAGGCGGTCAATTCCAGGCATTCGGGCAAGGTTTCACGCTTGACCACCAGTGAGTGGTAACGGGTCACGGTCACCGGCAGGTTCAGGCCGTGGAACACACCCAGGTCACGATGGAACACCGGGCTGGTCTTGCCGTGCATGACCTCCCGCGCGCGCACCACGTCACCGCCAAACGCCTGGCCGATGGACTGGTGGCCCAGGCAGACGCCCAGGATCGGCAGCTTGCCGGCGAAATACTGGATAGCTTCCAGAGAGATGCCCGCCTCGGTCGGCGTGCACGGGCCAGGTGAGACGACGATGCGCTCGGGGTTCAACGCGGCGATTTCGGCAACAGTGAGTTCATCGTTGCGCACCACCTTGACCTCAGCACCCAGCTCGCCCAGGTACTGCACAACGTTGTAGGTAAAGGAGTCGTAGTTATCAATCATCAGCAACATGTGGGTTCAAACCTCTTGAATTCACTGATTTCAAATGACCGCCTTCCAAGAGTGTGACCCGCTGCCAGACGCACGTTCCGGTTGCCAGGGTGAGTTGGCAAGGGGCGTCAGGCAACGGGTGAAGAAGGCAAATCGGTACAGGTCCGGCCAGGCCGGCAGAGAAAAATGTCAGGCGCGCCAACGCCAGCGGGCGTGTGCCTTGACTACTCGCATCAAGAGTTTGCTGATGATCAACACGGGGAGGGTCTCATTCATACGTTCAGGCACAGTAACGTAGGCTCGCCAGCGGTGCAATATGGAGCCGCAAATACGGGGGCCAACGTAGGCAGATTCCACATATCCCTACAGAAAATGCTAGAAATTTTGCTAGTGTTTCACTTCCAACATAAAAACAACCGAATGGAATCTTGCATGCTCAGACCAGCGTTTTTCACGCCCCTTGCCGGCTGCCTCCTGTCCTTGGCCTGCGCCCAGGCGTTCGCAGCCCCGTCACCTTATTCAACCATGGTGGTTTTCGGCGACAGCCTGGCTGATGCAGGCCAGTTTCCCGACGGTTCGGCCGGCGCCACGTTGCGCTTTACCAACCGAACCGGGGCGAACTTTCAGGGTGAATACGGCCTGGTCTCTTCAACCCTATTGGGTGCCAAATTGGGGATAGCCCCCAACGACCTGAATGCCTCCACCTCACCGGTTCGCGCAGCCCAAGGTTTGCCAGACGGGAACAACTGGGCAGTGGGTGGTTACCGTACCGACAATATCCTCGACTCTATTACCTCAGTCTCCGATGCTGCGATTCCCCCCGGCAATGCCGGTGGTGGCACCGTGTTGCGCAGCCGGCAGGGCTATTTGCCGGCCAGTGGTGGGAGAGCTGACCCGAACGCGCTCTACTTCCTTTCCGGTGGGGGCAACGACTTCCTCCAAGGCCGGGTACTCAGCCCCGCTCAAGCGGTCGCCGCAGGTGGGCGTCTGGCGGACAGCGCCCAGGCCCTGCAACAAGCCGGCGCACGCTACATCATGGTCTGGATGCTACCCGACCTGGGGCTGACGCCGGCCATCAACGACACCCCACAGCAAGCAGCGACCTCGGCCCTGAGCAATATTTTCAACCAGTCCCTGGTACAGCGCCTGTCACAAGTGGATGCGCAGGTCATTCCGCTGAACATCCCGCTGTTGTTGAACGAGGCTTTCGCCGATCCGGCCCGCTTCGGCCTCGCCACCGGCCAGAACCTGACCGGCACCTGCTTCAGCGGCAACAGTTGCACCGCCAACCCAACCTACGGCATCGGCGGTACCAATCCGGACCCGACCAAGCTGATCTACAACGACTCGGTCCACCCTACCGTGGCCGGGCAACGCTTGATTGCCGACTACGCCTATTCGCTACTCGCCGCGCCGTGGGAACTGACCTTGCTGCCGGAAATGGCCCAAGGCACATTGCGCGCCCACCAGGACGAGCTGCGTAACCAATGGCAAGCAGACAACGGCAGTTGGCAAGCCGTCGGCCAATGGCGCGCCATAGTGGCCGGCGGCGGCCAACGCCTGGATTTCGATGATCAGAGCAGCTCGGCCAGTGGCGACGGCAGCGGCTACAACCTGAATATCGGTGGCAGCTACCGGCTCGATGAAAACTGGCGCGTGGGCGTTGCCGCCGGCCTGTATCGGCAGACCCTCGAAGCCGGAGCCAATGATTCGGACTACAAGCTCAACAGCTATATGGGCACGGCTTTCGCTCAGTATCAGCAAAATCACTGGTGGGCCGATGCCGCATTGACCGGCGGCAAGCTGGACTTCGACAGCCTCAAGCGCAAGTTCGCCCTAGGTGTCAGTGAAGGCTCGGAGAAAGGTGATACCGATGGCTGGCTCTGGGCACTGAGCGGCCGCGTGGGGTATGACATCGCCACACCGGGCAGCGACTGGCACCTGTCGCCGTTCATCAGCGCCGATTACGCGCGGGTTGAAGTCAATGGTTACTCGGAGAAAAACAGCCGCTCCACCGCCCTGACCTTTGATGATCAACAACGCGACTCCAAGCGCCTGGGCGCCGGCCTGCAAGGCAGCTACCGCATCACGCCGCAAACCCAGGTTTTTGGCGAAGTGGCACACGAGCATGAGTTTGAAAATGACACCCAGAAGGTGAACATTTCGCTCAACAGCGTCCAGGGAATCGACTTCAAGCTGGACGGCTATACGCCTCGCAGTAATTCTGACCGCTTGAGCCTGGGTGTCAGCCACAAGCTGACTCAGGACCTTGCACTGCGCGCGGCGTATAACCTGAGGAAGGATGACAATTTGACCCAGCAAGGCATCAATGTCGGGGTCAGTCTGGATTTCTAAATACTGCGCAAAACAAATGTGGGAGCTGGCTTGCCTGCGATGGCGGTGGATCAGTCACTGAATATCTCAAGTGACACACCGCCATCGCGGGCAAGCCCGCTCCCACATTTTTTATTCCAGCTTCAGTCTCGTGGAGCTTGCTCTGCCAATGCCACGGCACGGAACATCGCTCGGCGCTTGTTCAGGGTTTCTTCCCACTCAAGGGCCGGCACCGAGTCCGCCACAATCCCACCACCAGCCTGCACATGCAGTTCGCCATCCTTGATCACCGCCGTGCGGATCGCAATGGCGGTGTCCATATTGCCGTTCCAGGCAAAATACCCGACGGCGCCGCCGTAGACACCACGCTTGACCGGCTCCAGTTCGTCGATGATTTCCATCGCACGGATCTTCGGCGCCCCCGACAATGTGCCCGCCGGCAAAATCGCCCGCAGTGCGTCCATCGCCGTCAGCCCGGCCTTCAGCTCGCCGGTGACGTTGGACACGATATGCATCACATTGGAATACCGCTCGATGACCATCTTCTCGGTCAGTTTCACCGAGCCGATTTCCGAGACACGCCCGGTGTCGTTGCGCCCCAGGTCGATCAGCATCAGGTGTTCGGCGATTTCCTTGTCGTCGCTGAGCAGGTCTTCTTCCAGCGCCACGTCGGCTTCTTCGGTCGCGCCACGGGGGCGCGTGCCGGCAATCGGGCGCACGGTGATCAGGTTGTCTTCAACCCGCACCAGCACTTCCGGCGAACTGCCCACGACGTGGAAGTCGCCAAAATTGAAAAAGTACATATACGGCGTCGGGTTGAAGCAACGCAGTGCGCGGTACAGGTCAATCGGCGCCGCCTTGAAGTCGATGGACATGCGTTGCGACGGCACCACTTGCATACAATCACCGGCGAGGATGTATTCCTTGATGGTATCGACGGCACGCTCGTAGTCATCCTGGGTAAAGCTTGAGCGGAACACCGGGTCGGCCGCCGGTGGGCGGCTGAGGTCCAGGCCGCGACGCGGGGTGATCGGCTGGCGGAGTTTCTCAAGCAGCGCTTCCAGGTTGGCCTGGCCTTGTTCGAAGGCATCAGCCTGGGCCGGGTCGGCAAGGACAATCGCATGCATCTTGCCGGCGAGGTTGTCGAACACCACCACCGCGTCGGACACCATCAGCAAAATGTCCGGCACGCCCAGCGGGTCCGGGTTCGGGCATTTGCCCAAGCGCTTCTCCACATAACGAACGCAGTCATAGCCGAAGTACCCCACCAGGCCGCCATTGAAGCGCGGCAGGCCAGCGATGGTCGGCACGTTGTAGCGCGCCTTGAAGGTTTCGACAAAAGCCAGCGGATCTTCTACGTCATGACTTTCGATCTCCACGCCATCATGGGTGATGCTCACATGATGGTCGTGTACCCGCAGCACCGTGCGGCATGGCAGGCCAATGATCGAGTAACGCCCCCACTTCTCACCGCCCTGTACCGACTCGAGCAGGTAGGAGTTGGGCTCGTCGGCCAGCTTCAAGTAGATCGACAGTGGCGTATCGAAGTCGGCCAGGGTTTCGCAAGCCATGGGGATACGGTTATAGCCGGCAGCGGCCAAACGCAGGAATTCTTCGCGGGTCATGAGGTGCCTCGTGGTGTGAGGGTCAAACAGTCAGGTAGGCAAACGTGCCGCAAACGCGGCCAGGATCAGTCAGGCGCGCCAACGCCAGCGGGCCAGGGCCTTGATGACTTTCATCCAGAGTTTGCGAGTGACCACCACGATGGAATTTCCAGAAGGGGACGAATCAATGTCGGGCAACGTTATCTCAGCGCCAGCGCCCAAGCAACCGGGGATTAGCAGTCGCAGGTCATCAATGACCAACGCTGGAGACTCCTCCGCAATCGGCCGCCCATGGTTGTAACCATAACTCAAGGCCACACACTGCACGCCCGCCGCCTTGGCCGCCAGCACATCACTGCGCGAATCGCCGACAAACAGCGACTGAGATGCCGGAATATTGGCCATTTTCATTACGAAAAACAGCGCCGCAGGGTCGGGTTTTTTCTGCGGCAAGGTATCGCCGCCGATGATCCAGCGGAAGTAGCGACCGATTTTCATCTGGTCCAACAACGGCGCAACGAAGCGCTCCGGCTTGTTGGTGATCAGGGCCATTTCCACGCCCTGCTTGCTCAACCACTTGAGGGTGTCGCGCACACCGGGGTAAACCACGGTCAGTTCGTGGCTGCTTTCATAAGCGGCATTGAACAGTTCCAAGGCATGTTCTGCCTCTACCTCATCCACACCCGTGGCATCGATGTCGTTGGCCAGGGCCCGGCGCACCAACATCGGTGCGCCATTGCCAACCCATTCGCGCACCGACTCGACCCCTGCCGGCTTGCGCCCCAGCTTGAGCAGCATCTGGTCCACCGCGGCCGCCAGGTCAGGCACCGAGTCGATCAAGGTACCGTCCAGATCGAACATCACCAGCCGTGGCAATTTGCCGGGGAACAACTGCTCAAAACCGCTCATGGACGCGCCAGCGCCAGTTCGGCACGCATCTTGTCGATGACGGCCTGGTAGTCGGGGGCGTTGAAGATCGCCGAGCCAGCCACGAAGGTATCGGCACCTGCTGCGGCGATCTCACGAATATTGTTGACGTTGACCCCGCCGTCGATCTCCAGGCGAATGTCACGCCCCGACGCATCGATCAGCGCACGGGCCTCACGCAGCTTGTTCAAGGTGCCAGGGATGAACTTCTGCCCGCCGAAGCCTGGGTTGACGCTCATCAGCAAGACCATGTCGACCTTGTCCATCACGTACTCAAGCACGCTCAGCGGAGTAGCCGGGTTGAATACCAAACCCGCCTTGCAGCCGCCTTCGCGGATCAGTTGCAAGGTGCGGTCAACGTGCAACGTAGCTTCCGGGTGGAAGGTGATGTAAGTCGCACCCGCCTCGATGAAGTCACCGACAATACGGTCCACCGGGCTGACCATCAGGTGCGCATCAATCGGCGCAGTGATGCCGTACTTGCGCAACGCGGCGCACACCATCGGGCCGATGGTCAGGTTGGGTACGTAGTGGTTGTCCATGACATCGAAGTGCACGAAGTCGGCACCGGCGGCCAACACCTTGTCCACTTCCTCACCCAGGCGGGCGAAGTCGGCAGAGAGAATCGATGGAGCAATGACGAAGGGCTGCATGACGCACCTTTTTTGAGCTAAATCACGATGGCGCGCATTGTATACCTCATGCTTTGCTGCGCGCACCGTGACCTATCTCAACGGTTAGTAAGCTGCCCGGTAGATTTTTTCGATATCGGCGGCGCTGAGCTTGCGCGGGTTGTTGCGCATCAAGCGCTCAATGCCTGCGGCTTCACTGGCCATGGCCGGGATGGCGTCCTCGGGCACGCCGAAACTGCGCATGCCCGACGGGATCTCCACTGCCGCACACAGCCGCGTCATCGCCGCTACAGCCTGGTCGGCAGCGTCATTCACACTCAGCCCGGCGATATTGACGCCCATGGCCTGGGCAATGTCCTGCATGCGCTCGACGCAGGCCAATTTGTTCCAGTGCATCACATACGGCAACAACAGCGCGTTGCTTACGCCATGGGCAATGTTGAAGCGCCCACCCAACGGGTAAGCCAGCGCATGCACGGCACCGACGCCAGCGTTGCCAAAGGCCATGCCGGCCATCAGGCTGGCGGTGGCCATGTCGTCACGGGCCTGCAGGTTCGCCGGATTGGCGTAAGCCTTGGGCAACGCGCTGGCAATCAATTTGATCGCACCGATGGCCAGGGCGTCGGTAATCGGCGAGGCATTCAGCGACAGGTAGGACTCGATGGCGTGCACCAAGGCGTCCACACCACTGGCGGCCGTGACACCCCGTGGGCAGGTCAAGGTCATTTGCGGGCTGATCAGCGCAACGTCCGGCAGCAAGTAATCGCTGACGATGCCTTTTTTCAGCTGTGCGGCCTTGTCGGACAGTATCGCTACATTGGTCACCTCCGAGCCGGTGCCGGCCGTGGTGGGGATGGCGATCAACGGCGGGCCTTTGCGCGGCACCTGATCGACGCCAAACAAGTCCGCCAGCGCGCCGTGATAACCGGCATAGGCCGCCACGCTCTTGGCGATGTCGATGGCACTGCCACCGCCCACACCGATCAGGCCGTCATGGCCGCCTTCGCGGTACGCACGCATGCAGTCTTCAACGATGGCAATTTCCGGATCGGGCAGCACGCGGTCGAAGATTTCGTAGGCTCGATCACCCAGATGCTCCAGGGCCAGCGCCACGGTGCCGGACTGGACCAGCGCGGCGTCGGTGACGATCAACGGATTATCCACATCCAGACGCGTGAGTTCGGCAGCCAGTTGTTCGATGACACCTGCGCCGGTCAGCAGTTTGTGGGCGATCTTGAATGAGGAAGTACTCATATGCGCGGCCTCTTATGAATGATGGGCTGGCACAAGAATAGCCGCACCTGGCGTGTTGTCTGCCATTCATTGGCTGAATGGCAGCGCCGCGCTCATCAAGGCTGCTAACAAACCGCCGATAACCTGTTGGTAATGAGAACCGCGCCTCATACCCCTGACAAATACCGACCAACCCATTAGGCTGCTGGAATCACTTCTGGCCGGGAATCAACGATGCTTTTTCTTCACCGTTCGGCACTGCCAGCACTGTGCCTGTCACTCCTGTTTACCTGCGTCTTGCCTGTTCAGGCCGAGGATGCACCCTCGCCTGCCATCGAAAAACCGGCTGAACGCCAGCCACTGCCCGAGCGTAGCCAACAAGAAGCCAGTGCTCTCGAGCGGCAGGTTCCGCAGCAGGAGCAACAGCAATTGCAGGCTGGTAGCGATTCGTTCCTGGCGTTGTGGAAACCGGCCAACAGCGCCGAAGCCGAGGGTGTGGTGATCCTCATACCAGGTGTTGGGGAGAACGCGGACTGGCCGCAAGCAATCGCGCCTCTGCGGCGCAAGTTGCCGGACGCAGCCTGGGGCACCCTCAGCCTGTCATTGCCTGACGTCAGTGTGGACACCCTGCCGCCACGGGTCATCGAACCGCCTGAAGCCGTAGTCGATACCAGCAGCAAGGAAGGCAGTACCGCTGCCAAGCCGGTCGAACAGGCCGCCAGCGCTGAGGCCGAAGGCACTGACCCGGCGGTGGTGCCGGGGGCGGATGAACAGGACAAGACCGACGCCAAGCGCATCTTCGACCGCATCGACGCCGCCGTCGCCTTCGCCCAGACCCAAAGCGCCCGCAGCGTGGTGTTGCTCGGCCATGGCACCGGGGCCTGGTGGGCGGCACGCTACCTGAGCGAGAAACAACCCTCCCAGGTGCAGAGGTTGGTGATGGTGGCCGGCAAGACGCCCGCAGCTCGCCAACCGGACCTGCAGCAACTGGCGCCGGCCTTGAAGGTGCCCACGGCGGACGTGTTCTATCAAGAAGGCGCCCTGGAACGCAAAAACGCCCAGGAACGACTCCAGGCGGCCAAGCGCTCGAAGAATGACAGCTATAAACAGGTATCGCTCACCGCGCTGCCCGGCAATAGCGCGGCAGAGCAGGAGCAGCTGTATCGCAGGGTTCGCGGCTGGTTGAGCCCACAAGGCGGCGCAGACTGACACTCCGCTATCGGGGGCAACATCGCTTTCTGTAGGAGCTAGCTCGTTCGCGAAAAACGTCAACGATAATGCGTGCTTCCTGAATAAACGCGGCGCCTGGGAGTTTTTCGCGAGCAAGCTCGCTCCTATGTATGGACTCGCCCCCACTTTCAACCCGCTTTTCAAACATTGGTACCCGGTTGCATCTATGTATCAGGCCTATCCGAGGAAGCTCCAAACAGCTTCTGGCCAAC
>NZ_JAENSV010000065.1:0-21289 GCF_016613265.1 Pseudomonas sp. MF6751
AACGCTTCGATTTCAAGTGCCCGATCGAAGTCATGGGCGAGGTGATGCAGGAAGCCATGGCTATGCGGCATCATGCTCCAGCTTCAAATCAATAACCGTGTTGCACTCAGCTTCTGCAACCGCCCAGAGTTTAAACTCAGTTAAGTTTAGGTCCGGCAGATAGTTTGTGGTATTTTTCTGAGCGAAAGTTCTTTTGGTTGGCCCTGTTTGTTGTGTTGTAGTCTTGTTCTTACAGCTACTTTGAAAGTTTTGGCAAAGTGCCATGTTTTTCTCTCAATCCCTGATTAATAGGGCTACGCAGGTGTGAGAGGTTGCCTGCATACCTACTGTTATTTTGAGTTGATCATTGTTTGGCGTTGCAACTAACGGCAGCGCGTTCGTTGTTAAGGCGGTTACTTGGCGACGAATCACTCAATGTTGATAACTACAGGTATTGACCATGTTCAAGAAGTTCGCGATTGCTGTTCCCCTGGCTGTTATGGCGCTGTCCTCCTCGGTAACAGCTTTTGCTGCCGGTGAAGCCAGCCACACCGTCAACATGAAGGCCACCATCCCGACTACCGTGTTCCACGCCCAGCCGCGTGACCCGAACTGGGGTCGCGATGAAACCATGACCTACAACCTGGTCAGCGGTGAGCTGGCGCCGTTGAGCGCCATCTACGACATCAAGAACACCAATGGTTCGGTTCACGCCTACATCGAAGGCGGCCCGGCCGTGCTGTTCAACGGTGACCCAAGCCAGAACATCCCGCTCACCACCACCCTCAATGGTGTGACCCTGACCGGCACCCCACAGGAAGTGGTCAACGAAGCCGACTCCACCCCAGGCGTAGGTGCGGAGATGCGCATCGTCGCAGCCAAGCCTTCGGCGACGCAGCGCGGTTCGTACACCTCCGTGATGCCAGTGGTCTTCGACGCGGTACTGCCAGTAGGGCCTTGATGCCAATCAATGCCCGCTTGGCGCGGGCATGACTTTTCAGGTCGGCGAATTCCTCCTCCGTTCGCCGGCCTGGTTTTCGATTCTGGTCTCCTGGCATTCAGAGTATCCGTTCATGTTCCCGATGACGCCTATCGCGGCTGCGCTTGCGCTGCTGATATGTACGAGTGCGCTGGCGGCACCTGCTGCTTCCGGTGCAGCCACGCCCGGCAGCCTGATCACTCAGGCCCAAGGCTTGCCCGCAGGCTTTGCCGATCACTTTTTCGATGTACCCCTGGCGGTGCGCGTAGACCTGGACCACCAACTGCTTGGCGAAGCGCTGATCGTGCTGTCCCGGGACGACCGCGTCACCCTGCTCGAATTCACCGACACCGGCGACAGCAAGGTGCCGGCTGCCACCCGCGACACCTGGCAAGGTCTGCTGGAAAAAGGCGTGGCGTTGGGCGCCTGCACCCAGTCTTGCCCGCAAAAGATGATCTCTGCTTACTACAATCTGGAAAGCTCCCAGTTATCGATCCTCACGCAGGACGTTGAACTGAGCAGCGAAGCCCCGCGCTTTTACGACCAGCCCGACGGCGGCAGCCTGGGGTTGATCATCAACAACCAGCTCAACCTCAATGGCGGTCAGCAAGACAGCCTCGGCGGCCGTTATGGTTTGCAAGCCAGTTCCAGCGTGGGCAACTGGAGCCAGGTGTTCAACCTGCAACTGGCGCGCCAGAGCGGTAATGACCAACCCATGCGCCACGCGATTCATGAGCTGTACACCCAGCGTGAACTGGAGGGGCAGTTTTTTCGCCTTGGCCACTTCACCCCCAATTCCGATGGCCTGACCCGTCAACTGCGCAGCTTCGGCGCCAGCCCTGACACCGCCTTGGGCATCATGTACGGCAGTTCCGACAGCCTGGCGATCAACAACCCCAAGCCCAGCGTTTACCCGATCTACGTCACCGCCAACCGTCAGGCAGCGGTAGAGATCTATCGCAACGGCTTGCTGATCAACACCCAGGCCGTGGCCGCCGGCCTGCAAACGCTGGACACCCGGCCACTGCCCGGCGGTATCTATGAAGTGGAAGTACGCCTGGTGGAAGACGGCCTCACCACCAGCACTACCCAGGAGCTGGTGTACAAACCCGGTAACTGGCGCAACGCCGAAGACCGCTGGCGCTACAACCTGTTCGCCGGGCGCGAAACCAAGCTGTTCAGCAACTGGGACGAGCAAGCCTCGGGTGCGGTGACGGCCGGCGCGTCGCTCAATTACCTGCTGCACCCACGGGTGATTCTTGGCCTGTCGGCCCGCCAGGTGCGCGAGCAACTGCAATATGGCAGCTCGGTGGACTGGACCGTTGCCGACAACACCAGCCTCTATGCCAATGTTTATCAAACCCGTGAACATGGCACCGGCCTTGACCTGCAAGGGCTCTACAGCTTCGGCGCGACCAACCTGGTGTTCAGTCACAACCGCAGCTGGCTCGACACCCGCGACACCTACGAAACCCTGCCCGACGGCACGCGCCTGCGGCGTAACACCTTTGTCGGCCAGGCCAGCAATTCGGCGTTGTCGGTCAACCATCGCCTTGATGCGAAAAACACCTTGAACATGCGGGTGTCCCACAGCCAAGGCAACGTAGAAGGTGCGGGGCTGGACCTGGGCTGGAGCCGTCACGACAGCTTTTTCGGCAGTGATGCCAACTGGCGTTTCTCGGTGTTCGACCGCCCCGGCAGCGCCGGCACCAATGACCAGCGCAACCGTGGCGTGGATGTGAGCCTGAGCGTGAACCTGGGCAGCGAAGGCCGACAGATTTCCGGCAGCATCGGCACCCGCACCGCCCGTGATGGCGGCCGCGATAACAATGCGTCGATCACGTATCGCCAGAACCTCACCGACCATGTGCTGCAAAGTGTCTCGGCCACGGCGATCACTGATACCTACGGCGTCGGCCTGTCAGGCATGGCCAACTTCAGTACCGACGTGGTCAGCGGCGACGGCTTTGTGCAGCGCAGCTCCTTCAATGGCGATTTCAGTGGTGGCTTGAACCTCAACAGCACCTTCGTCGCGGGCGCCGGGAAAATGCTGCTCAGCAGCCAGTACCAGGGCAACGGCGCGGGGATGATCATCGATGTGGAAACCGACCTCGACGAGATCGCCCTGCGCGCCGACGACCTGGGCGGCGGCAGCGCGGTACTGCGTCCGGGGCGCAACTACGTGCCGGTCTCGGCCTACAAGAGCAGCAGCGTGAGCTTCGACTTCGAAGGCAACCACCCGCCGGCGGCGAACATCCAGCCCGCACGCTCCAGTTACCACCTGAACAAGGGCGGCGTGGACTACCGCAAGATCACCGTGATGAAAACCGTCACCGTACTCGGCCGCCTGCTGGATGAACGCGGCGCGCCGCTTAAAGGCCATCACGTAATCAATCACGCCAGCCGTGGGGTCAGCGAAGTGGACGGGTTCTTCTCCATGGAGATGAGCGCCAGCGCGCCGACCCTGCAGGTGCGCTACCAGAACCAGTTGCTCTGCCAGTTCCGCCTGGACCCGAGCACTGCGCCGGATGAAAACGACGTGCTGATGATCGGTGATCTGCGCTGCACACCGGACACGCTGGCCGAAGCTAACCACAAGGGCGAAACCGCCGGTTGACGGCGGTTGAAACGGGAGTTCATGACCTTGATTACCGCAATGAAAAAACGCTTGGGGCTCTGTGCATTCGCGCTGGTTTTGGGCGCTACCTACAGCTTGCCGGCCCTGGCTATCGTCGAGCAGATCACGGCGGTGTTTCGCCCCGATCCGGCCAACCCAACGAGCAATAAATTCGTCAATACCACGCCGCAAAGTGGCTTGTGTCCCTGGCACGTTCCAGCCAGGTGCGAGGCGGTCAATACCTTCAGTATCCGTAACAGTTCGTTCCGGGCCTATTCCAATGGGCCGATACCGGCGTTTCCGGAGGATCCGCGCCAGAGCGCCTATTTCAAGGTGCCCTCGGCATTTCGCGATCTGCAAGTGACTCATACCGTCACCGGTCGTGCGGAGACGGTACAGATGCGCATTGCAGGTATTGGGGGACGGTGGAATGTCTCTTATCCACCGGGTGTGTCCGGCTGGGCCACGCCAGGTGTGGGCTGGAACACTTATTGGCGAGGGGCGCCGGCACCGTGCTTGCCGATCAATTACATGGCGGCGGGACAAGCGTATGCGCTTTTTTTCTGGATCGTTCCAGAGAACGCCGGAGCCTGCAGCGTTACAAATGGTATGGAAATCGGGCGGATGAGCTACAGCACGCTTGAGTACGGCTACGAACTCAAGACACCAAACCCTCTGGGTATGGACGCTGGTACTTATGAGGGTTCCATCACTTACACCATGGGCCCGGGCGGCGATATGGATTTCGGCACCACCATGATCCCCGACGAAAACACCCTGACCTTCAACTTCATCTTGTCGGTGGAGCACGTGCTCAAGATTGACCTGCCGGCGGGCGGCAATCGCATCGAGCTGTTACCCGAAGGCGGCTGGCAAGCCTGGCTCAACCAGGGGCGGCGCCCGTCGCGGCTATGGCGTGACCAGACATTCGCAATCTCCGCCAGCTCACGTTTCAAGATGACCCTTGAATGCGGGCTGGTGATCGGCAACACCTGCGGCCTGCGCAACAACGACGGTGACGAAGTGCCGCTTCAAGTCGCCGTGAGCCTGCCCTATGGCTTGCGTGATCAGCACGACCAGGGCGTGAACAAACTGCCCCTGCGCCTCGACGGCGTCGGCACCGAACTGTTCCAGCCGTTGCAGTACGTGAACAACCGCGAGGGCAAGTTGCATTTCGAGGTGGGCAAGGATGACGTCGCCGACATGCTCAAGAAACCCGGCAGCACCTATTCCGGCGTGGCCACGGTGATCTGGGATTCGGAAGTCTAGGCGAGCCCGGCTCGCATATCGGCTCCCTGTGGTGGGCCGCGTTCAATCAATAAGGCGTAATCAAACATGAAACATGCAGTGTTAGGGGCTGGGCTGTTGCTGATGTCATTGGCGGCGCAGGCCGGGCCGGCGATCAATGTCGGCGTGGTGTATGACTACCTGGAGGGCGACCGCAGTTCTTACCTCAAGCGGGTGTTCAACGGCGGCACCAGCACCGCCTTTATCAAGGTCAATGTGCTGGAAATTGTCTATAACGCCGACGGCACGTCCAGGGAAATCCCGGTGGCCTCCCTGACGGATGACAAGGGCGCCGCCACCAGCCGCGACGGCCTGATGGCCAGCCCGGCGCGGTTGATTGTTCCGGCGGGCGGGCGCCAGGGCACTCGCTTGCTGTACATGGGCGAGCGCGACAAGGAGCGTTACTTCCGGGTGCGCTTCATCCCGGTGGTGCCGGAGAAGGAAGACGACTTCGCCGTGACCGACGCCGAGCGCGACGAGTACAAAAAAGATCTCGCCGCCGGCGTCAACGTCATGGCCGGTTACGGCACGGTGTTTTTCGTGCGGCCCAAGGACACCCGCTTCGATACGAAGGTCGTCGAGACCGCCGACCAGTACACACTGCGCAACGCCGGCAACAGCGTGGTGGTGCTCGATGAGTTCCGGGACTGTTCAGCGGCGAAAAAAACCGACTGCGAAGCCACCACCAAGCACCACATTCTGCCGGGGCGCCAATGGCAGCTTGAGAAGAAGCCCGGACGTGAATACCGCTTCCAGATGATCGAAGGCCGCGACAAAACACCGATGACGGTCAACAGCAACGGGTGATGACAATGTTCAAGCAACTGACGGTATGGGCGGGGCTGGTCGCAACGTTATTCATCGGCGCGCCGGTACAGGCGTTTCAGGAGCGCCAGAGTTTTGATGTGTCGGTCACCATTCCGATCCACGAAGCCTATGTGCTGCCCTCCGAACCCGACTGGATGGCGCAGGACCAACTGCTGGCATGGGACCTGGCGACCTCCAGGCTCGGGCGCCTGCGCAAGAACTTCGACGTGAAAAACCTCAATGGCGGCGTAGCTGCGCGGCTGGGGGACGTGCCCTACCTGTTGAGCGGCCGCGACCGTATTGATTTGCGCGTGCTGTTCAACCGGGTGCCCCTTACCCTGGACTCGACCCAGATACTCAGCGCTGACGAGGCGGGCATGGGCCGGCGCGTCGAGCTGGAGATTACTCCGATCGAGCCGCAGGGTGGATATCAGGGCGGGTCCTACTACGGCACGGTGCACCTGATGTTTGATTTTCTGGCGCCTTGACCGCTCGGGCCCATTACCCTCGGTTCTTGCGTGTCCCGGCCCGGTTCAGCGCCGCATGAGTCAGGTCTCGCAGCCACTGGTTGTGACGGTACCCCAGCTCGTTCAGCGTGGCATCGTACTGGGCGGCACTCATGGGGTTGCCGGACAACACGCTGTCTTCGTCCAACTCCAGGGCCTGCGCAAGGTCGCGCAGTTTTAGTCGCAGCGCTTGCCGATCGGTTTGCGGCAGGTCCTGCGCCTGAGCGTATTGCGCTTGCAGCGCCTGTAATTCATCGAGCTGCTGGTACTTCAGGTCGAAGGTGTTGTCATTGTTCCATTTGGCGGTGGGGTTCTGCTGCTCAAGGTAACGCTCCCAACCTTTGTCCAAAAGCATCTGATTCACCAGCCCATCACCTTCTTCCAACCGGGCTACCGCGGCGGCCACCTTTTCGATCTGCGCCGGGGTTACGTCAGCGAGTGTGCGGTAAGTCATATGGGTGGACAGCCACGGTAGATCCAGCCGGTCTGCCAGCGTACTGCGATAGGCCAGATGAATACCGGCCTCGTCGACTTCCCCATGCTCGCCGTCGATGACCTGCGACCATAGCCGTTGTCCCAGCCCGCCCTGATCCTTGGGTTTGAGGCGGTGGGCGATGTCTTCGCCAATGGCTTTGCCCATGTAAGCATCGCGCGCGGCGCCACGGGCCAGCACCGCCAGGCGGGCCTCAAGTTCCTCGGGTGATGTGCTGGTCCTATGGGCTTCGCTGGCGAGCACTTCGACGCCCAGTTTCTGAAAAATAAGCGCGCCGGCGTCGGGGCATAATCCGGGGTAGCGGGTGTCCTTGAATACGCGCTCGCGCAGGTCGCTGTCGGCTTCGACCGCCCGCAGCAGGCGCCATACCCGCCGGCTCAGCTCAGGGTGATTGCTCTGGTAGGCCAGGCGATCTTCGTCAGCTTGAAACTCATCCGGCTCCTCCAGGGATTTGATCACTTCAAACAGGCCCTGGGAGCCGGGTTCCTTTTCAACTTCATCCCACAGTTGTCGATAGCGCTCGCGCTTTTCTGGCTTGAGGTAGGTCAGCCAGGGTTCGCTCTCGCCTTTAGGGGCATAGGCGCGTAGCGGGTCCAACCCCACCGATTCGCGATATTCGGCGAGCAGGTCCTGAAAATCCGATGTGAGCCGGTGCTGGTCCAGCCGCGTGCGGGCGATGATGTCGGCGTCATCCGAGCCAGGAGTGACGTGGGGCAACTGGGTGATCGCATTCTCGCTCACGTCCAGCTGGAATCCGCGCGCACGGGACTGGCCCACCAGCCCGGCAGGCCACTCCTTGATTTGTGTATTGCGCAGGTTCAGCCAGGTCAAGGCCGGCATTTGGCTGATATCCGGCGCGCGCCCCAGCGGGTTTCCGGCCATTTCAAGCTGTTTGAGGCGCTTGAGCCGTCCAAGTGTTGCTATGGCCGCATCGTCCAGTACCAGGGCATTGCCTTCCAGATGCAAGCGTCGCAAGCGTTTGAGCTTGCCGAGGTTCGCCGGCAACTGGGTGAGCTGGTTATGACTCAAGTCCAGGTCGCGCAGGTGCGGGAAGTTGTCGAGAAAGGCGGCGTGGCGATCCAAAAAATCGCAACCGCGCAAGTCCAGGTCACTGATGTGGTTAAGGGGCACATTAAGGGTGGGCAGTTCGTCGGGCATGGCGGTGTTGAACAAATCGAGAGCGATACCACCCCGATGTTCGAAGCTTTCGTCCAAGTGAACCGTCAGGCCATTGCTCCAGCCGTCGTAGAGGCGGCTGGCGACTATCCCACGGCGTTTGCGTACTTCCGGTTCCAGCAGGGTGGTTTCCCAGCGTGTCGGGCCTTTGATGTAGGCATCGAGCTGTTGGAACAGTTGCTGCTTTTGCGACTCCATCTGCGCCAGTGTCTGCTCGCCTTCGGCTGTACCCAGCGTGATCGATAAGCGTCGAACGGCTTCGCTGCTCATGGCGGGCAGCAACTGCTTGATGCGCTCTTCAATGGTTTTGGGCTGCATATCGTAGCTGTCCGTGTGAGACATCTTGCAGGATGCGCCGCCGCCCAGGAGTACTTCGGTCTCAGGGTCAGGCCGCATCCGCACCGGCGTTTCGGCCAAGGCCAGGCGTCGCTCGGCCGGTGCCTGATTGTGTTCGATTACCCATTGGCGCAGTTGCTCACCTTCGCCAACCGCGTAGGGCGGCGTGCGTTGCGGGTCTTGCGTCAGGGTCTCGAGCAGGCACTCGTACAGCGTGGTGGCAGGGTTCAACGGCTTGGCATCGGCGTCGAACACTGCATAGTTTCCGTCTGCGTTGCGCACCAGCGTGTGGGTCTGGAGCGCGTCGGCTTCGCCCACACTGCAGCGCAAAGGACCGGTGGGGCTGTTGTCACGTATGTCGATTTTCAGCCCGCTGAAGACGTCGCTGTGCAGACGTAAGGTGTTCAGCACCAACCGCTCGCTTTGCGCCGAGGGTTGCCGGGGCGGGTAAAGCCCTTCGACGGCACGGCAGGCCTGGCTGTCGAAGTCCAACTCCCGAGCCAGACTTCTGAGGCGCAGGGGCAGGCGCTGTTCCTCTGTCATCACCCTGGTTTCTTCAGGCCAGGCCTGCTTGAGCAACGCGTTGGCATTGCTCAGCGCCAGCTCGGGAAAGCTCTGGCGTAACAGGGCTACATGCGGGTCGCTGCTGACTTGGCCTAGCTGGTAGTAACTTTTGGCCAGGTGCCCACCAAAGCCGTCGACGTAGTCCGCCAGTTTATTGCGCAACGCCTGGGCCTGTTCGGCCTGCGGCAGGGTTTCGCCCAGCAGCGTATTGACCTGCTGCTCGTCGAGAAAACCCAGCACGCGCTCCGGCAGTTTGGCAGCCATTACGTCGGCCAGGCTGATACGCAGGGTGTCGGCGGGTGCTGCGGCGCCATCGCCGTATTTACGCGACTCGCCGCTCAGGTCGCTGTTGTAAAACACCTCCAGCGCTTTGCTTGACGGCCAGCCGGGCAGGTCGGTGACGGCCTGTTCGAACCAGTAGGAATAGGGTTCGAGTGTCTGGCCTGTGCGTATCTTGTCGGCCGATTCTTCGGCAAACCGTCCGGCGCGAAAGCGTTCGAGGCTGTCGGCCAGCAGTGGCGGGGTCGGTTGGTTGCGCACGTACATGTGGCGTAGATGATCGGGCTCGCTGCCACTGGTGACACGGACCTGTTCGAGCTGCTCGGCAGTGAGCGAACGGGCCGCGGGGCTGATGCGGCGCATCAGCGTGTGATCATTCCAACTGCGCGGTTGTTCACCTTCATGCACCCAGGCACCGGTGCCGTTGACGTGCACTTTGGGTTGATAAGCATCTGGCCGGCTGGGGTGCACGATGCGATGCAGGGGCAGATGCGGGTCAGGTTTGACATGCAGGTGTTCGCCCCCATGGGCCAGCCAGTGTTTCTGTGAGTGCTGATACAAGCCCTGTGCGTCGGCGGTGATGTCTTGGGGCAGGCTGATGTTCTGCTGATAGGGCGAAAGGTCGGGGTTCCACAAGCGATGTTCACCGCCCGCCAGTGTCACCGGGTGCAGGCCCTCGACGAAGGGCGACAGCTTGAGGGTGATGGCCTGGCCGATGTTGCCGGCCCCCGCCCAAATGCCTGCTTGCACTAGCGCCTCCACCACATCCATGGCATGCCCGATGGCCTCCAGCCCTTGGCCTTGCGCCCAGTCAACGATCCCTTCGAAGACATCGCTGGCCACCTGGTAGGCGGTGTAGGCGAGCATCAACTCTCCCAGGAACGGCACGAACGGGGTGACCACCAGCAACGCGGCATTGAAGATATCCGAAAGGATCTTGCCCAGGTTGTCCCACCAGGCCCAGCGTGCCATCAGGTCGGCGTAGGCGGTGCTGATGGCCAGCTCACGGCTGTCGTTGACGACTTTATTGACCTTGACCCGGTACAGGTAATGCCACAGCGTATCGGGTTCGGAATGGCCGGTGGGCGGGCGGTTGTGATGGTCGTCGAAGATGTTTTGCACGCTGAAGTGTAACTGCGGCGTGTCGATCGCGATGGTTCGCCAAGTGGGTCCGCTGTCGGTGCGATTCTTTTGATGCCATTGCACCTTGAACAGACGATTTTGCAGCTCGGCAAAAAAATGCCCACGTTGTTTATGGTCGATGAATTGACTGAAAAACTGCCGGTAAGAGGGTTGAGCGGTTGCCTCGCCGGTTGAAGTGCTGTCGCGCAGCTGGCGTGTCAGTTCGTTCATGAGTTCGATCGGCGAAGCGTACTCCTTCAACGGGTGCTCGGGGTCTTCGGGCACGTAGGCGATCAGGCGTTCGATGTGCTTGTCGTGGCCTTGTGGCGCGGCAATCAGCACAATACCGCTGAGGCGGGCATTGAGCAGGCTCAGGTTGTAATACGCCACCGCGATGCCATCCAGCGTCGGCTTGGGCTTGCCCTCAACGATATCCAGAATCAGGCGTCGGGCATCCGCTTGGAGGTGCTGTTGCGACCAGGCGATGCAGGCGGCGTTCTTCAGTGAAGCCTTGTCGCAGGCAATAACCTTGAGCCGTAACTTATCGGCCTGTACCTGATTGTCGAAACCCAGGATTTTCAATAAGCGCGTCTGATACTGCCGGCCGATATCGAGGGTGCGACACAGGCTTTTGAAACCTTGCGCGGTCAGGGGCTGGCCACTGCTGCTGGAGGTGAACGTCAGGATGTTCTGCTGCCCGAGGGCGTCGGCTTTGGCCAGGAACGCATAGTCGGCGAACTGCTCGTTGGCGCTAAAGTTATGCAGTGCGGCATCCAGTAACGACACGGTGCGGCTGGTCACGCCTTTGTTTGCCTCGATGACCCACCAGCTGTTTTTGGCGGGCGCATAAAGCCGGATAAACGTATTTTTTACATCAATGTTGCCGTATTCACGCAGGGCATTTTTTAGCAGGGGCTCGGCGAATGCGTACACGTCCTTCAGGTATTTGAAATGGTCATCCAGATCATTCCTGGCGGTCCATTGCTTGGCCAGGGCGTCCTTGGACACCGTGTCTGCAAGAGGAACGGTCGACTTGAGTCGGGTATAGACGAAAGGGCTGGCGGCCTGCAATGCGCGTACGCGGGTGAGTGTGCTGGTGCTGAGCCATTCGGGAACTGAACGCTGGATCAAATCAAAATGCATACCCTTTTCTGCGTGGCTGGCAGCGTGCGGGTAGGGGGGCTCGAATAACATGGTTGGGTTGCCTGTAAGTCAGATGACCTGACCTACCCTAATCACGCCCATGAAAGGCCAGGCATACATAACCACTACATCGCATTTTGCGCTGCACGCTTATTTACCGGTGCTGCTCACGCAGGCGTTCTGCTCGTTGCCTTGCAGGTATGGCATCAACAGGGGCGCCATGCCTTTGAGCACCTGCACCGGCAGCGCCGAGGTGAAGGTGAAACCCTGCGCTGAACTGCCGGGCACGAAGGCGGTGAGCGTGCCGAAGTGGCGCTCGCCGATATAAAACACAAAGGTGGCGGTGCGGTTGATCGCTTTGGAGCTGAGAATGCGCCCGCCGGCACCGATGGCTTGGATACGGTTATCGCCAGTGCCGGTCTTGCCGCCCATGGCCAACGGTGTGCCGTCGGCGTGTTTGAAACTGCCGGCGACGCGTTTGGCGGTGCCGGCATCGACCACCTGGGAGAGCGCGCCGCGCAGGGCCTTCGCCACCTCGGAAGGCATTACTCGGCGGGCGCGGTCGGGGGCGTTGATCAGGCGGGTGTCATAGGGCGTACCGGCAGCAAAGTGCAGGCTGTCGATGCGCAGCACCGGAATGCGTACGCCGTCATTGAGGATGATGCCCATCAACTCGGCCAGTGCTGCCGGGCGGTCGCCGGAGCTGCCGATGGCGGTCGCCAGCGACGGCACCAGATGGTCAAACGGATAACCCACGGCTTTCCAGCGCTGATGAATTTCCAGAAACGCTTCGATCTCCAGCATGGTGCGGATACGCCCGTCGCGTGCGCTCTGATGGCGGCTTTTGAACAGCCAGCTGTAGACCTCCTGGCGCTCGAACTGACTGGCTTTGACGATCTCGCTGAACGTCGCGTCCGGATGGTTGAGCAGGTAGCCCATCAGCCACAGGTCCAGCGGGTGCACCTTGGCGATATAGCCTTGGTCAGGCAAGTCATAGGCGCCTGGGCCGTAGCTGTCGTACAGCGTGTCGAGGCGTTTGTCGGTGAGTGTCTGCTGGCCTTTGGTTCCCGCCAGGCGCGCACGCAGGAAGCTGTTGAAACTCTCGCGGCTGGCGTCGGGCAGCAGGTATCGGTGCACGGCCGCCAGGCGGATTGGTGTGGGGTGCAGACTGTCGAGGAAGGTTTCCAGGCGCGCCTGGGTGTCTTTTTTCTGGTACTTCTTCCAGAACTTTAGCAAGAAGGCGGTGCCTTCGCGGTCGGCGAATTGCGCCAGGTATTCCTGGCGGCGTGGCTCGCTGTCGTCCTTGAGCAACTGCGCGCTGTTGTTGGCGCTGGTGTAGGTGACGTAGCGCACCAGGTCGCGCATCAGGCGTATGAACGGCAGGTTGATCGACTCGCGCAGGGCATCGCGCAGGCTCGGGTTGCGGCCGTTGTCCTGGTTGCGAAAGTTATGGAAGCGGTGCAGGCCGCCACCGGTGAAAAAGCGCTCGCCGGGGCTGGCCGAATAGGTGCGGTCCAAGGCCGCTTCGAGCATGTCTGTCAGGGATTTGCCGGGATTTTGCAGCAGGTAGTCCGCGGCCCAACGGCTGAGGCGGTCCTGCTCGGCGACCTCGACTTTTTTCAACGCTGCTGGCGCCAATGCGCCGTAGCGCTCATGTAGCTCGGCGATGATTTGCAGGTAGGTGGTCAGCACGCGCAACTTGGCGGTAGAACCCAATTCAAGCTTGCTGCCCTCGTTGATGTCGAACGGCTGGTCGGTGTTGTCGGTCTGCACCCGCACGCGCGCGCTGTCGGCGGTGCGCTCGAACAAGGTAAAGCTGTAGCGCACCTGCGGCGTGCTGGCGGGGGTGAGCAAGCGCTCGCCCAGCAGCCCGATCTCTTTGGCATAGGCCGGGTCGGCCAGTTGCTTGAGGTAGGCGGTAATCTGCTCCTGCAGTTGGCCTTGCAAGGTGCTGGTGGCGGACAGGTCCAGGCGGTCGAGGTCGTACAGCGGGCGATCGAGCAGCGCGGCCAGGCGGCTGCGGGCCACGCTGATGCCTTTGTTGGCCTCGATCTTCTGGGTGGTCGGTTGTTGCTGCCAGTCGCGGTAGGTGACCTGGCTGGCCAGCGCTGCCTTCAATAATCCCGGCGAGATCACGCCCTGTTGCGCCAGCAGTCGCAGGTGACTGTCGGTCAACTGCGCCAGCTCATCGCGGCCCTTGGTCAGGTAGTGGGACGGGCGGCGCTGGGCGATCATCAGCGACAACACTTGGCGCAACGCCAGGCCACGGGCCGCCAGGCTGGGCGCGGTGTTCGTGGTGTCGGCCAGGGCGCGGTTGACCTGGTTGAAGTCGGCGCCGTACCAAACCCGCAACCCCTCGGCCATGCCATGCACCTCACCGTGGCCGGGCACTGCTGACAGGGGCACACTGTTGAGGTAGTCGCGCACTATGTTCTGCCGCGCGACGAGGGTGTCGGGGCCGTGCTGATAGGCGCGCACGCTGGCCGAGAGCATCTGGCGCAGTTTTTCGCTACCCGACAAAGTGAGGCCGTCCGGCGAGTGACGGTACTTTTCCAACTGCGTGGCCAGGGTGCTGCCGCCCGCCGTTTGCCCCGGCAGGTGCAACTGGCGTGCAACCTGTGACCACGCGGCCTTGGCAAAGCGCGGCCAGTCCACCGCCGGGTTGGCCTGGGCCGGCTGCGGGTCGAGCAACTCGCGGTTTTCGATAAACAGCAGGCTGCGCACCATCAACGGTGGCACGTCGCTGAACTGCGCATACAACTGCGTCGGGTAATTGAATTGATACAGCGGCGCGGCGCGGCAATCGGTGATGCTCAGCCCGGCCTGGATTTTTTCTGCGTAGGGAATAAACAGACCGTGACGGCTGTAGTTCATCAGCGCCGCGGAGAAGCGTGCCTGGGACTCGATCACGTAATTACGCTTGAGAAGGCGCGTCAGGAAGTCGCCCAGGGCGCTGTAGCCCAGGCGCTGATCGAAGGGCCCGGCGCCGGGGTACAGGATCGCATCGCTGGCTCCGGGTTCGACGCGGTAGGTCAACTGCGCGGCCCATTGGCTGAGGGTGCGAGCTTGCCAGCGAGCGCTGTGCATCTCGCGCAACACGGCAAAACCCAGGGCGAGCAGCACCAGCAGCAGGATCAGCCAGAACAGCCGGCGCCATGGCCGGGGCGTTCTGAATTTTTTCGGCAATGGGGCGGGTGACGGGCTGTCGGCTTCAGCCTTGTGCGAGTCGGTTTGCCACAGTGCGCCCATAGTCGACTGATCCATTCCTACAGATTGATCGGACTTGTCTGAAGCGTAGACGCGAATTGCCTTGCCCACGAAGTTTGTCGACGGGGCAGCACACAGCGCGTCATGGCAGGCGTTAATTGTCTAGGTCAGCGGGTCGCTCGGCGGCGGTTAGCGTTTGATTTTAACTGCCCTCAGAGTATCAACATGACCGCTTCCACCCCTCCAGCCGACTCACAGCACCTCATCACGAGCGAGCAAATCGAAACGTTGTTTCGCGAGCCGCCGTCATTGCTGGCGGTAGCGCAAGAAAGCGCCCAGGCCTACCTTGACCAGCATTTTGCTGAACACAAATGGCAGGCCGGTCTGATTTATATCGCTGCGCCCTCCGACACTGACGGTAGCCTCGTTTACCAGGCCTTGTCCGAGTGGTTGCTGCAACGCCTGGCCCTCGCCGGCCCCGTGTTGTTGGTGGCGGACTATCACGTGGTCGCCCAACGGGTGCGCGAGGTGTTTGTGGAAGGTGGCCCGAGCCTGGTTGAACTGGAACGGCTGATCAACCGTTGCGGCGCGCTGCTGTGGAGGACCTATGTGCAACGCCTGCAAGCCTGGTGGTCTGAAGAGTTGCCGGTGAACATGACGCGCTGGGGCTACCTGTCGGATGACCTGCTGACACTGCTATATGGCTCAGCCAAGCCGCCGGGATACAGCGAGGAGCAATTCGCCACACTGTTCCCCAAAACCCTGCTGCATCCGATTCGCCCGGATAACGAGTGGAGCGCCCACGGCGATGCATTGCGCGTGCAGGCGGTTTACCTGGCGGGGCCGCCCGTCGAGATGCTGCCGGTGCTGGTCCTTATTCACGGGCAACAGCGTTTGTTGTTCAGTCCGGCCAGTGGCCTGCACCCGCTGCGCGACGAGGACGAAATCGCTGCGTGGTTGCCGGCTTTTGCTGAGGGCGCGCGCGTAGAGCAATGGTTTGCCAAGGACGTTGACAGCGATCCGTTCGACGCCCTGGCCGCGAGCTACCTGGCACGTCAACTGCGCGATATCGACCGGATTGACCGCAGCCTGGCACTTGCACCGGGGCAGCATCAGGCGTTGCTCGACTACATCACCGATCCGCGACGCTGGTTCGTCGCCAGCCTGGGCGCACGTCAGCAAGCGCTGCGCAGCGCCATGCCGCTGTGGCTGGCCCACGCCGACGAGCAAGACAGCATCGCCTATGCGCGCCTGCTCCAGGCCCTGGTGCTGGCCCGCGAGCAAAATGGCGGAAAACAGTATCTCGACGGTATCGACTCGATCCGTCAGTTTGCCGATGACGCGCTCAAAACTTGCCTGCACGCTCAACCCGCGGCACGCAAAGTGCTGCCTGCCGATGTCCAGCTGACCTTTAAACGCGTGATTGCCGCCGCAGTGCCGGTGCCGGGAGGTTTCATAGCGGGTGAGGTCGAGCTGATCACCGTAAGCCTGACCGAACTGGCGCTGGAAAACCTGGCCGGGTTCCCGCACACCGTCACCAGCATCACGTTGAACGACGCCCCGGCGCCCGGTTGGTTGACTTACGACCTGCTGAGCGGGTGTGTGCAAACGGCTGACGTCGGCCAGGCTTATCCGGCTTTGTTGAAAAGAAAGCTGTTGGATGATCCAACCGAAAACGCTCGGCGCTTGCAGTTGTTCAAGCGCCAATTACGCGTGCAGTTGCCGATGCTGGCGTTGGAACTGAAGATCAAGGACGAGCACGGCCTGACGCTGGATGGCTTCAGGCGCGTGCAGGCTGCGCTGCAATCGCGTCTGGCCGATCGTACGGTACAGGGCCAGGTAATGGCGCTGTGGCCGCTGGCGTTCAAGGCTTCGGCGGCTGCTGACGCCGATGAGGTCACCGCGCACTTCATCATTGGCCCAAGGGCCGGGCAGGCGGGCGCGCACCTGCTGTACCGGCCATTGCTCGAACCGATGTTGCAGGAGTACGCCTCGATCCAAGCGTTGTTCGAGGCCATCAAGGCGCCAGGCCCATTACAGGACAGCGTGTTGACCTGGATCGCTCCGGCACGCCAGGCGGTCTACGCCAACGGCGGTTTCAATGAACCGCATATCCGTCGCTTTTTGCCTGGCGATGAGTTCGGCGTGTATGACAAACCGCCGGCGGCGCAACTGCACAAACAGTTGGGCACGCAAGGCCCCTGCACCCTGGTGTTCAACGGCACGGCAAAGGCTCTGGTTGCCCTGGCTGACCGGCAATCGGTATCGAACGCCGAACAACGCTGGGCCCATATGAAACAGGTGGGTTGGCTGTTGTTTGCCAGTGTCCTGCCGTTGACCAGCGGGCCGTTGCAATTGGGCGGATGGCTGGTGCAATTGGTCGACAGCCTGCAGCAGGATATTCAGGACCTGGCCAGCGACGATGAACAGGTCAGGAACAAAGCCGTTACGGATGTACTGAGCAACCTGATGGCAATTCTTGCGCACCAGGCCACGCCCCACGCCCCCCATCAGGCGCTGCAACTGGAGCACCCCGTCTTTGCGCCGTTGGCGCACGCCGAGCCCGCCGCGTCGGTGCCCGTTCGTGTCCCCGTGCCTGCAATGTTCCACACCCCGATCCGTTGGAGTAATGCGCGTAAAGACCTGACCACCGCGCAGAATGCTCGGGCACGCCGCCTGAGCCTCAGGGTTTTCTCCGGAGAATGGAGCAAGGCCGAGCAAAGCGGCCCGCGCCAGGGTTTGGTCTATGACACTTCCTTTTCACCACCGCAATGGCATGCCTTGGTACGCGGGCACGTGTACCGGGTGGTGGACGAGGCCAATGCGGTGCGGGTCGTCAGCGCCGATGGCCGCGAGAAAGGTCCCTGGTTGAAATCCTTGGGTGACGGGTATTGGGATTTTGATGCGCGATTGCACTTGCCAGGGGGTAATGCCGATTCCGCGCTCGAAGCCGAGCTGCAGGCACTTGAAGTGTCCGAGCCGAGCCTTGAACAGCAATATCGCGATGCTGGGCGCGCACGTGACAGGGCCGGTGCAGCCATGATCGTGGCGCGTAAGCTGGCGCGCGAATCAAAGGGCAAGGTTACCGAGGCACAGTTGGCGCAACTTGAGGAACGCTACCGCAAGGAAATGCAGAATAAGGTGACCTTCTCGCAACAAGAGCTGCAATTGCTGATGCGTTTGCGTGCGATCAAGCCACGGCCTCGGTATGAAGAAGAACTTTGTGAAGTGCTGGAATCGCTGATTCTGGGCCTGCAATTACTGGATGCCGACACGCGTGAGCAGATGCTGCAGATCAATGCGCGCATCCGCCCTCTGCTCGATGTCCTGCAAGATGAGAGTGAGGACGAAGCCGGCTCCGATCTTAATCGCCAGGCCCATGCTGACCTGGACCGCAACATGCGTGAGCAAGTGGCAGCCGAGGAGGCGGCGATTCGCTGGCGCACGCTGGAAAAAACCTATATTGACCAACTCAAGGCGGTGCCGCGCTTTGGGCGCAACAAGGCCCGCGAGCTGCAAAATGACTTGGCTGCACGGCCTTCGATCCTGGATTTGCAAGCGTTGCAAGTGACCACACTGTGGGGCATCACCATTGATATCGAAGGCCCACCGCTGGAGGCGGAGTTTTTTGACAGCTTGAACCAGGTGATCAATCGTGCCCGCTGGGCCAGCCGCTCCCTGTCGGACCTGGAGCATCTTTCCATCGCGCGGGAAGAACGTGTAGAAGTGCTCAAAAGCCTGGGGCGCATCTATGCGCTCACCGACGACCATATTCAGTTCTGGCGCGCCATGGCGCCGGACACCTTTGACTTGGCCAATCTGCAAAAACTCCAGACGTTGCTGTCTGGCCTGCACCGCCAGGTTGAGGAGCAACTGGCTGACCTGCTGGACACCGCCCCCGGCGTGGTGTCGGTCAAGGCAGACGCGGCAGGCTCGCGGCAAAAAAAGATCATCCGCACGCGCAACCGCGATGTGTATGTGGCCCGGGTCAAAGGCCCGACCGGCACCGCAGAGTTGGTGGACGACAAGGGCAGTGTGATCGCCACCTTCACCGAGTCCGACGACGGCGTATGGGAAGCGGTAGAACCGCCGGCCAAACCCCGTACGGCCAACCCGCAACTGGGAGCGCTGGTGAACAAGGGCCTGCGGCTGTTGGCAGGCGTCGACAACGCGATTGCGAAGGTGCAAGGCATGTCGGACAGGTGTGAGCCCGAATCCCTGCAAGCCCTGTTGGTGGCGCAAGCCAACAGTCGGCGTATGGTGGCGGCGGATATCGACAGAAAATTACGCAGCCTGGACGTCTCGCGGCTGGCCGCCACCCAGCAGGCCAACGCCAGGGTGCGGGCCAGCGACTTGCGGGCCGCGGCGACGCGCCTGGAGGCGGCGGGTGTCGAGGCCCGCGTCCGGGCCAGCAAACTCAAGCTGACGCGGGCCGAAGATGTCGATTTCCTGCACGCGCTCAATGAGGTGCGCATCCAGCGACAAGGTGCCCGCGTACGCCTCAAGGGCAAAACCGTGGATTTTCTGCAAGTCTATGTTGTGCAGGATGCGCAAACGGCGCAGCCGCTGTGTTACGCGCACTTTCACTATGGAACCCGCCTGGGCCCGGACGATCACTACACCGCCGCCCACATCAAAAGCCCCGAGCAGCAGCGCTTGGGGCGCCAGGCCCAGGCCGAAGCTGAAGCCCAGGCGTTCGCCCGAATGCGCAGCGGCCAGACCGGGCGCGTGCAGCAAACCCTGGACATCGACCGTGCGAGCATTTCCCGGCTGCTGGCCAGACGTTTGTTTTTCAGTGTGGACTGAACGGCACGCCGGTTCCCACATTTGAACGGCCTCGGGGTGCAGAACCGCGCCTTCATGTGCTTGCCCCCAGGTGTCCCGATCCTGACCGGTTATGCAATACTCTGCGCCGTTTTGCGCCGGGAAGGCCGATCTAGACGCTTGGTGCTTGCACCGCCCAAGCGGTTTTTCTCGGGGCTTATCGCCAAATTTCCCTGTTTATTGAGTGAAAAGACCTGACGTTAGCTTTTTATACTGCACGCCCGCTGACCTGTGCGCGTGAGTCGCACCAGGCGGATTTGCCCATGAGGCGAGTCCGGCCCTGCCGGTGTATCAGCCCATCCGCGGATACGCCCAGGCTCGGTGGCTAAATCCAATAACAAAATGAGGTTGTATTCCTATGCCTGTCGGCAAACCACTGCCCCCTGGCGAGACCGCTCAAGGCGGCCCGCTCAAACGCGAACTCGGCGAACGGCATATCCGCCTGATGGCGCTCGGCGCGTGTATCGGTGTGGGGCTGTTCCTGGGGTCGGCCAAGGCCATCGAAATGGCCGGCCCGGCGATCATGCTCTCCTACATCATTGGCGGTCTGGCGATCCTGGTGATCATGCGCGCCCTCGGAGAGATGGCCGTGCACAACCCGGTGGCCGGTTCGTTCAGCCGCTATGCGCAGGATTACCTCGGTCCATTGGCAGGCTTTCTCACCGGTTGGAACTACTGGTTCCTGTGGCTGGTGACCTGCGTCGCAGAAATTACCGCGGTGGCGGTGTACATGGGGGTCTGGTTCCCCGACACGCCACGCTGGATCTGGGCACTGGCGGCGCTGATCAGCATGGGCACCATCAACCTGATCGCGGTCAAGGCGTTCGGTGAGTTCGAGTTCTGGTTCGCGCTGATCAAGATCGTCACCATCATTGCAATGGTGATCGGCGGCGTCGGTATCATCGCCTTCGGTTTCGGCAATGACGGCGTGGCGTTGGGCATTTCCAACCTGTGGACCCATGGCGGCTTCATGCCCAATGGTGTGCAGGGCGTGTTGATGTCCCTGCAAATGGTGATGTTCGCCTACCTGGGCGTCGAGATGATCGGCCTTACCGCCGGTGAAGCGCGTAACCCGCAGAAGACCATTCCCAGCGCCATCGGCTCGGTGTTCTGGCGCATCCTGCTGTTCTACGTGGGCGCGCTGTTCGTGATCCTGTCGATCTACCCGTGGAATGAAATCGGCACCCAGGGCAGCCCGTTCGTGATGACCTTCGAACGTCTGGGCATCAAGACCGCCGCGGGCATCATCAACTTCGTGGTGATCACCGCCGCGCTGTCGTCCTGCAACGGCGGCATCTTCAGCACCGGGCGTATGCTCTACAGCCTGGCGCAGAACGGCCAGGCGCCGGCGACGTTCGGCACGACATCGAGCAATGGCGTGCCGCGTAAAGCGCTGCTGCTGTCGATCTTTGCCTTACTGCTGGGCGTGTTGCTCAACTACCTGGTGCCGGACCAGGTGTTCGTATGGGTGACCTCCATCGCCACCTTCGGCGCGATCTGGACCTGGCTGATGATCCTGCTGGCCCAGCTCAAATTCCGCAAAGGCTTGAGCCCGGCGGAGCAGGCGGCCCTCAAGTACCGCATGTGGCTGTACCCGGTCAGCTCCTACCTGGCTCTGGCGTTCCTGGTGCTGGTGGTGGGCCTGATGGCGTACTTCCCGGAGACCCGTGTGGCGCTGTATGTCGGGCCTGCGTTCCTGGTGCTGTTGACCGTGTTGTACTACGTATTCAAGTTGCAGCCCGCCGTCGCCAATAGCGGCGCGACCCGCTCCGTTTAAATGTGCGGGCTTGCCTGCGATAGCCATAGGTATCTACATAACTCTGTTAGCTCAACGGTAACCACGATGCGAAGCGAGCTGCTCTTGATCTTGATCTGCTTTTGATCTTAGGCGCCCCGTTAAACCACGCTGGCCGGAATTCGACAGGGATTTGGGGGGTAAACCGGCAGGGATGCCGGTTTAGCCGCCCCGC